>AP024676.1:0-311240 GCA_025998955.1 Candidatus Roseilinea sp.
GTGAGATCTTAAGTTACGACGATTGGTACAAAGACCCGCGCTTCCCGCAGTGGGATATCGAGGATGTGCAGCCCGGCCCACGATCGCTGCTGGAGTATGGCGGCAAGAAGTACATGGTGGCCAACGATCATGATGGCCAAGTCATGTATTACCGCCGAGACCTCCTTGAAGACCCCAACCACAAAGCAGCTTTCAAGGAGAAGTATGGCTACGATCTGAAAGTGCCGGAGACCTGGAAGGAGTTCCGTGATGTCGCTGAGTACTTCAACGGAAAAGACCTGAACGGCGACGGCAAGCCGGATAACGGCCTCACGATGCATCTCAAGGTTGGTGGGCAGGGCATGTTCCACTTTATGTCTTTCGCCGCGCCGTTCGTGATTGGCCCGGAGAACACCAAGCTCTTTTGGTTTGATCCGGAGACGATGAAGCCATTGATGGACAGCCCCGGCCATCTCCGCGCACTTGAGACGCTGGTGGACTTGATCCAGTTCGGGCCGGAGGCGATGATGGGTTGGAGCCTCGGTGAGGCTTGGGATCACTTCCTGCGCGGTGAAGCGGCTTTGACCTTCACGTGGGGTGACCTCGGCGCGCTTGCCCAGCAGGAGGGCAGCAAGGTGAAAGGGAAGACCGGCGCTGCACTCCTGCCCGGCACAACGGAGTATTACAACCTCAAGACGGGTCAATGGGTGAAGGTCAACGGCGTCAATCGCGTGGGCAACACTACCGGGGGGTCGTGGGCCGGCGTGATCTCCAAGTTCTCCAAAGCGCCGGAGGCGTCTTACTATCTGCTCGCGCTGATGGCCAGCAAGCCCAAGTCGCTGATCTATGCAGCACGGGGTTGGGACGGCGTTGACCCTGGCCGCTTCAGCCACTATCTGCCACCTGCCGGAACGGCCAAGATCGAAGACTACCTTGCTGCCGGTTGGGATGAGAAGGATATCCGTGACTATACCCAAGCCTACTTCGATAACTTCAGCGCAGAGCTGCAGTTCCCCTACCTGCGCATCCCTGGCACCTTTGAGTACTGGACGGCGCTGGATATTCATCTGTCCGAAGCGGCAACCAAGCAGAAGACCCCTGAAGAAGCCTTGAAGGCAACTGTGGCTGACTTCGAAGCCATCACCGATCGTCTGGGACGGGAGAAACAGCGGGAGATCTACGTAACGTCTCTCGGCCTCGATCAGTAAAGGGTCATTGCAGCAAGACAGTCGTGCTTGCAATCTCGTATGCTGCTGCTGGCGTATCAGCCTAGAACGACTGATACGCCAGCACCTCGTGTCTATGGCGACGATTGCGACTACCCAGATTCCTCAAAAGCACATCAGACTCGCCCAGCACCGTGATCGGGTCAAGCGTTTCTTTCTTCTGCCGGCCGTTGTGTGGGTGCTTGCCTTTTCAATCTTCCCGCTGGTTTATGCGCTCTACAACAGTCTGTTCAGCTTTCGCTTCGGACGGATCAATGAGTTTGTCGGCTTACAGAACTTTGGGCGTCTCCTCACGGATGCCAATCTTCATTCAGGGCTGCGCACTACACTGATATTCGTAGCTGCCACGGTGATCGTGCAAATGATCCTGGGCTTTGGGCTCGCATTGCTTCTCAACCAAGAGATGCGTGGCAAGAACGTGTTGCGCGCAATCATGATCCTCCCGCTCTTCGCAACGCCAGTAGCAATTGGTTATCTGGGCATCACCATCTTCTACGAGCAAAACGGACCGCTGAATGTATTCTTGCGCGCGCTCGGCATCGAGCCGGTGCCTTGGCTGTCTAATCCTTTCTGGGCGCTCATAGCAGTCATTCTGGTTGATATCTGGCAGTGGACGCCTTTCGTCTTTCTCGTTTCTCTCGCTGCCTTACAGGCCCTGCCAATAGATCTCTATGAAGCAGCAGAAGTAGATGGCGCTTCGCGCTTTGCCGCATTTCGATACATTACGCTTCCCCTTATGCTACCCACACTGTTCCTCATACTGCTTCTGCGGCTCGTCGAGGCATTCAAGGTGTTCGACATCCCCACCAGCCTCACGTTGGGCGGCCCAGGACGAGCCACGGAGGTCTACAGCCTGTTCACCTATCGAACAGCGATGCGCTTCTTCGATCACGGATACGCCGCTGCGCAGGGGTTTCTATTGTTGGTTATCGTGAGCGTCATCGTCACCCTACTCTTCCGGCGAATCGGTCGGCTTTACGACGTGGAGAGCTGATTGGAAAGGTCATGTTTCGCAAACTTTCTCCCGCTGCTCAAGTGCTCACATTGGGGCTACTCTTCGTGGCCGTAGCGTGGGTTGCTCTACCCTTCTACTGGGCTTTTCTCAACTCGATCAAAAAACCCGCCGATACCTTCGCTAACACCTTCGTTCCATTTCTTCAGTTCCAGCCCACCATAGACCATTGGATTGGTGAACTGGCCATTCCAGAGACGCGACAGGCGTTGCTCAACAGCACTGCCATCGCACTCGGTGCGGCCACCCTCTCTATCTTTATCGGCACACCGGCGGCATATGCCCTAGCACGCTTTCGTTTCCGTCGCCCAAGCAATGGCTTTCTGACCACGTGGTTTCTCTCGCAGCGCATTCTGCCGCCGGTACTCTTCGTTGTCCCCTTCTTCCTCATCATGCGAGAGCTACGCCTACTGGATAGTATCGTGGCGCTCGTGTTGTTAAACGCCACTTTCACGCTGCCCTTCTCTGTGATTATCTTGAGTCAGATGTTTCGGGAGCTGCCACGCGAACTCGAGGAGGCGGCCTACGTGGATGGAGCAACGACGCTACAAGCTTTCTTGCGCGTCGCACTTCCGCTCGTGCTGCCCGGTTTGGTGGCAGCTTGGATCATCTGCATGGCCTTCAGTTGGAACGAGTTTCTATTTGCGCTGTCTTTGACCACTAAGGCCGCCATTCCGATGCCTGTAATCATCGCCGGCGCGGAACACACGCGCGGCGTACAGTTCTGGTATGTGGGCGTGCGCACATTGCTTACGTTACTTCCGCCCACCATCCTCGCCTTATTGGCACAGCGGTACATCGTTCGTGGCCTGACATTTGGCGCAGTGAAGGGTTAATCTATGCGATGACCTCACCAAGCGCACTGCTGCTCGGTATTGACATCGGGACGACGAATCTGAAAGCACTTGTCTTCAACAGGGCGGGGCGCGTCGTCGCTCATGCCAGCGCTCCAACCCCGACGCATTACCTAGGCGCGGGGCAGGCGTATTACGAACCTGAGGAGATTTGGCAACAAGTGCTCGGCTTGATTCGAACCGCAGTCTCCCAAGTCGAGCAAGCGCGGAAGATTGCCGGCGTGGCCTGCTCCAGTATGGGAGAGTCGGGAGTGCCGATAGACGGAGAAGGTCATCCGCTTTACCACGCTATTGCTTGGTTCGACCGCCGAACAGAGCCACAGGCTGCCTACCTGGCGGAACATATTGGTCGAGAGCACATTTTCAAGTCTTGCGGGCTAGATGTCTATCCGATTTACGGCCTGTGCAAGATACTCTGGCTGCAAGACAATCATTCTGATGTGCTTGCGCGTGCGGAGCGCTGGCTAAACATGGCCGATTTCATTGCCTATAGGCTATGTGGCGTTGCTGCTACCGATTACTCGCTCGCCTCGCGCACGTTGGCGCTGGATCTCCGCGGCCTCCGTTGGAACGATGACTTGCTGCATGCGATAGGAATCCGGCCATCGCTTCTGGCACCACTTATGCCGAGCGGCACACACCTCGGATCTATCTTGCCCGAGGTGGCCCGGGCAACGGGTTTACCGGAATCTGTGCAAGTAGCGACCGGTGGACACGACCATGTCTGTGCCGCGTTAGCAGCGGGCGTCATACGCCCGAGTGATGTCCTCGATTCAATTGGCACAGCCGAAGCGCTGTTCATGCCGCTCTCCAACGTGCTCGACGACATCACATTGGCACGGATGGGTTACGCACAAGGTGTTCACGTCGCGGGCGGGTACTACATCCTTGGTGGACAGTTTTCTTCTGGGGCAGCAATCGAGTGGTTCAAACAGGTGCTTGGCGAAAGCCACGACTATTCCATTTTGATCGAGGAGGCGAAGCGCGTTCCACCGGGCAGCGAGGGTGTAAGCTTTCTGCCCCATCTGCGTGCAGCTAATACGCCTTACAACGATCCACTCGCGATGGGTGCATTTCTCGGTCTGACGACGGATGTGCGCAGAGGCAATCTCTTTCGCGCACTCCTCGAAGGGATAGCGATGGAGATGCGCAGCGCTCTCTATCCGCTCCTGGCTTTGCAGCAGCGAACTCCTGAGCGCATCCGTGCTACGGGCGGTGGCACACGCAATGCGCTGCTCATGCAAATCAAAGCTGATGTATTTGGTAGCCGCATAGACATCTTCGATGTCGGAGAAGGTGCTGCATTGGGAGCTGCTATGCTTGCCGGTATAGCTGGTGGCGTTTACGCGGACATTGAAGAGGCTGTGAGTGTCGTCACGGCCTCTCATCCTGTAACCGTCGTGTCACCCAGCGAACATGCGGCCTTCTATGACCGTCTCTACACAGAGGTTTACCAACACGTTTACTCCGCGCTTCATCCAATCAACCATGCCATACGCCGGTTGCTCAGTCAAGGCTAGACCTCAAGCTGTGCCCGCGCATGCATAAGGGATCATCCTGCCCCCTCTTGCATCAATGACAAGACGATGCGACGTCACTATCCCGCAGGTTGTGCCGCGAGGGCAGCGTATGACTTCCTGGCAGAGATGGCTGCGCAAACAATAATTGGGCAGCAGCAGGTGACGCTGCTAACCGGCCACCGATGAACGAGCAATCCAAGCGCGTGCAAGCGATGTTCTCCCGCATCACGCGGCGCTACGACCTGATGAATCGCGTGATGACCGGCGGGCGCGATCAGGTCTGGCGGCGCATCGCCGCGCGCGAACTCGGGCTGAGCGCCGGTGGGTTGATCCTCGACCTCGCCACCGGCACCGGCGACCTGGCCTTTGCCGTTCGCGAGGCCTACCCGAATGCCCGCGTGGTGGCGATGGACTTCTCCGAGACCATCCTGCGCGAGGGGGTGCGCAAGGCACAATTGCGCGATGAGCACGGCGTCGTCTGGGGCGTAGGCGATGCACTTGCGCTGCCCTTCCGCGATGCAACGTTCGACGGTTGCACGAACGCCTTTCTGATCCGAAATGTGGTGGATTTGCGGCTGTGCCTGCGCGAGATGAAGCGCGTGGTCAAGCCCGGCGGGCGCGTCGTGTGCATGGAGATCACCCATCCCCAGACGCCGATCTTCAAGCAGGCGTTCACCGTGTATTTCTATAAGCTGGTGCCCATCATCGGCGGCATCATCGCCGGCGACCCCCAAGCCTATCGTTACCTGCCCGACTCGCTCACGCGCTTCCCGCCGGCCGAGCCGCTCAAGCGAATCATGCAAGAAGTCGGCTATCGCAACGTGTGCTACCGGCTGTTGGGCATGGGAACGATGGCGATTCACGTGGGAGAGGTATGATCGGCGCACGTGTTGCATCGCTGCTGCGTCGTAGAACATGAAGCTGAATCCCTCGGCTCGAAAGGGCTGAGTGAAGGAGGTTTTGAGATGTCACGATCACGCCATCTTCCGGCGGTTGGTCTCCTGGTTGCGCTTGCTATTGCACTGGTGATCCTGATGGTGGCGACGCCGGTGGGCGCTCAGCTTAGCATCGGCTGGTCCGATCCGCTGGCTACGCCGATTCCTCTGCCGGGTGTCCAGGCGGCAGATGCGGATCTGCCGACGCCGCGGGCGATCTACATTGCCGACGATCCCTCGCAGGTGCCTCCCGTCACGCCTATGCCTTAACGTGTGAGGCCTCTGCATCCATGAAGCGTCGTTTCAGCAGTAGGGCGTGGGTAGGGCATGCATCGTCCGTTGCGTCCACACCGACGATATGCCGATGAACCAAAGCGTAGTGGAAGTGCTCCCGATTTTCTGCTAGCCTCGACATAGGTTTGAATTGCAGCAAGATCCGGGGCACGCATGAATCGGAACGTTAAAGGCAAATTTCATCTCCTGATATTTCTTCCGGTAGCCGCCCTTCTCCTAACGGTAGACTCTAGTCAGATAGGTGCGTTTGCTGCTAGATTGCAGAATCCTCAAATCAGCAGCCACACAACGTTCATGCATGCGGGCGTTGCATTCGCACAGGGCAACGTGCTGTCGCCGACGACGTATCTGCCGGTGTTGTTGAGCCAACCGCCAACGGCTAGTCCGACACCTACACCGACGCCTACCGGCACGCCACCCGCATCTGGCGAGGAATGGTCACAGCACGGCTATAACGCCCAACGCACCGGCTACACCGCGCAGGTCGTCGCGCCACCCTGGCGCTGGCGTTGGAGCTGGAACGGGCCAAACAGCTCCGGCGGCGTCAGCGCCGGCAAAACCAGCCTGCCGCGCAACGTGCAGCCGGTGACCGGCGGTGGGCGAGTGTATGTGGCTGCCGGCAACCGCGGCGTGTATGCCCTGCGTGAGACTGACGGCGTGGAGGTGTGGAATGCCCGCCCCGGCGGCAACATCAACTCGACGGTTGCCTACGACGGGGACACGCAAGCCGTATTCGCACTCTCCAGCAACGGCACGCTCTACAAGCTGAATGCCTCAAACGGGAATGTGGCCGGCCAGTTCGCCACGGGTGCGAGTAGCGTGCTGCCGCTGCCGCCGGCAGTGCTTGGCGATCGGGTGATTTTTGCCATCGGTAACCGCGCCTACGCCGTGAACAAAGCGACCATGCAGCAAATCTGGATGTATCAGGCGGGAGCGGAGGTGCATACACCGCCGGCGTATTCGGCCAGCCGGAACCGAGTCGTCATCGGGACGGCAGACTTATACGTGCATGCTATCGAGAACGGCAACGGTAACCGAGCATGGCGGGTGCGGCCATTACATGCGAGCTTAGCCGCAGGTGAAACATCCGACGCGCGCAACTTTGCCGAATTCAAAAATGGCTGGCCGGTGATCGCTGACGGCAGCGGCTATGCATTGATGAAAGTTCGGCTGGACTGGGACACGATGTGGCGGGATTGGCCGCAAACCAACAGCGGCATGCGCGCCTTCCTGACGGCTAATCCGACCCAACAAGCCCTGTTTGTGCTTGACCTAGACGATGGCAGCATCCCATTCATCGCCAACGTTGGCCATGGCGGCTATGGCGACGGGGGCTACATGCCGATGGGACCGCAGCCGGTTGTCAAGCGCCTGCCAAACGGCAAAGAGGTCGTCTACACCATCATTCGCGCCAAACACTCAAACTACGACTCACGCGCTGATTCACACTTCGGTGAGATGATGCTAGATGAGACAACTGTAAGTGGGCTGCAGGGTGGTGATGTGCGCTTCATCTTTTACGACTGGCCACCCGGCAGCGCAAATCCCTACCTGATAACTGACGAGCAGCCGAATGTCTCGATGGCCGGCGACTACCTGTTCGGCGGGCACTGGGAGGCTGGATTCGCTTTGCGCATCCTCGATCGTTCTGATGCGCGCGGCAGCTTCGGCAGCAAGATTACCTCGCAACGATTGGACACGATTGCCGCCTCACAGGATAGCGGCGGGTGCGCTTTCAACACATCGCACTACTGTGCCAGTGGTCTGCAGAACACGCGCGGATACGACCGTGGTTTCTATATCTACTACAACCAAGGCGCGATCTACGACCGCTACTGGAGCGAATACTCGGTCTGGACGGTCAGCAAGGACAATGTCTACTTCCGCAGCACCGACGGTGCTATCGTCGCGCTGACCGGCGGCTCACCGACCGTTGCCTCCGCTCAGGCTATCGAGCCGGCATCCCTCGCACCTCCCATATCGCTCATTGCTCACGCGGAGCCACCCGCGATCTCCTACACTCAGGCGCGCGAGTGGTCAGATCGCGTCGTCACCGTGGAGGGCGTGCTGCGCTACGTGTTCAACAACGGCAAGCAGGTGCTGCTGGGCTTCGAGTACCCGCACCGCGGCGCGTTCAAGGCGCTGATCCGCAAGGCCGACTGGCCGGCGTTCGGCGGGGTACCCGAGGCGCGCTATCGCGTCGGTGACCGCGTACGCGTGACCGGCTTGATCGAGTGGTACCAGGGCGACCCGGCCATCTACGTCACGGAACCAGCCCAGATCCAGCCCTAACTTCACCCGGGTTCGGCCCTGACCGAATCTGGGCGCGTTTCTCCTCTTGACACTTTTTGCTCAAGTGTGCTAATATCGCGCCCGAAATTAGCACTATCAAGATTTGAGTGCTAAAAAACCAACACTCATCTAACACTCTCGTAGCAGACTGCCAGCCAGTCAAATTTCCGGAGGAAAAGCAATGGCGAAGAAAGTGGATTCAGTCCTGACAAAGATCAACATTCGCCCTCTGGCCGACCGCGTCGTGGTCGAGCCGATGGAGGAAGAAGAGGTGACGTTCGCGGGCGGCAAGCTGGTGCTGCCGGAGACGGCCAAAGAGAAGCCCCAAAAGGGTGTCGTTCTGGCGGCCGGTCCTGGACGCAAGGACGACGACGGCAAAGTGATCCCCATGGACGTCAAGGAAGGTGATCAGGTGCTCTACGCTAAGTATGCCGGCACCGAAATCAAGATCGAAGGCAAGAAGTACCTCATCCTCAAGGAAAGCGACATCCTCGCAGTGGTGGAGTAATTCGTAAACCGTAATCGCTATCGTCTGTTTGCGACGAACCGATTACCTGTGACCGATTACTGATAACCAACTGGCTAGGGAGAGATCGAAATGGCAAAGCAACTGGTTTTCAACGAAGAGGCTCGCCGCAGCCTGAAGCGCGGTGTTGACATTTTGGCTACCGCCGTAGCAACGACGCTCGGCCCGAAGGGCCGCAACGTGGCACTCGACAAGAAGTATGGCGCGCCGACCGTCACCCACGACGGCGTGACCGTGGCCAAGGAAATTGAACTGGCCGATCCCTACGAGAATATGGGCGCGCAACTGTTGAAGGAAGCGGCCACCAAGACCAACGACATCGCCGGCGACGGCACCACCACGGCGACGGTGCTCGCCCAGATCATCGTGCACGAGGGCCTGAAGAACGTCGCTGCCGGCGCCAACCCCATGCTCATCAAGCATGGCATCGAGAAGGGCGTCGAGGCGGTGGTTGAGTATCTGAAGAACATGGCCGTCGAGGTGAACAAGAAGGACCAGATCGCCCAGGTGGCCACCATCAGCGCCCAAGACCCCGAGATCGGCAACCTGATCGCCGAGGTGATGGACAAGGTCGGCAAGGACGGCGTAATCACGGTCGAGGAGAGCAAGTCGCTCAATTTCGAGACCGAGTACGTCGAGGGTATGGAGTTCGACCGCGGCTACATCTCACCGTACTTCATCACCAACCCGGAGCGCATGGAAGCCGAGATCAAGGATCCTTATATCCTGATCCACGACAAGAAGATCAGCGCCGCCGCCGACATCATTCCGCTGCTGGAGCGGCTGGTGCAGCGCGGCAAGCGCGACCTGGTGATCATCGCCGAGGATGTGGACGGCGAGGCGCTGGCGACGCTGGTGCTGAACAAGCTCCGCGGCATGCTGAACGTGCTGGCGGTGAAGGCGCCGGGCTTCGGTGATCGCCGCAAGGCCATGCTGCAGGACATCGCCATCCTGACCGGCGGCCAGGTCATTACCGAGGAGATGGGCCGCAAGCTGGAGGGCGTGCAGATCGAGGACCTCGGCCGCGCGGATCGCGTGGTGAGCACCAAGGATGACACCACCATCATCGGCGGCAAGGGCGACGAGAAGCGCATCAAGGCGCGCATCGAGGAGATCCGCGTCGAGATCGAGAAGAGCACCAGCGATTACGACAAGGAGAAGCTGAACGAGCGACTGGCCAAGCTGGCTGGTGGCGTCGCGGTCATCCGCGTCGGCGCGGCCACCGAGACCGAGCTGAAGGAGAAGAAGCACCGCGTCGAGGATGCCCTCTCGGCTACCCGCGCGGCGGTTGAGGAAGGCATTGTGCCCGGCGGCGGCGTGGCACTGCTCCGCGCGGTCAGCGCCCTGGACAACGTCAAGATGCAGCATGAGGATGAGCAGGTCGGCGTGAACATCCTGCGCCGCGCGCTCGAAGAGCCGATCCGCCGCATCGTGGCCAACGCCGGCATGGACGGCAGCGTCGTCGTGCAGCAGGTGCGCGCGATGAGCAAGGACAAGAAGTTCTTCGGCTATGACGTCATCGCCGGTGACTATGTGGACATGCTCAAGGCGGGCATCATTGACCCGGCCAAGGTGACCAAGGGCGCGCTGCAGAACGCGGCCTCGATCGCCAGCATGATCCTGACCACCGAGGCGCTGGTGACGGACATTCCGGAGAAGGAGAAGACGCCGGCTACGCCTCCGGGCGGCATGGGCGGCGACTTCTAGTCGTTCAACCGAGAAGCCGGGTTTCTTCTGTGAGAAGCCCGGTTTCTTTTTGGCAAAAGAAAAGCCAGGCTTCGTTAGAAGCCTGGTTTCGCTTTTCCAGCGGAGAGGACAGGATTTGAACCTGCGAGGCCTTTCGGCCCACGCGCTCTCCAGGCGCGCGCATTAGACCGGGCTATGCTACCTCTCCGTGGAATCACAATTTTACCCGATGCGTTCGCTCACTTCGCTCACGCTGATGCGATTCAGCGGTCCGGCGCGCGCCTGGATGATGGCACAGCTGGCCTTAGCGCGCCCGGCGTTGCGCCGCATTCCCGGCCTGCGCTTCTGGAAGCTGCTCGGCATGGGCGATGGCTTCAGCCTGCGACCCGATCTCGGGGCCTATGGCCTGCTGGCCGTGTGGGCGTCACCCGAGCATGCGGATGCATTCTACGACCAGGCAACGGTGATGCGCCGTTTTCGCAGTCGCGCCGATGAGGTCTGGACGGTGCGCATGGTCGCGACTCAGGCGCGCGGTGCATGGTCGGGCGTCAATCCCTTTCAGCCGGTCGCGCCGCCCGGCCCGGGTCCGCTGTGCGTGCTGACGCGCGCGACGATCCGTTGGCGTCGCCTGATCGCGTTCTGGTCGCGCGTGCCCGAGACGAACCGGTCATTGTCCGATGTGCCCGGGCTGGTGTTGTCCGTCGGCATCGGCGAGGCACCGGTGGTGCGCCAGGCGACCTTCAGCCTATGGCGTTCGGAGGCAGACATGCGCGCGTTCGCCTATCGCGCGCCGGCACACGCGGAGGTCATCCGGCGCACACGCGAGGAGGCCTGGTATGCCGAAGATCTCTTCGCCCGCTTCATACCGCTCTCGTCTGAAGGGACGTGGCGTGGCGATGACCCGCTGGCTCGGGCGCGCCGCACAGGATAATTGGGCATTGTGGTTGCGTCTCGCCGACTGGCAATTGCAACGTGCGCCACGGCGCTCGGAGCCATGGTCTGCCTCGTGGTGACGCACTTTGAACGCGCCCCGGCCTTCTCCCTGGCCTCGCCTCAGCCGATCGTGATGAAGCTCAGACGTACCTGCGTCGGCTGTCCTAACTACGTCATCACACTGCGGAGCGACGGCCGGCTCATCTACGAGGGGGGCGATCATACTCGCGTGCGCGGCACGCACGCCTTCAACGTGCCGCCGGAAGTCGTGATGAACGTGCTGGCCGACTTCACCCATCCCGACTTCTTCGAGCTGGACAACGTCTATCCCTCGCCCGGCGTCCCATGGATCACCCTGTCGTTGTCTATCGAGATGAACGGCGTGTCGAAATCGGTGCTCAGCGAAGACCGCTACGGCCCGGCGGTCTTGCTCGCGATCGAGCGCAAAATGGACGACCTGCCCGGCATGCGGTCGCTTTCCGGCTGGACCCGCTAATCCACCCGGCGGATATCCCACACGCTATGTGGGATATCGTGTGGGATATTCAGCCTTGACTTTTAGGTTTGCCTAAATATAATCGCCCTTGATTTAGCCTAGCCTAAATGAGCGGTTGAGCGATGCGAACAATGCTGCACGCAGCGAGCACGCTGATGCTGATACTGACGGCCTTGTTGTTGGTTGCTTGTTCTGTGTCGTCCTCAGCGGAGCACTCGGATCTTGCTTCGCGCAAGGTGCGCGTGACGACAACGACCGGCATGGTGGCCGACATCGTAGAGAACGTCGGTGCCGGCCGCGTCGAGGTCGTCAGCCTGATGGGGCCGGGTGTGGACCCGCACCTGTACAAGCCCAGCAGCGGCGACGTCGTGAAGCTCGATCGCGCTGATGTCATCTTCTATAACGGTTTGCATCTCGAGGGACGCATGGCCGAGTTGTTCGAGAAGATGACGCGTGCCGGTAAGCGAACATTCGCCGTGACGAGCGCCATTGACCCTGCGCGGTTGATTGAGCTGGAAGAGTCCAAAGGGCATCACGACCCGCATATCTGGTTCGATGTCACGTTGTGGCAGGAAGCCGTGAGGTTTGTGGCGAAGACGTTAAGCGCGCTCGATCCGGCGTCGCGCGAATTGTATGAGCGCAACGCGGAGCTATATCTTGAGCAGCTCGATGCGCTGCATGCATACGTCGAGCAGCAAATCGCGCTCATCCCGCCGGAGTCGCGCGTGTTGATCACGGCGCATGATGCCTTCGGCTACTTTGGCCGGCGCTACGGCCTCGAAGTGCGTGGCCTGCAGGGCGTCAGTACGGCGACCGAGGCCGGCGCGCGCGACGTGCAAGCGTTGGCGGCGCTGATCGCCGAGCGCAAGATCAAGGCGATCTTCGTCGAGTCGTCGGTGCCTCCGGCCACGATCGAAGCCGTGCAGGCGGCGGTGCGCGCGCGCGGCTGGGATGTGAAGATCGGCGGCGAGCTGTTCTCCGACGCGATGGGCGCCGACGGCACGCCGGAAGGCACCTACATCGGCATGGTCAAGCACAACGTGGATACGATCGTCAGCGCGCTACGCTGAACTCGCAATGGGTCACTTTCAATTGCCGAGTGCGCCGGCATCACACTTCGCGATTCGCAATCATCAATCATCAATCATGCTCTCTTCCTCTGCCATCAACGACCAAATGTCCGTGGCTATGCCATGCGTAGATGTCGTCGCTCCCCGTCCGGTCGAGATCAACGATCTGACGGTCGCCTATCGCGATAAACCGGTGCTGCAGGATATTGACCTGATGATCCCGGAAGGCAAACTGGCCGCCATCATCGGGCCGAACGGCGCCGGCAAGTCCACGCTGATCAAGGCGATCCTAGGACTGGTTCCGTTGGTCGCCGGCAGTGTGCGGATCTACGGTCGGCCGTATGCCGAGCAGCGCCGACTGGTGGGCTACGTGCCGCAACGCAGCAGCGTGGACTGGGACTTTCCCACGACGGCGCTCGACGTCGTGATGATGGGCACCTATGGCCGGCTGGGCTGGATTCGCCGGCCGGGGAAAGCCGAGCGCGACTTTGCGATGCACTGTCTGGATCAGGTGGGCATGGCGCGCTACGCCGACCGGCAGATCAGCCAGCTCAGCGGCGGCCAGCAACAGCGCGTCTTCCTGGCGCGCGCCCTGGCACAGGATGCCCGAATCTACTTCATGGACGAGCCGTTCGTCGGCGTGGATGCGGTGACCGAGCGGGCGATCGTGGCGTTGTTGCAAACGCTGCAACGTCAGGGCAAGACGGTGATCTGCGTGCATCACGACCTGGACTCTGCGCCGGATTATTTCGACTGGGTAGCGCTGCTCAACGTCCGGCTGATCGCCAGCGGCCCGTTCGAGTCCACCTTCACCGCCGAAAACCTGCGTAAGACCTATGGCGGCACGATGAAGGCAGCGATCGAGCATCTTCGACATTTCGAGCGCGACCGTGGGCAGATGGCAAGTGTTTGAGGGCGCGGGAGACAGGGAGATAGGGGACAGGGGGACAAGGAGACAGGGGGACAAGGAGACAGGGGGACAAGGGGACAAGGTGCAGCGCGTGACATGTGACACTTGGCATGATCCGTGACGCGCAAGACGTGATATGCGCGATTTGCCTATGGAGCTGCTCAGAGATCTGATCTTCGACTACACGCTGCGCAACGTGGCGCTGGGCAGCGCACTGCTGGGCGTGGTGAGCGGCGTGCTGGGGTGTTTCGCCGTGTTGCGACGTCAAGGTCTGCTGGGTGATGCGCTGGCGCATGCAGCGCTGCCCGGCATCTGTGTCGCCTATCTGCTCGCGCACGCCAAGACGCAAATCGTCCTGCTGATCGGTGCAGCCGTTGCCGGATGGATCGCCACCATCCTGCTGCTACAGATCGTCCGGCACACGCGCATTAGCGAAGATGGCGCGCTCGGCATCGTGCTCAGCACGTTCTTCGCCTTCGGCATCGTGCTGCTCACGTTCATCACCAAGCGCGGCGACGCGAATCAATCCGGCTTGGACAAGTTCCTGTTCGGCCAAGCGGCGGCGCTGGTTGCGGAGGACGTCATCACGATGGCGATCCTCGGTGGGAGTGCCCTCGCCCTCGTTGCCCTGCTCTACAAGGAGTTCAAGCTGCTGGCGTTCGACGCGTCATTTGGCGCCAGCCTGGGGTTCAACACCAACGTCCTGAGCGTGCTGCTCACCTCGTTGGTTGTGATCGCCATCGTCATTGGCTTGCAAACGGTTGGCGTGGTGTTGATGGCCGCGATGCTGGTTGGGCCGGCGGTGGCAGCGCGGCAGTGGACGAACCGGCTGAGCGTGATGCTCATCCTGGCGGCGCTGTTCGGCGCGCTGGCGGGCCTGGCCGGGGCGTTGCTCAGCGTGAGCGACGCAGGCATCCCGACCGGTCCGATGATCATCCTCAGCCTGACGGTGATTGTGCTGTTCTCGCTTTTCCTTGCGCCGGAACGCGGCTTGGTGTGGGACGCGATGAGACGATCGGCAGTGAGTCGTGAGCTATGAGCCGTGAGCTGTGAGTTTTGAGTTGAGTGCTGATCGCTCGAAGCTCATAGCTCAAAGCTCATAGCTGATCGCTGAAATATGAGCGCTTCTCTCGCCATCCTCCTCACCGGCGTGCTGGTCGCAGCGGCGTGCGCGCTGCTGGGCACCTTCCTGGTGCTGCGGCGAATGGCGATGATCGCCGACGCGATCAGTCATGCCATCCTGCCGGGCATCGTCGCCGGCTACTTCCTGGCGCAGGGGCCGAACCTGTTGGCCGGCTTCGCCGGAGCGTTGCTGGCAGCGGTGATCACCGTTGCGCTGGTTGAAGCGCTGCAGAACACGCGCAGGGTCGGCGGCGAGTCGGCCATCGGCATCGTCTTCCCGGCCATGTTTGCGCTCGGCACCTTCCTCGTGTCCAAGTACTTCGCCAACGTGCACCTCGATACCGATGCGGTGCTCTACGGCAACATCGAATTTGCCGCGTTCGATATTTTGATCGTCAACGGCGTGAATCTGGGCCCCCAATCGTTGTGGGTGATGGGGGCGTTGTGCATCGTCAACCTGCTCTTTGTCACGCTGTTCTTCAAGGAGCTGAAGGTGGCGACGTTCGATCCGGGCCTGGCGGCGGCGCTGGGCTTTTCTCCCGTGCTCATCCACTATGCCTTGATGGCGATGGTCTCGGTCAGCACGGTAGGCGCGTTCACGGCCGTCGGCGCGATCCTGGTTGTCGCGTTCATGATCGTGCCGGCCGCAACGGCCTATCTACTCACTGACGACTTAAGGAGGATGATCGTCCTGGCCGTTATGGCCGGGGCAGCATCAGCTGTTGCCGGCTTCTTCATCGCGCTAGCGCTGGATGCGTCGGTGGCCGGGGCGATGGCGACGATGACCGGCGTCCTCTTCTTGCTGGCGCTGCTGTTCTCGCCTGCACATGGTCTGGTGGCCAAGGCGCGACGCTTGCGGCGCCAGCGTTTGCGCGTGGCGATGGAGAACCTGATTGTTCACCTGCTCAACCACGAGCATCAGGCTTACGAGGAGCACGAAGCCGAGGTGGCACACCTCAGCAGCGAGCTGCGCTGGCAGCCCGGATTCGCCCGTCGGATCATCCGCCTGGCCAAGCGTGCGCAGCTCGTGCAGCAAGCGAACGGACATCTGACGCTAACCGTCGCCGGCAGAGAGTTAGCTCAGCAGGCCTCTGCGCCTCGGGACAGAGAAGGGTAGGGGAGGCGGCGCGCCCGCACAAGCCGCCTACGCCGAGCGGTACCGAAGCAGCCGCATCCCGAGCAGCGTCACCAGCAGCGACGCGCCTACGTCGGCCAGCACCGCCAGCCACATCGTGCCAAGCCCGAGCAGCACCAAGATGAGGACGGCCAGCTTGATGCCGATGGCCAAGGCGATGTTGGTGCGGATCGTGCGCATGGCCGCCCGGCTCAACCGCAATGCGAACGGTAGCTTGCGCAGGTCGTTGCCCATCAGCACCACGTCGGCGGTCTCGATCGCCTGCGCCGTCCCGCCGCCGACCGCAATGCCGACGGTCGCTGCGGCCAGCGCCGGCGCGTCGTTCACGCCATCGCCGACCATCGCCACCGAACCGTGTTGGGCGCGCAATGCCTGCACCGCTTCGACTTTTTGCTCCGGGAGCAATCCTGCGCGCACATGCGTGACGCCCACTTGCCTGGCGACGGCCCGCGCCGTTTGCGCGTTGTCGCCCGTGAGCATCACAGTGGCTTGGATGCCCTCGCGATGGAGCTCATCTATGACCTGCCGGCTGGTCCCGCGCACGGCGTCGGCGATGCCGAGGTAGCCGGCGAATGCGCCGTCCGTGCCGACCAGCACCGGCGTCAGGCCGTCGGTCGAGAGGGCCTCGATTTCGTTGCACACCGCCCGGTCATGTGGCAATACCTGATCGAAGTGGGCATGGCTGCCGATGAGCACGTCGCGATCCGCCACGCGGCCGGACACACCTTTGCCGGCAATCGCTTTCACCGACTGCGCTGCGGGATAGCGTGCTATCAGTTGACTGTCCTCGGCTGCGGCCACGACGGCGCGCGCCAGTGGATGCTCGCTGCGCCGCTCGACGGCACTGGCCAGCGCCAGCAAGTCGGCGCAGTTATCGCACACGCCGGTTGCCGGGTCGGTGCAGTTCACCGCTTTCACCTTGATCACGCTGGGTTTGCCCTCGGTCAGCGTGCCGGTCTTGTCGAACGCGATGGCCCGCACGCCGGCCAGCGCCTCCAGATATGCGCCGCCCTTGATCAGCACGCCATGGTGTGCGGCGTTGCCGATGGCGCTGATGATGGCGACGGGCGTGCTGATGACCAGCGCACACGGACAGGCCACTACGAGCAGCTCCAAAGCGCGGTAGAGCCAACCCTGGTCGGCGGCCGTTGGCATGAACGGCGCGCCGAACAGTAATGGTGGCGCGATGGCGATCACCAGCGCCAACACAACCACCGCCGGCGTGTAGTAGCGGGCGAAGCGGTCCACGAATCGTTCGGCAGGCGCCTTGCGCTCCTGCGCTTCCTCGACCATACTGACGATGCGCGCGATGACGTTATCCCCCGCCAGGCGCGTCACTTCGACTTCCAACACGCCCTCGCCGTTGATCGCGCCAGCAAAGACTTCATCGCCGGGCTGCTTGAGCACCGGGATGCTCTCGCCGGTGATGGGTGCCTGGTTGACCGACGACGTGCCGACGCGCACCCGGCCGTCCATAGCGATTCGCTCGCCTGGCTTGACGACGATCACGTCGCCGATGCGCAGCGCACTCACCGATGCTTGTTGCTCGTGCCAACCACAGAACGGGCAGGGGCCGCCACTGTAGCCATCTTGCCCGAGGTGTTCCCGGCAATCCATGCACGGCCGCAGCACGGTGGCTTCGTTTGGCGCAACGGCCATCAAGCTGTGGATCGCCCTGCGCGCGCGCTCGGTCGTGTATCCCTCCAGCGCCTCGCCAATAGCGAACAGCACCATCACCAGGCCGGCTTCGGTGTAGGCGCCGATGATGACTGCGCCGATAGCGGCAATCGTCATCAGCACGTTGATGTTGATCTGGCGGTTGATGGTGAGCGAGCGCCAAGCGCTGCGGGCGATGGGGTAGCCGGCGACCAGAAGCGCGCCGATGGACGTGATGTCGAAGAAGACGCTCTCGATGCCCAAAAACGGCAGCAGCTCGTGGAACACGAGGCCGGGCAGGATGAGGACGGCGCCGATGACGGCCAACGTCGTGTCGCGGCGCGCCAGGAGGAAGTTGAGAATTGAGAATGGAGAATTGAGAAAGCGAGTTCGCTCAAGATTCGGTTGGGCGAGCTCGCTACTCGCATCGTAGCCCAATTCGCGTATGCGGGCGACGACGGCTTCGCGCGAGACGTCGCCTTCTACGCGGAGCGTCGCTGCGCCGAAGTTGACCGCGCACGATCGCACGCCGTCCAATTTCGCCACGCCCGATTCGATCGTCCGGGCGCAATCGGCGCAGTCCATGCCGGCGATGTGGAAGATGTAATTTGGCTGGCCGTTCATGTCCACGGCCTAATATTATCCGACGCGCTGCAGCGTTGGACGGCTAGAACACACGCACGAGCGACCCTTCTTCGCGACGGGCACGCAGATTCGAGCGTTCGGTATGCGGGTAAGCCGGCATCGTCCAGCGGAAGACCCAGTGTGCTTGATCTGGTAACATGTTCACGCAGCCGTGGCTGCGCGGCTGGCCGTAGTCGTTGTGCCAGTACACCCCATGGAAGGCAATGCCACTGCTGGTAAAGAACGATGCCCAGCTCACGCCGGGCAGGTTGTAGTAATCGTAACCAGGTGTGCCACCCGCCATGCGCGTGCCGGCGATCTTGCGGAAGATGCGGTGTTCGCCGGGGATGGTGAAGAAATCCACGATGCCTTCGGGAGTGCGATATCTCCCGCCGGTAGCAACACGCGCCGTGAACACCGGCTCGTCGTATTCATAGGCCGTTGCCGTCTGCGTCTTCAGATTCACCTCGATGCGCTTCTTATCCAACGGCACATGGGGTGAGATCGGCGCGAAATCCTCCGGCCCTAGCGGGCGCAGGTGCTCGGCGCGGACAAAGCCGAGGCCGGCGTTGCCGCCGTTGCCGTCGGCGATCCCATACCAAGTCTTGCCATCCGTTCCTTCGGCCAGTCGCAGGATGCGAAAGACACAGCCATAGTAGAGCAATGTGCGCACGCCGGCCTTCGGGTCGGCTGCAGCGCGCAGTTCGGTGAACGGCACGGTGATCTCAGCCCACAAGCCATCCTCGCCCACCTCCCTCAGCGGCTCGTTCAGCACGTTATTGCACGGCTGCACGTTGGCCGAGTGCACGTAGCCGTCGCGGGTCAGATACCAGAACGGGTTGTACGTCGTTGGGCCTAGGCCGACGACCTGACCCATGATCGGGATGACTTCATTGGCGCGCAGCTTGCGCACTTCGGGAGACTTGGTCGTAGGCCGCTCGCGGATGATGAGGTCTTTGCGGAAGGCCCGGCCGAAGGCGTAGGGGATGGGCTGCGGTTGAGGATCGCGCGATTCCGGCGGTTCGCCGGCGCTAGGATCCGGCGCTTGCCCATGTGTTGAGCGAATACGAATAAATGGGGCGGCGAGCGCCAGGCTGCCGCCGATTTTCAAGAAACGTCGTCGTGTCGCTTTCATAGTCCTCGGTTGGCATCGTTGATGTTCAGTTCAAGGTACGTTCGTCGTGCGCAATTATCGGATCACCACGATCGTGCCGCGCGGCGCCCAGTGGTAGAGCCAGGCCGCGGCGCGGATCGGCAAGTTGACGCAGCCGTGGCTCATCGGCCGGCCGAAGCGGGTGTGCCAATACGCGCCGTGCAGCGCATAGCCGCCTTGCCGGAAGTACATCACGTAGGGCACGTTGGGCAGGTCGTAGTCCGGTCCACGCATGCGCTGCTTGGCGTATTTGCCATAGATGCGGAACGTGCCACGCGGGGTAGGTGTGCGGCGCGTGCCGGTGGAGACCGGCGTGGACATCACGGCGCGACCGTTCTCCCAGGCGGTCAGCCGTTGTTCGGCGATCACGACCTCGATCCACTTGCCGCGTCGCGCGTAGCGCGCAGCATCGTGCTCCGAGTCAGATGATCCGGCCAGTAGCGGCCCAGGCGCGGCGAAAAGCAGGATAGTTGCGACGACGACGGCGAGTAATCTCCTCACGAAGGTCTATTGTCCACAATTCTGGGCGAGCTGGCAAATTTGCACGCGTTGGAGGATATAGCGCAGAAAAGTGGTTGACTTTTTGCGCGGAGGAGGCAAAGTAAACGGCATATAAGCCAGGCTGGGCCGCACATGTGTTCACCGGTTGTCGGTATGTCTTGACTCTCGATGAGACCCGCCCAGGCGTAAACGCCTGGGCTGAGCCGACGGGGGATGCGTGTGGCTTGCCCATATGCTTAGCGCTGGGATTCATCCCAGCGCGATGACTGACGCCCGCAAATTTGCGTTAAACCCCTCGTTGGAAAGCTATTTAAAGCCGAGGCGAAGCTTGGGCTCTGCCTACTCGCAAGAACACCCACACTGCGGCGAGCTGAACGACTACGGAGAAGGCGATCAGCGCCGGCAGCGACGCGTCATACAGCACGCCCATCAATGCGCTGCCCAGAAACCAGGCGATCCCATAGCCGGTGTTGAAGATGCCGTAGGCCGTGCCGCGCCGATCGGCGTGGGTCATCCCGGCGACGGCGGCACGCAGGATGGACTCCTGCGCGCCCATGCCGATGCCCCACAGCGCCATGCCTACGACTGCCAGCGGCAAGCTGCCTAGGAAGACCAGCGGTGCGAAGAGCGCGCTCAGCCCGGTCACAGCGACCAGAATCGTCAAGCCGATCCGGTCGAACAGCCGTCCGAAGACCAGCGCCGCGATCGCGTCCACCCCCATAGCGATGGCGTACAGGATGGGGATGGCGCTGGGTGGCGCGACGGCGTTCTTCTCGAAATGAAAGGCGATCAGCGGGAAGTCGGCGAAGCCGGCGGCGACCAGTGCCGCACCGGCCAGATACATCCAATACACGCGCGGCAGCCCCTGCGGCGTCAATTGAGGGCGGGCGATCTCCAGGTCGCGCGGGCGGGGATAGAGGAATCGTGCCAGCAGGAGCGTGCTGACGGCCAGCACCGCCGGGATGGCCAGGAAGGCGAACGCCGGGCGATAGTCGCCGCGCGCGAACAACACGCCGGCGACGATGAGCGGCCCGGCTACCGCGCCGATCTGGTCCATGGCCTCGTGCAGGCCGAAGCCCCAACCGCGCCCGGTGGCCTCGGTCGCGTGTGAGAGCATCGCGTCGCGCGCCGGCGTGCGGATCGCCTTGCCGATGCGCTCGGCCATCATCAGCATCGCTGCGATCTCCCACCGGCCGGCCAGCGCCATGAGCGGCACGGCGAACAAGTTGACTGCGTAGCCGGCGATGGTGATGGCCCAGTACTGCCGGGTACGGTCGCTGATCAGGCCGGAGATCAGACGCAACCCGTAGCCGAGCAGTTCGCCCAACCCCGCTACGATGCCGACGGCTGTGCCGCTCGCGCCGAGCACAGCCAGGAATGGGCCGGTGATGCTGCGCGCGCCCTCATACGTCACATCGGCAAACAGGCTGACCAAACCGAGCAGCACGACGAAGCGGATGGCGGTGAGCTTGGAGATGTCTCGGGCGTTGGCGAGCATGGGGACAGTGTTGATGTCCGTTAGTGTCGCTGGTGTCGGTGATGTCGAGGTGTCAGGGGGTGTCGGCAGGTTTGCTTCGGTAGAAGCGAATGTGGGCCTTCTCCAGCGTTGCCAGACCTTCGCGGATGCTTCCTTCGATGCTGTTGAAGAAGCGCTCCAGCTTCTCCTGCGTGTCAACGATCTCGACCACGATGGGCAGATCTTCCGACAGGCGCTCGATCTTGGCGGTGTGGACGCGGCTGTTGGCACCGAACCCCATGATGCCGCGCAACACGGTCGCGCCGGCCATGCCCTGGCGCTTGGCCTCGAGCACGATCCATTCGTAGAGCAGCTTGCCGTCTTTGCGATCACTCTCACCGATGAAGATGCGCAACAGGTAGCCTTCTTCGGGTAACACCATCGGTTCACCTCCAGATCAGGGCAGCTGCGACGCGGCCCAACCAAACTGCCAGCAGGCCGAGCACGACTTGCACCGAGACATTGGCGAACGTGCTCAGCGCCTGGCCGTCGCGCAGCAGGTTCATGGACTCGTTGGCAAAGGTGGAGAATGTCGTGTATCCACCCAGCATACCGGTGAACACGAACAGGCGCGACTCGGTAGTGAACACGCCGCGCGCGTCGGCCAGTTGCGACAGCAGGCCGATGATGAAGCAGCCGGTTAGGTTTACGACCATCGTTCCGTAGGGGAATTGCACATTCTGCATCACACCTTGCACGTAGCCGCTGAACAGATAGCGCAGCACCGCGCCGATGCAGCCGCCTAAGCCCACCAACAAAATGCGATTGAGTACGACGTTGTCCATTGCAGCATCAACAAAAAAGCTTCTGCCGCATAATCACTTCGGCAGAAGCTATCAGTCAACATTGACGGTTCTCGCGGGACCTTCTAGTCACCGGCGACAGCGAGCTTCATCGCTGGGCGTTAGTCTACGCCTTTCGTCCGATCCGGTCAAGGTGAGGCGTCCCGATCATTCCCGCCGCAGCGCGCCGATCATCCAGCTCAGGGCGAGCGCGGCCAGCAGCCCCAGCGCGAACACCGCGGCGAAGCTGAGCGTCGCGCGGATGGTCAGCGCCAACCCGGCGAGGGCTGTTCCGCCCAACAAAGCAGCCATCAGCCAGCGCAGATGCCGGCGTTCGATGTCGCCGGCGCGCTCCACGCGCACCAATGCCTGCATCCGCCGTTCGAAGTGTGTCAGGTCCCACGCCGCCAGTGCTGCGACGACCGTCAACAGCATCAGCGCCGACAGCGCGCCGATGAGCAAGCCGACCGCTGCACCGGCCATCACCGCCGTGAACGTCAGGTTGGCGAGGGCGGCAGCCAGGCCGTAGCGCCTGCGGTGCCGGCTATAGGCCCATGCTGCGCCGAGGACGGCGAAGATCGGGATGAAGATCGCGGCATCGCGCAGCGCAAGGCCGAGTGACAGCGCGCCCAGCGCAACGCTCATCGTTGCCAATAGCAAGCGGGGCGTCCAGGTCAATGCGCTCATGGCATGCGCACCATCAGCCGACGCTGCGCGGGCTGGCGCGCCAATGCAGCGTGAATGACGGCGTCCAGCGGCAACGACACGTCCCAGTCCACCACCTGCACGCCATGCCGACGGAGCATTTGCAGGTTCAGTCGGCGCTCAGCGCGTGCGATCCGCGCGGCGTACTGCGTCCGGATGTTCGTATCCAGCGTTTGCAGCTCGAACGCAATCGGGTCGGGGCTGACCACCATGACCGCGTAGCCGAGTGCGCGTAGCCGGCCGAGCACCGGCGCGTCGTCGTTCATCACCGCGCCCACGAAGACGATCTGCGAATGGGCGGGGAAGAAGCGCGTCGGCAGCCGGTCGAGCTTCTCGAAGATGAAGTGGTGGTCGACCGTAGCGCGGGCCAGCGCACGCAGCAGACGGTCACGCTGCACGCGCCCATAGCCGGGGAAGACGCCCTCGATGCCGCTGCCGTACACGAGCAACCCCACGCGGTTGCCGGCGTCGAGGAACGCCTCGGCCAGCGAGGCCGTCGCGTGCACGGCGTGTTCGAATAGCGAGCCGTGTGTCGTGCGCACGTCGTTCTGCTCACGCGCGTCGAGGATCAACCCGATGTCGGCGATGCGCTCCTGCTCGAAGACGTTGCTGAAGATGCGATCGTCGTAGCGTGCGCTGGCCCGCCAGTTCACCGAACGCAGCCGGTCGCCCAGTTGATACTCGCGCACGGCGAAGAAATCTACACCCGATCCACCCTGGCGCGATGGGATCGGTCCGGCGAACCCACGCGTGCGCGGTGGGCGCAGGGGAATCGGGCGCAGCCGCTGCGTCGTCGGCTGCACCAACAATGACGCGAACGCCGGGATCACCGTCTGGCGCTGGAAGAGGCCGAATCCATCCAGCGCCGTTGCGTAGGCGTGTTTGAAACGATATGCGCCGCGCGGGCCGCGCACGGTGTATTCGAGGGTGAGCGACTCACCGGTCGCCAACGGCGCAAGCGCGTTCGCATGGCCGGAGGTTACCTCCAGGCCAGATGGGACGACCTCTTCGACGCGCACTTCGCTCAGGGGTGCACCGTCGTTCGTCAGGTGCAGCCGGAGGGTCGCCGGCTCGCCGACGGCGACGCGATCGGGATGGACGATGCGCTCGCCGGTCAGTTGGATCGCTTCGGGGCGCTGCAGGAGCGCCAGGCCGAGGTAGACCAGCAGCGGGATCGCCAGCGCGACGATGCCACCATTCAACGCTGCCAGTCCCAGCAGGAATGCCGCCGCGATCAGCACGATGAGCAACGTCGCTCTACTCGTCATGGATGGAGTTTGAACAGGATTGACCAGATAGATGAGATTTCGTCGTGGACACGTTCTTCCGACTACCGACTTCTGACTCCCATCTGCGACTTCTCATTTGCTCATTCATCCCGACTCGAGTTTGGCGCCGATGACCGGCACCGGTGTGGACTGGACGACTTCGGCCACGATGCGATCCGCCGCCTGCGAGACGGTCCACAGATCGGGCTGCAGGATCAGGCGATGGCTCAGCGCGACCTTGGCGAAGCGCTTCACGTCGTCGGGAAGCACATAGGCGCGTCCGTGCATCGCTGCCCAAGCGCGCGACAGCTTGAGCAGCGCCAGCGTGCCGCGTGGGCTGGCGCCGACAGCCACCTGCCGGTGCTGGCGCGTCCGCGTGACGAGATCCACCATATAGCGCTCGATGTCGGGATCCACGTAGATCCGCTCGACGGCGCGGCGCAAGCGCAGCAACCCTTCGGCGCTGGTGACCGCTTCGATGGCGACGGCGTCCTGCTGCCGGTCGCGCCGCCGTCTCAGAATCTCCTGTTCCTCAGCCGGGGTGGGGTAGCCCACCGAGAGCTTGACGATGAAGCGGTCGAGTTGCGCCTCGGGCAAGGGGAAAGTGCCCTCGTACTCGATCGGGTTTTGCGTGGCGATGACGATGAACGGCTCGAGTAAGCGCATCGTCTCGCCTTCCAACGTGACTTGGTATTCCTGCATCGCTTCCAGTAGCGCCGATTGGGTGCGCGGTGAGGCGCGATTGATCTCATCGGCCAAGATGATGTTGGCGAAAATCGGCCCCGGGCGCAGCACGAACCGGTTCTGTGCGCGGTCGAAGACGTAGCCGCCGGTGATGTCGCCCGGCAGCAGGTCGGGCGTGAACTGGATGCGTTTGAATTGCATGCCCAGTGCGGCAGCGAAGCTGTTGGCGATCAGCGTCTTGGCCAGGCCGGGGTAATCCTCCAGCAGCACATGGCCGCCGGTCAGGAAGGCGGCCATGATCATCTCCAGCACGTTGCGCTTGCCCACGATGGCGCGCTCTACCTGGGCGATCACGCAGCGCGTAATTTCGGCCACTTCGCCGACGGTGGGGGGGTCTACTCGCAGATCGGTCATGTCGAATTGCCTAGTTGCGCTTCTACGTAGTCAATGGCGGCCTTGAGCTTGTCGTTCAGGTGTGCGGCCTGATCTGTCATCCGGCGCGCCGGTTGGAAGGTGCGGCACAGACGTCGCCACAGCGACGCCAGCGGGTGTGCGCTGCCGGGCTGTTCGACCTGCATCCAGCCCTGCCGGTTGCGCAGCAGCGCCTCGATCTCCGGCGGCACGTTCAGTGTGCCGCTGCGAAGGCGGGCCATGACCTCGTTGGGGTCGAGCTGATGCGTGTGCGCCAGCGTCTTGAGCATCAGGCTGCGCATCTCCTGCGCGGTCTGCTCGCGCGCGAATTGGCTGTGGTCGAGGTTGCCGAGCTGGCGCGCCCAGAAGCCGAGCCGTGAACGCGCGCTGCCTGCGACCGACCGGAGAGGCGGATCGCCGGAACGGGCACCAGCCTGCAACAATCCACGCAGCACAATGACCACACTGATGATCAGCAAGACGGCGAGGAAGAGGCTCTGGGGCAGGCTCCGCAACAGCAGGTCGGTCAGCCAGACGGCGTAAGCCAGCGGGATCACCACGGCTTCGCGGACGGCGTCGCGCAAGGCGAACGTGAGCACACCGACGCCGATCAACACCAGCGCGGCTATCAACAACTGAGCCGGCCGGACGCGCCTGAGCTTGCTCACGGCGTCCCCCTGGCTTGCGCGCACGCGGCGACGATCGCCGCCAGGCTGTCTTTGGCCAGGCGCTCTTCGCGCTCACTTGCCGGTTGCCCACCGTAGCGCACGTCCTCGAACACGCGCGTCAGCTGATGTACGGCTTCCTGCGGCAGCCCTTTGCCCCGCAGCGCCTGCTCGAACTCGCTCGGCGTCATAGCGATTTCGCGCTGGATGCCGCGTTCCTGTTGCAGCACACGCGTCATGTCGCGGTAGCAGCGGATGACGGCCGACTTGAAATCACCACCCGACTGCAATTCGTCGAGCGCGGCTTGCGCGCGCTTGCCCAGCCGGGCGAGCGAGTCATCCGGCCGCCTCTGCCGTCGCCAGATTGCCCAGACAACGATCGCTGCCAGCCCCACGATCAGTAGCGAGATCGCCAGCGCAGCCGCCAGCACCGTCCATTCGGATGGGTTGGGCGTGAAATCGGGCAGGGGCGTGAGCGGTGGCGCGCCGTCGGCCCGTTCGCCGCTCTGCCCGGCGTTCTCGAATAACTCCTCGGGCAGGTTGCCTGCGATGCGCGACAGGGCGCTGAGGAACAACCAGAGCGCGACGGCCGTGACGATGTTGATCAACAGCCGCCGGCGTTCCTCGCGCATGAAGATCACCAGGATGAGGTTGATCGGCAAGAGCAGCAGCGCCACCGCCAGCATGATGCGCACGAACAAGATAATCGCCTCGCCGCCGCCGATGCTCCCGCCCGCTCGTCCAAGCGGCGGGATGTCCAGGGCAAACCATTCGCCCGGCAGCAGCGGCAGATCGGTGATGCTGACCGCGAGCACGAAGAGCAGCACCAGCACCCCGATCAGCAGGGCCAAGGCACGACGCTTGTGGCGCAGGCCGGCTACGGATGTCGAGGCAGGATCGTCGGGCATGAGTCGCTACTATACTGCGCGTGTCGTTTCACCCATTCGCTCCGCCAGACGACGCTCCGACCCGGTCGTCGCGCTCCAACGTTTGGTCGCGCCACGACACTGCATCTTCCAACGGCTCGAGGTGCGTGAAGACCGTGGCGTTGGGCAGTGCGCTGCGGATGTCGGCCTCGATGCGCTCCAGCAAGTGATGGCCGCGCTGCACGCTCCACCGGCCCGGCACCAGGATGTGCACCGAGACGAAGCTGCGCGCGGCAGCCTGGCGCGTGCGCAGCGCGTGGTACTGGATGCCATCGCTGCCGGCGTAGCGGTCGAGCACGCCGCGCACCTTCGCCACGTCGGCCTCGGGCAGGCTGACGTCCAGTAGGCCGTTCGCCGACCGCCTGAGCAACGGGATACCCATGCGGGCGATGTTGGCAGCGACGATCAGCGCGATGATCGGGTCGAGCCAGAGCCAGCCGGTCGGCACGACCAGCGCCACGCCACCTATCACGGCAACGGATGTGAGCACGTCGGTGAACAGATGCTTGGCGTTGGCTTCCAGGGTGATCGAGTGGTATCGGCGGCCGGCGTCGCGCAGCACGAGCGCCGCGCCGAGGTTGATCGTTGAGGCAACTGCCGAGATGGCCAAGCCTAACCCAGGTTGCTCGATGGGTTGTGGGTGGAGCAGCCGGTTGATCGCTGCTACGCCGATGCTGATCGCTGCGACGGTGATCAGCGCACCCTCGACGCCGCTGGAGAAGTATTCGGCCTTGGTGTGGCCATAGGCGTGTTCCTCGTCGGGCGGGCGCGCGGCCAGGCTCAGCATCGCCAGCGCCATCAGCGCGCCGGCCAGGTTGACCAGTGACTCCAGTGCGTCGGAGAGCAGACCGACCGAGCCGGTGAGCAAGTAGGCCAAAAACTTCAGGCCGATGGTGAAGACGGCTGCAGCGATGGAAAGCCATGCGAAGCGCGTGAGCGATGGGCGCTGCATGCGGCGATTATCGCCTATAACTCACGTTACGCAGCGATTGGAAATCGCACGCGACGCGCAGCACAGTCGCCCTTCGGCGACTGATGATCCGGTTCCCCAAGGCCGACTTTGTTCTCGGTTGCCCGCGACTTTGAGTCGTTGGGCAGGGTTACGCGTGCCTATACAATCACGACCCATGCCAACGGACACACTCTTCGCCAAGATCGCGCGCCGGGAGGTCCCTGCGCGGATCGTGTATCAGGACGAAGCGGTGACGGCCTTTCACGACATCAACCCCGTCGCCCCGACGCACATCCTGATCATCCCCAACAAGATCATCCCGACGATGAACGATGCGACGGACGATGACACGGCGCTGCTCGGCCGGTTGATGCTGACGGCGCAGAAGTTGGCCAAGCAGATCGGCATTGCCGAAGGGGGCTACCGGCTGGTGGTGAACTGTAATCCAGACGGCGGGCAATCGGTGTATCACCTGCACATCCATCTGCTCGGCGGGCGCAAGATGACCTGGCCACCGGGTTGATGGCCGATTCGCTACAAGCAAGGTATGAAATTCCTCATCACAGGCGGCGCCGGCTTCCTCGGCGTCGCGCTGGCCAACGCGCTGGCGCGCCAAGGGCACGTGGTGCGCGTGATTGACGACATCAGCACGGGCGATCCGGCGCGCCTTGACCCAGCCGTGCACTTCACGCGCGGCGACGTCAATGACATCCCCAAACTCTGGTCGCTCCTGCACGGGGTGGACTGCGCCTACCACCTCGCTGCGCGCGTGTCGGTCTCCGAGTCGGTGTTGTATCCGCGCGAATACAACGCGACGAACGTGGGCGGCACGGTGGCCCTGATCCAGGCGGTGCGCGATGCCGGCGTGCGCCGGCTGGTGTTCACCTCGTCCGGCGCGATCTACGGCGAGCAGCCCGACGAGCGCGTGCGCGAGGATGCCATTCCCAACCCCGGCTCGCCCTACGCCGTGAGCAAGCTGGCCGCCGAATACTACGTGAACACGATCGGTGCGCTGTGGGGCATAGACACGGTGATCTTGCGTGTATTCAATGCCTATGGCCCCGGCCAGCCGCTGCGCGCCTCGCATCCGCCGGTCGTGCCGGCGGTGATCCGCCAAGCGCTCAGCGGCGGCTCGATCATCGTCCACGGCGACGGCCGGCAACAACGCGACTTCGTGTATGTGGACGATGTGGTGAGCGCACTGATCGCTGCAGCGACCGCGCCGAACGTCAATCGGCTGATCATCAACGTCGGCAGCGGTGTGCCCACCAGCATCAACGAGTTAGTGGCGACGGTCGGGCGGGTGATCGGTAAAGAGTTGACCCCGCTGCGCGTGACGGCGGAGAGCGGCGGCGTGTCGCGGTTGTGCGCCGACCTGCAGCGCGCCCGCGAGCGCCTGGGCTATGTGCCAAAGGTCTCGCTCGAAGAAGGCATCCGCCGGACGGTCGAGGCATTCAAGGCGAACGGCGTTTGACGGTAGGTGCGCCCTTCCGGGGCGTGGAACGTGGGCATGAAGCCCGCGGCTACTCATCGGCCTCTCATCTCTGAGGCCTAATCTGCATGCAGTGATCGAAATCCAAACGCTGAGCAAATCCTACGGTGGGCGAACGGCGCTCGACAGCGTGAGTTTGTCTGTGCCGCAGGGCGCCATCTTCGGCTTGATCGGGCCGCGCGGTGCGGGCAAGACGACGCTGCTGAGGATTCTGGCGACGCTGGTTGCGCCCACGGCCGGTGATGCGTTCGTCGCCGGCGCGTCGGTGGTGAGCGAACCGCTGCGCGTGCGCCGGCAGGTGGGCTACCTGCCCGAGGACTTTGGCGTTTATCCCGACCAGACGTGCGCGGAATACATCGAGTTCTTCGCAGCATGCTACGGCGTGCTGCCCAAGGAGCGTGCGGCGTTGGCGACAGACTTGCTGCAGTTGGTGGACCTGTATCACCGCAAGGACACGCCGGCCGACCGGCTAACGCCTTCGATGCGCCATCGCTTGGGCATCGCGCGCGTCCTGGCGCACGACCCGCGCGTGTTGTTGCTGGATGAATTGACGACGGGGCTTGACCCGCGCGCTCGGGTGGAAGCGCGCGAGCTGTTGAAGGAGTTGAGCAGCATGGGCAAGACGATCCTCCTTACCGCGTCGAACTTGGCCGAAGTCCAGGATCTCTGCACCCATGCGGCGATCCTACACGAAGGCCAGGTCGTGCAGGCCGGCTCGCTCGACGACGTCTTGGCGACTACGCCGCCCTATCGCATCATCGCCGTGAAGTTCCTCGGCGACGCACGGCTGGCTATGAACTTGATCAAGGCGGCCAACGGCGTGGTGGATGTGCAGCAGCTCAACGGACCTGCTTCACCCACGGATACGTTGGCCGGCATCGCGCTGCTGAAGGAGCTTCGCGTCACGTTCGATGGGGCCTACGCCGACGCCAGCATGCTGCTGCGCTCGCTCATGCACAGCGGCGTGCAGGTCGTCTCGTTCGCGGAGGAAAGCTAATGCGCGTGCCCGGCCTCAAGCTGCCCGCCTTCTCGTCACCCTTCCGGCTCAGCCCGATCTTTGTCAAAGAGATGGCCGGGCGCATGCGCAGCGCGCGGGCCTATATGGTGCTGACGGTCTATCTGGCCATCGTCAGCGGCCTGTCGGTGCTGCTCTACATGGTGAGCTTCCTAGGCAACCCGCGCATGGTGGGCGGCAGCGGCGCGGTCGGGACGGTCGTGTTCTACTTTCTGGTCGGCATGCAGGTGTTGCTGGCCAGCTTCGTCGCGCCGGCCTTCACCGCCGGCGCCATCAGCCTGGAGCGTGAGAACAAGACCTTCGACGTGTTGCGCGTGACGCTGCTCACGCCGGCGCAGATCGTGTGGGCCAAGCTGATCTCGGCGCTAGGCTTCACATTGCTGTTGCTCTTCGCCACGCTGCCGCTATTCAGCTTGGCGTTTCTGCTCGGCGGCGTCGAGCCGCGCGAGTTGATCATTGCGTTGTGCGTGGTGTTCGCTTCGGCGCTGATGTATGCGCTGCTCGCGCTCTACATTTCGGCGCGGTCCAGGACCACGGTCGGCGCGACGCTGAGCACCTACGCCATCGTGCTCGGCATCGTCATCGGCATCCCACTGGCGGCGTTGATCGGCTCCTCCACCGTGAGCCTGGCGCTCTCTCCCACCGGCGGTGGCTCCATCCTTGCCGACCTGTTCGACACCGTGCTCACGCTGGCCATCAGCCTCAGCCCCATCAGCGCCATCGCCGCCAGCCAGCGCTTCTTCAGCGCTACGGGCGAGCTGTGGACGTTCACGCCGAATTTCACCGGCAGTGGGCTCTCGCTCACGTTGCCGTCGCCGTTTCTGATCCTGACCGGCGTGTATCTGATCGTGAGCGTGATCCTCTATGTGCTGACCGTTCGGCGCGTGGCGCGCATCGAACAACAATGAGCGCCGGCGCTCAGTTCCAGCGCGATGCTTCGGTCGAGAGCGCGCTAACGTAGCGTTTGACTGCGTCGGCATCCTGGGCGTCGGGCCGGCCTTGCAGATAGGCTTCGAGCAGGGCGACGGCTTGCTTGCGCTTGCCCAATGAGCCATATAGCAGCCCCAGGTTACGCACTTCGGACAGGTCGTCCGGGTTGAGGATGAGCAAGCGCTCGACCACCTTCGCCGCCCGCTGGAAATCGTTGGCCGAGGCGTAGAAGTTCTTCAGGTTGTTCAGCATGCGCATGAGGATGTAGCGCGCACCGACCGGGTTGAGGAATGCGGCGTTGAACGGCAGCTTGCCGTCGGTGATAGAGCGCACGCGCTCGCGGCAGTCTTCCTCAGAGAGCACGGCGCCGCCGTGGAACGGGTCGAGGTAGATCACCTGGCCGGTATCCAGCACCACACGGACGATGAAGTGACCGGGCAGTCCGACGCCATCGGCGCGGATTCCGGTGCGCTGCGCGACTTCGAGAAACAGCACCGACAGCGAGATGGGGATGCCCAGCCGGCGCTCCAGCACTTCGTTCAGGAAGCTGTTGCGCGGATCGGTGTAGTTCCGCGCGTTGCCGGTGAACCCCAGCGTGTCGAAGAGGAACTGCGCCAGCATGAGCGCCGGCAATTCGGCAGACTGGATCACCCGGCCGGCCGATTCCGCCAGCCGGTCGAGCCTATCGAGGTAACCAGAGACATCCAGGTCGGGATACTCGAACTGACCCATGATGAGCGCAGCACGCGCCAAGTTGATCCGTGCATCTGGTTGGTTGACCTCTCGGGCAAACCCTTCCAGTGCAGCGTCTAGAGGGAAGGTTGCCATACAAAATGTTACCATTGTGTGTCATGACCGCAAGCGATGAATCATCCTCGAATCGCGAGCATGCGCCGGTCGCCGAAGTCGTCTTTCGTCCACCCGACCGCGCCGCATTGCTCGGCAAGCGTGTGGCGGTGCTCGACAAGGGCTGGGTGGAACTGCAAGACCTGATGGGCGACGACCTGGCCATCGTCAACGCTGCGCGCGTGTCTTTCCTAGGCGAGAGCAAAGGCAGCGAGAAAGACAAGAAGCTGCTGTTCTATCTGATGCAGCACCGGCACACCAGCCCGTTCGAGCAGGTGGAGTTTAAGTTCCGCGTGCGCGCGCCGGTGGTGACGTGGTGGCAGTGGGTGCGGCATCGCACTTGGCAGTTCAACGCACAGTCCGGCCGCTACGTGGCCTTCGACGAGGACGACTTCTATGTGCCGGACGTGTGGCGCAAGCAGTCGCCGTCGAACAAGCAGGCCAGCCTAGGCGAACTGACGTCCGAAGAAGGCGCACCGCTCACCGCGGCGTTGCTCGAGCACTACGAGCGCGGCTACCGGCTCTACCAACAGGCGCTGAATGCGGGCGTGGCGCGCGAACAGGCGCGCATCTTCCTCCCCGGCTTCGCGGTGTATTACACCTGGGTGGCCAAGGTGGACGCGCACAACCTCATGCACTTCCTCAGCCTGCGCATGGCCGAGGATGCGCAGTTCGAGATTCGCGTTTACGCCCAAACGATCTACGAGCACTTCTTCAAGCCGGCGCTGCCCTGGACGGCGGAGGCGTTCGAGCAGTTCATCCTCGCGAAGCTGGGCGGGTAGACGTCCGCTTGCGTCTTGCGCCTTGCGTCATTGGTTGTACGTCTACATGAACGCAGGACGTAAGACGCAAGACGGAGGATGCGAGGCGTAAAACGCAATACACGACACACGACACACGACACACACTTCACTATTCACCACTGCCCCGTGTCTCTCTCCTACAAAGACGCCCTCCGCAATGAGCGCCTGAATGCGATCGAGGTCGTGCTCGCGACGCCGTTCATCGTTCTCGTGACCCAGTATGTTCCGGTGCTGGTGACGCGGCTGGGCGCCTCCCCTTTGCTGCTGGGCATCCTCACCTCCGGCGCCGCGCTGATGCTTACGCTGGCGTCTGCGCTAGGGCCGGCCTGGCTACGGCGCGTGCCGGACTGGCCGCGCAACATTAGCATCCCGCTCCTGTTGTGGCGCAGCGTGTTGGTTTGGGTGCCGTTGCTGCTCTTTTTGCCGGCGCTACAGGCCGAGGCGATCGTCATGGCAGTCGTCGCGCTGAACTTCGTCGCCGGGTTCAGCAACTACACGTTCACCACGTTTCTCTCGCGTATGACGCTGCCCGACCGGCTGGCGCGTTTGGTCAGCAGCCGCTGGACGATGCTCGGCATCGGCATGGCCGGCTTCACGGTCGTCTTGGCAGCGATCCTGGATGCGCTTCCTCGTCCGACAAACTACGTGATTGCCTGTGCGCTCTCGCTCGCCGTCGGCATGGTCGGCTTCTTCGTTCTTCGACAAGTTCGCCCCTTGCCGCTGGATCCGCAAGTGACCACGCGCCCGCGGGCGCGCCTGCGCGACTTCCTGGCCCACCCGCCGGCGCGGGACTATCTGCTCATTACCCTGTTGGCACATACGGCGGTCAACGCGCCGGGACCCCTGATCACGTTGCAGATGGTGCGCGTGCTGAGAGCGACCGATGTAGATTTCGGCTGGTATCTGGCCATCTTCTGGGTCAGCTTGGCCGTGGTTGGCTTGTTTACGCCGCAATTGACCGAGCGGTTCGGCAACGTGCGCGTGTTCGCCGCGGCCTGCGCCGGCATGGGGTTGCAACTGGTCATCCTAGCGTTCGCGCCGGCGCTGCCGGTAACGTGGATTGCCGGCTTCATCGGCGGCGCGACGTCGGTGATGTTGCAGGTGACGGCCTATGGATTAATGGTGCAATGTGCGCCCGCGGAGAAGTTCGAGGGCTATGTGGGCGCCTACACGGCGGCGGTGAACTTCGCAGTTTTCGCCGGGCCGCTGGCGATGTCGGCGATGACCGACGCCGGCCTGCCCATCGCCGCCGGCTTGCTGATCGCCGCTGCGGCGCGCATCGCGGCGGGTGCGCTGTCGCTGCGGCTGGTCACCGAGTAGGGTGGGGTGGGGGTCAGAGTCCAGAGCCCAGAATCCAGAACTCAGAACTCAGAACCCAGAACTCAGAACCCAGAACCCAGAACTCACAGCTCATAGCTCACAGCTCACAGCTCACAGCTCAGTAATACAAGCCCCAATTCGCCGCGGCTTGGTCTTCCATCATAGAGGGTTCCCACATCTCCAGACCCATGGTGACTTTGGCGACGCGTTCGGCAGCTTCCTGCGTCTTCTGTCGCACCTGCTCCACCAGCGCCGGGCCGTAAGGGCAGAATGGCGTGGTCAGGATCATCGTGACATTCACACTATCGGGCGAGAACTCCAGCTTGCGGATCAAGCCCAACTCGATCACGCTCATGCCCAGCTCTGGGTCGTACACCTCGCGTAGTGCCTGGCGCACCTTCTCCTCCAGGGCGCCGTATTCGTTCAGATTGACCTTCGGTTCTGCATCCACCGGCGCTTTGTTCTCTGCGCCTGCCTTTGCTTTCTCGCTCATGTGCGTCACCTCCTGCGGCGCAGACGGTTACCTTGTACCCACGCCGCTCAAATGCGATGCGAGATTATAGCCTCCGCGCTGTCTCAAAGCGGAAGGGGTGCATTTCAAAATGGGGGAGCGCGGACTGGCCCGCAGCTGTATTCGCTCCAGTCGCGCTGGGATAAATCCCAGCGCTGAGCATACGGGCAAGCCGCGCATCCTGCCCCTTTCAGCCAGGCGTTTACGCCGGGCGGGTCTACCGTCTGCCCCCGTTGGCGAATCCACCCTCTCAAAAGCAGAGTCGCCGGGCTTTTGCTTTAATCCAGCCCATGAAGATCACCGGCGTTCGAACCCAATCTTACGAAATCGCGTTGACACGCCCGTTGAGCGATGCGAACGGCCCATACGGCAGCACGCATCTGGCGATGTCGGCGCTGTTCCTGGATACCGACGAGGGCCTGACCGGCATCTCGTTCGGCGGCGGTCGCCTCATCCATGACTTAGTGACTCACGTTACGCAGCCAGTGTGACGGGCTGCAGCTGGCGCAGGGCGTCAAAAGCTGATTGAACGGCGTGCAGATACAAATGCGATTTCAAGGCAAAATGATTCGACTTGGATTTACGCTTGAGCATCTCGAGCTTGATGAACGCACACAAACTGGCAAAGATGTGATTGGTCTGCGTCGTGACCGTGTGGGCAGGCGAGCGTTCGAGCGCGGCATTCTGCTTGAGCGACTTGTGGAAGGGTTCGATCGTCCATCGTTTTTGATAGAGCGAGGTGATCCCATCGTAGGTGAGCGTGGTGTCGCTGGTGACCAGAAACAATACGCCGGTAGAGCCATCTTTGTTTGTAAAGACTTGCTTGGCCAAAAGCAGCGGGAAGCTCACATCTTCCAGATACACTGGCCGCACCGTGTTTGGTTCGATCACGACTTCATCCACACGCACGTAGATGCCGTGCCGCTTGTCGTCCGCGCTGAGCGCCACCTTGCGATTGGCCTTGAGCGGCATGACAAACTCCTTCTTCAGCTTGTGTTTGACGAAATTCATGTTGTCGGCCGCGGCAAACCACACATCGTTGAGCACGTATTTGAAGGGAATCTGGTTGATCACCGCTTGTTGCAGCATCATGCGGTAATACTCATTCTTGGTGATCGGACTTCGGCGCTTGGTCTTGCCACTCTTCTTGTCCACATACTGCTCGGTCTTGGCGATCAAGCGAAACTCCACTGGCAACGACAGCCCCCGACTGGGCACGTGATACAGCGCCGTCATCAGGTTGATGCCTTTGAGCACCTCGCCGCTGGTGTGATCATAGTGCCAGCACACGATGTCGTTCTCGTCGCTGTAGGGTTTCTCGCTGATCGTGTCGTCCACGATCAGCACCCCATCCTCACTTTGAATCTGCCGCACAAATCGCTTGGTCACCTGCCACAACGCCGCCCCGCCGCGCTGTTGGCCGCTCAGCCAGCGGGTGATTTGGTCATGGCTGACGCTCCCTTCGACCACTTGACCCAACCCGGTTGCCGTGGCCTGTCCAAACGTGCACAACAGATAATCGCTATACAGGTCAAGCAAGTCTTGTGTCATGTCGCCATTCTATGGTCGCGCAGTCAGTTCGCGACTGCGTAACGTGAGTTAGTGAATCAGCTCTTGGTCGGACATGACCCGCGCGGTGTGCGTGGCCTGTGGAAGCGCATGATGGATCATGCCTTCAAGGGCGGCAACGCCGGGGCGGTCGGCAGCGCCATCGCTGCCATAGACGTAGCCTTGTGGGACTTAAAGGCAAAGATCAACACCGAGCCGCTCTGGAAGACGCTCGGCGCGTCGTCCCGACGGGTGAAAGCCTACGCCAGTGACATCGGGCTGGGACTGAGCGACGATGCACTGCGCCAGTTCTACGAGCACATGGCAGCCCTGGGGGTGCATGCCGGCAAGCTCAAGGTGGGACTGAACCGCGACGACGATTTGCGCCGCCTTGAGATCATGCGCGACGCGCTGGCCAAGAGTGGCAAGCGTCCGCTCTTGATGGTTGACTCGAACGAGTACTGGTCGCCCAAGCAGGCCATTCGCCACATCCGCGCTTTCGAGGAGCACTTCGACCTGATGTGGGTGGAAGAGCCGGCGCGACGCTGGGACTACCGCGGCTTGCGCAAGGTGTCGCAGAGCGTGCGGGCCGCCGTCGCCACGGGCGAGAACCTGCAGGACATCGGCCAGTTCATGGCGCTGATCGCCAACGCGGCGGTGGATATCGTGCAGGTGGGCGTTGGCACGTCGGGCATCACCGGAGCCATGATGGTCGCCGACATGGCCTACGGCTTCGAGCTGCCGGTCGCGATGATGAACTGTCCGGCGAACTTCATGGCGCACTTGGCAGCAGCGCTGCCCAACCACCTCATGATGGAGGTGCTGGATGCCGGCGTAGACCAGGGCGTGATCCACCGTCACACCATCGAAGATGGCTACATCGTGTTGAGCGACGACCCCGGTCTAGGGATCGCGTTCGACCGGACAAAGTTGGATGCTTGGGCGACGGAGCAGCCCTCAGCGGGAGTGCGAATGCCCTTCCCACGCCGGCGCGGGGCAGGCCTATACGAGGTGCCGCTGGGTGAGCCGGAGACGCTGGATGAGTGAGGCGCGGCGCGCTCCGGGGCCGGGGTAAGGAGAAGGGAAGCCCACAGAGATGAAAAGTCCGTTGAGCTATTGACATTCGCCCACGCTTGGTTAAATTCATATGTGACGCATGCGATCCACATAGGAGGAAGTAGCCATGGCAACGACCAGCAAATCCAAGACAGCCAAGAAGACGACGACCAAGAAGGCGGCGGCCAAGAAGACGACTGCGAAGAAGGCTGCTGCGAAGAAGACAACGACCAAGAAAGTCGCCGCGACGAAGAAGCAGGTGGCGCCTGCGCCGCCCAGCGTGCCGGAAGTCGCGCCTGCGCCGGTCGAGGCTGTGCCGGAGCCGGAGCCGGTGGGTTGAAGGGAGTGCATTTGTCAACGGCGGCGAAGCGCAGGCACTAGAACGCGTTCTACATCCATTCGCGGCGCAGCTCCGCAGCGTGCCGCTGCCGATTGCAACGTAGGGCGCGGACTCCGTTCCGCGCCTTGCTGCACCGCGCTTGTGTTCCTACGCGCGACATGCACCGTTGAAATTGATAGCGACGATTCAAGCGCCCGGTGCGACTCATCGCGCCGGGCGCTTCGCCTTTCCCATTACGGGTGCATTCGCCAACGGGGGCAGACGGTAGCAGAAATGCACCCTCCATTACCCCGTCCGCTATAATCCCCGCCGCATCCTCAGTCCAAGGATGGAAACCTTCTGACCCATGCGTCAAAACACGTTCATCAGATTGCTGATCATCCTCGCGTTGCTCGCGATATCGGCCTACATCGTCCTCCCGGTGACCAAGCCCGATTTCGTGAAGAGCCTGGTCTTCTGGCAGGAAGCGCGCGGGCGTGATCTGCAGATCAAGCAGGGCTTGGATTTGAAAGGTGGCCTGCAGGTGCTGCTGGCCAGCGATCTGCCGGGCGGCGCCCAGCCTACGCCGGAGCAGATGGAATCGGCCCGGCGCATCATCGAGGATCGCGTGAACGGCCTGGGTGTCTCCGAGCCGATCATCCAGCAGCAGGGCGACGATCGCATCCTCGTCGAGTTGCCCGGCGTGACCGACCGTAACTTGGCGATTGACCTCATCAAGCAGACCGGCCAACTCGAATTCGTGGACGCCGGCTTCACCCCGCTCCTGGACGGCACGCCGATCTCGACCACCTACAGCCTGTATGGCGGGTTGCTATTCCCGCAGACTCTGCCGACCGGCAAACCCATCAGCGAGACGTTGAATGCGCAGGCGGGGGGCAGGGTGTATAACACCGCCTTCACCGGCGAAATCCTACAGTCGGCTACGCCGGGCCTCGACAATCTGGGCCGCAACGTCGTCAACTTCACCATCAAGCCGCAGTTCCAGGAGGACTTCCGGCGCTATACCAGCGAGAAGCTGAACCAGGCCATGTGCATCGTGCTCGACCAGCGCGTGATCTCGTGTCCGACCATCCGCGCGGTGCTGAGCGCCGATGGCACGATCAGCGGCAGCTTCACGCGCGAGAGCGCGAACAACCTGGCGTTGGTGCTGAGCTACGGCTCGCTGCCGGTGCCGCTCACCATCGAGACCACGCGCGACATCGGCGCGACGCTGGGCGCCGATTCGATCCGCCGCAGCCTGGCCGCGGGTGCGATCGCGCTGATCGCGATGATCGCCTTCATGGTCGTTCGCTATCGGCTGCCCGGCGTGCTTTCGGCATTTGCGCTGGTGTTCTTCATGCTGGTCTCGCTGGCGTTGTTCGTGCTGATTCCGGTCACCCTCACGCTGCCCGGCATCGCCGGCTTCCTGCTCTCGGTAGCAGCGGCGGTGGACGCCAACGTGCTGATCTTCGAGCGCTTCCGCGAAGAGCTGCGCGGCGGGCGCACCATGCGCGCTGCAGTCGAGGCGGCCTTCCAGCGCGCCTGGCCTTCGATCCGCGACGCCAACATCAGCACGCTGATCACCTGCGCCATCCTGTTCGTGTTCGGCAACACGTTCGGCGCCAGCGCCGTGCGTGGTTTCGCCATCACCCTGTCGCTCGGTATCCTCGTCAGCTTGTTCTCGGCCATGTTCGTCACGCGCACGCTAATGCGCCTCACGTTCAGCGAGCAGGCTGAGACGATCGAGGCGCGCCGCGCCGTCCTGTTGGGGGTCTAGATGTTCGATCTCTTTCGTATCGTCGAGAATCGCCGCTACTATTTCGTCCTCTCGCTCTTGGTGATCCTGCCGGGCGTGTTGGCGATGATCTACAACGTCATCACCTTGCCGACCCACACGCCATGGCGGTTGAGCGTGGACTTCCTGCCGGGCAACCGCTTCGAGGTGAGGTTCACGCAGCCGACCAGCGAAGATCAGATCCGCAGCGTCTTCCAATCGTTCGGCATCACCAACCCGGCCATCACCCGGCTAGGCGACCCGTCGGAGAACATTTGGCAGGTGCGCACGGTGTTCATCGAGGGCGATCGCGCGCAGGAGATCCGCAGCGCGCTGGCGAAGGTCGCCCCGCTCGATGAGAACAGCACGCAGATCCAGTCAGTCAGCCCAACGGTTGCCGCGCAGGTGACCCAGGCGGCGGTCATCGCCGTGATCGTCGCGACGGTCGCGATCCTGCTATTCATCTGGTGGTCGTTCCGCAAGGCGGAGCATGCCTTCCGCTACAGCATCTGCGCCATTGCTGCGCTCATCCACGATATCCTGATCGCCGCCGGCATTACGGCCATCTTCTCCGCGCTGTTCAATTGGGAGATTGATGCGCTCTTCCTCACGGCGATGCTCACCGTGCTCGGCTTCTCCATCCAGGACACCATCGTGGTGTACGACCGCATCCGTGAGAACCTGACGCGCCGGCGTGGGGAGTCTTTCGAGACCATCGTCACGCGCAGCTTGCTGGAGACGCTGAACCGCTCGCTCACCACGTCGCTCATCAACATCCTGGTGTTGACGGCGCTGCTGTTGTTCGGTGGGGCCAGCATCAAGCAGTTCGTTGCGGTGCTGCTCATCGGCATGATCAGCGGCACGTATTCGTCCATCTTCGTCGCCGTCCCGCTGGTAGTGGCCTGGTTCGAGCGCGACCTGTGGGGGACGAAGCAGCGCACGCCGCAGGTGGCAATTGCCGGGAAGTGACGGCCGAGCAATCCCCGAGCTGCAGTCGCCCGGCGCCCATCTCGCGCCGGGCGTTTTTGTTGCGTCCACGATCTTTGAAGCACGGAGCAGACAGGTTGGACACGCTGGAGATCATCAGAACGAGCTTTCTTTCGCCACTGGTGCTGGCGTTCATCGTCGGCGTTATTGCCACGCTGGTCAGGAGTGAACTGGAATTCCCGCAGCCCGTCCTGAACGCCATTTCGATTTACCTGGTCTTTTCAATCGCGTTGAAAGGTGGGACGGAGCTGGCCGAGGCCGGTCTGGGGCGGATCGTCGCACCAGCGCTGGTGACGGCGCTGCTGGCCGTAGTTACGCCGTCGCTGGCCTACTTCCTGGCGCGCCGGTTCATCCGGCTGGACATTGCGAACGCTGCCGGCATCGCCGCGCTCTACGGGTCGGTTTCCTCGGTCACCTTCTTTGCGGCGCTGTCGCTGGCGGAGAAGCTGGGCAGCCCGGCCGAGCCGTTCATGCCGGTGCTGGTCAGCCTGATGGAGTGGGCGATCCTGATCGCGCTGTTCATCGCCCGTTGGCGCTTGCGCCGCGCCGAGCTGAACGGCAATTTGCCGATGAGTGAAATTCTGATTGACACGCTGCGCGGGCGCAGCGTGATCCTGTTACTCGGCGGCCTGTTCATCGGCGCGCTGATCGGCGAGACGGGCTTCCAATCGGTCAAGCCGTTCTTCGAAGATCCCTTCCGCGGCGTGCTGACGCTGTTCTTGCTGGAGATGGGCATGGTCGCCGGCCGTCAATTGCGTGAGTTCTTCCGACTTGGCCCGCGCCTGCTGGCCTTTGGCGTGGCTTTCCCCGTGTTCAACGGGTTGCTGGGGACGATGCTGGGTGTGCTAGCCGGCCTCTCGCCCGGCGGCAGCTTTGTGCTGGGCGCGATCACGGCCAGCGCGTCATACATTGATGCGCCGGTGGCGGTGCGCGCGGCGCTGCCACAGGCCAACCCCAGCATCTACCTCACGTCGTCGCTGGGCATCACCTTCCCGTTCAACCTCGTGATCGGGCTGCCGTTGTATTACCAGTTCGCCCTGTGGCTGCATGCGCTGGTGCGCTGAACGATGAGCGCCGACCTAATCGTTTCTAACCTGCTCAACCCGCCGGTGCTGTTCTTCCTGCTGGGCATCTTGGCTGTCCTGGTCAAGTCCGACCTGGAGCTGCCGGCACCGATCCCCAAGGTCTTGGCGCTGTATCTGCTGTTGTCGCTTGGCTTCAAGGGCGGCATGGCGCTGCGCGAGAACAACGGTGGGCTGGCGTTGCCGGCACTGGGCGCGGCGTTGCTGATGGCGCTGATCGTGCCGCTGTACGCCTTCCCCGTGCTTCGCCACCGCCTGAGCCTGCCCGATGCCGCCGCGGTCGCGGCGACCTACGGCTCGGTCAGCGCGGTCACTTTCGTCACGGCGACGGCGTTTCTGCAGCGGCTAGGTGAACCGCAGGGTGGCTACATGACGGCAGCGCTGGCGTTGATGGAGTCGCCGGCCATCGTGGTCGGCGTGTTGTTGGCGCGGATGGGCCAACGCAACGACGATGTCCAGGGCCAACTGATGGCGTTGCTGCATGAGGCGCTGTTCAACAGCTCGGTGTTGTTGCTGGTGGGCAGCCTAGCGATCGGCTATATCGCCGGCAAAGCGAGCGGCGACTCGCTCAAGCCTTTCACCGAGTCACTGTTCCCCGGATTGCTCAGCTTGTTTTTGCTGGATATGGGGCTGGTGGTGGGGCGACGGTTGGGCGATCTGAAGCGCATGGGTGCCTTCCCGATCGCGTTCGCGTTCGGCCTGCCACTGGTCAATGCAGCGCTGGGCATGGGCATCGCGCGGCTGATCGGCCTGCCGGTGGGCGACGCGTTGCTTTTCGTCGTGTTGTGCGCCAGCGCGTCTTACATCGCCGTGCCGGCAGCTATGCGCCAGGCGCTGCCACAGGCCAATCCGGCGCTCTACGTGACGATGGCCCTGGCGCTCACCTTCCCGTTCAACGTCGTGCTCGGCATCCCGCTCTACATGAGCGTGATCTCCGCGCTGTGGCCGTGAGCAGATGATCTTTCCGCGTCCTGGCCGATAATCCCATCATGCAGGCCATCAAGCGAATCGAGATCGTCACCGACGCGCTGGAGATCGAGCGTGTGGCGCAGGTGCTGGAGCAACACGGCGTCTCCGGCTACACCATCGTGCCGGATGTCATCGGCAAAGGCGAGCGGGGCATTCGCCGCGGCGATGAGCTGAGCGGCGTGTTCAAGAACAGCTATCTGCTCAGCACGTGCGACGAGTCGCAGTTGCCGGCCATCATCGAGGCCATCCGCCCGATTCTCAAGCAGCGCGGCGGGGTGTGCCTGGTGTCCGACGCGTGGTGGGTGAAACATTGAGCGCGGCGCGTTCAGTCTCGCTGCAAATCCACCGGCCTGCCGTCGAGCGCGCCGGTCACCCGAACCGACGTGCCTTCGCGGATGTAGCGCAACACACCGCCCCGATCGCCGATCACTCGTACGTCCAGCGTGAAATAATCTCTGTCAGGATCGTATAGGCCGGTTCCGCTCAGGCTGAAGCCGGCTGAGAAGGTGCATGCGGATAGCGTGAATCGCGTCGCCCCGTCCGGCGCTTCTGCCGGCATGAACGTCGCCGCGCCGCCGTGTGTGCACCCCACCGCGGTCTTCGCATCTGCCTCCCAGGAGTAATACTCGGGCAGGTGAAGCAGCTCGGTCTCGAAGGACTGCATTGCGGCGAGCGCATCGGCGAACTGTCGGGCGTCCGTCGGAGCGAGGGGAGCGTAGTCGTCGGCGACCACGCCGGCGCAGCGCGTTTCTAGCTGCGGCGGCAGGACGTCTTCCAGCAGGAAGCGCGCGACAAGGCGATCGGGGCAATCGCTGCCGCGATTGAACGTCACATGCGCGCCACCCAGCGTCGTGATCAGGCGGGCGCGCGATAGCCGACGGGTGATGACACGGCCTTGTTCGACCGGCGTGGCCGGGTCGGCCGTCGCGCCGAGGATGAGCGTGGGAATATCTCTGGCCGGCGCCGCATCGTATCTGGCCGGCGCGTCTAAGCGCGGCCAGAAGACACATGGCAGATCGCCATAGAAGACCGATTGCATGCGCGGTATGGTGCGCTCGATCGCATCTCCGGCGCGCAGATAGGCGCGGGCGCGCGCGTCCGGCGAGCCGTCGAAGTAGCGGTAGTCGTTGCAGGTGAAGGCGTAGTAGGCAGCGTCGGAGTAGCCGGACGGCGAGGGTGGCGTCAGGGTGACCGGGTCGAGTCCTAGCGCGGCGTAGAACAGCCGCGCCAGCAGTGTGTAGTCGCCGCGAGACGCTGCAGCGATGGCACGTTGGAGCAGCATGCGTTCGCCTTCGGTGTAGAGGAAGCCGGCGACAGCGGTCTCCAACTCCGATAGGCCGAGGGTGCGCGTGGCCTTCGTGCCGTCGGGAAGTGGGAAGTGAAAGTTCACCGGCTGCCGATCGAGTGTGGCAGCCAGGCGGTCGTAGGCACGGATGGCGTCGCCGCCTGTGTCGCGCAGGCAGTCTGGCTTCGCGTTGCAATCCTTCAACGTCGCCAGCAGCACGCCGTTGAACGCGCGCGTGGTATCGCGGGCGAATTGGATGCCGTCCAGCGCGAGGTCCACTGCGCCGTCGAGGATCAATCCGGCGACGTGTTCGCTGTGGACGGCGGCATACCATTGGGCGAACTGCGTGCCGTAGCTTTCGCCATAGAGCCAGATGCGAGCTTCGCCCATCGCTTGCCGGAAGACCTCCAAGTCCTCAACGGCTTGCCGTGTGGTGTAGAACTGCAGGCGCTGTGGTGGCAACAACGAGCGCAGACAGTCATCCACGAACCGGCGCGCTGCCTCGACCAGTGCGCGCTCCTGCGCCGGCGTGCGGCTGCGCCCGTCGCTCCGGTAGTAGGTTGCCGCGGCTTCGGCACAGTCGAATCCGCCTGAGAGGCCGATGCCGCGCTGATCGAAGAAGACCAGGTCGAAGGTATCGCGAATAGTGTCGTCCAGGGTCGCCGCGTAGGCATCAGCAGCCTGTAGGCCGGAAGCCCCTGGCCCGCCGACGGCGGTGACGAGCATGCCTCTGCGCTTTGCCGGGTCGCGCGCTGGCAACACGCCGAACACGACTGCGATGGTCTGGCTTGATCGCCCGAAGTGGTCGAGGGGGGCACGAACGGTGATGCAGGTGAACTCGCTTTCGGGGCATGTGTTGCGCGCAATGATCGTTGCCCGCGCATGGGTCAATGGGTAGGCCCAGCAGGACACGAGCAAGGCAAACACGAGGACAAGGCAACGGTTCATGTCGTACGGATGTTACTTCGCGCGGCAGACTTTTGTGGTATTTTCGTCGGCCAATGCAGTTGCCGTTCATCAACGACCTGGAAGACGTTGAACTCGTCCTGCCCATGCTGCTGCGCATGCGCGCCGACGCACGTTACACCGGCAAAGGCATCACTATCGCTTTTCTCGATTCGGGTTTTTATCCCCATCCTGATTTGACGCAGCCGACCGACCGCATCGCCTATTTCGCCGATGCGCGTGGCCCGGCGGTGCGCGAGAACGTTGGGTTTAGCATTCCACATTTATCGAGCTGGCACGGCACGATGACTTCTTGCGTCTGCGCAGGCAACGGCTTCATGAGCATGTATCGCTACTCGGGCCTTGCGCCCGATGCGCGCGTCGTGTTGGTCAAGACTGGCAACTTGCAGAACAGTCGCATCCATGAGCACGATATTTATCGTGCACTGCGCTGGTTGTTGGATAACGCGCATCGTTTCGATGTGCGCGTGGTCAACATCTCGCTGGGTGGCGATCATCCATCCGAAGGCAAGCTGACCGCGCTCGATGGGCTGGTGGAAGAAGCGGTGGCGCGCGGGCTGGTGGTGGTATGTGCCGTGGGGAACGGCGGTGCGCGGCGCATCGTGTCGCCGGCCACCGCGCCGTCGGCCATTACCGTCGGCGGGTTAAACGACCACAATTCGCTTGATCCGTCGCGGTGGACGTTGTATCACTCCAGCTATGGTCGTGGCGGGCGCGGCGCAGCGAAGCCGGAAGTCATCGCGCCGGCTCAATGGATCGCTGCACCGATGCTACCCCGGACGAAGGTGCACAACGAGGCACAGTTCTTGTGGAAGATCGAGCGTGCCACAGACGCTGAGCTGGCGCGCATCTTACGCACCAAAGAAGCGCGCCAGCGCATCAGCGCCGAAACGATGAGCAAGCCGTTTCATGAAATTCGACGCATCGTGCGTCAGCGGATGAACGATCAGAAGTTCATTCATCCGCACTATCAGCATGTGGACGGCACGTCGTTTGCTGCGGCGATCGTCTCGTCGGTCGTCGCGCAGATGCTGGAGGCGAGCCCATCGCTTACTCCGGCGCAGGTGAAGCGTATCCTGATCGAGACCGCCGAGCCATTGGATGATGCGCCCTTGGAGCGCCAAGGGGCCGGTGTGGTGCACGCCGGCGCAGCCGTTGCCGCTGCGCTCAAAATCGAGAGGCGGAGACTGAAACCACGGAGGCGCGGAGAAGCGGAGGGTGATTCACTCCGTGCTGACTTTGCTCCGCGGTGACATGAAAACATGAACAGGGAATATCACAAGTGGTGGAGCCCGTCGCTTGGCCGGGAGATGGAGTTGCTCGTCTTCGGACACCACGGTGCGCGCGTGCTGGTCTTCCCCACTTCACGCGGCCGGTTCTTCGAATGGGAAGACCGCGGCATGTTCGGTCCGGATGGACTGGGTCACCAAATCGAGCAGGGTTGGCTGCAAGTGTATTGTGTGGACAGCGTGGACGGCGAGAGTTGGTACAACTACACGGCGCATCCCGGCCATCGCGGCTGGCGGCATACCCAATACATGAATTACATAGCGAACGAAGTGCTGCCGCTGACCCGCGCCAAGAACGGTAATCCGTTTTTGATCGTGCTCGGTGCCAGCTTCGGCGCGTATCATGCAGCCTGTTTTGCGTTCAGATTCCCGCACTCGGTGGGTCGCATCATCGGTATGAGCGGGATGTATGACATCAAGCGCTTCACCGGCGGCTATAGCGACGATAACGTGTACTTCAACAATCCGATGGATTTCATCCAGCACGAGCACGACTGGGGCCGGATGGAGGCATTGCGCCGGATGGACATCATCCTGGCGACCGGCAAGGAAGATTCGCTGCGCCACGAATCGGAGCGCATGAGCGCGGTGTTGTGGAACAAGGGCATCGGCAACGCCCTGCGGCTGTGGGATGGCTGGTCGCACGATTGGCCTTACTGGAAGCGCATGTTGCATCGGTACATTGGAGGACACGATTAGGGGTCAGAAGTCAGATACTAGAAGTCAGACGACTCGATACTGCCTATATGACCTCTGGGCTTTGGCTTTCCGGATTCTGACTTCTGGATTCTGGACTCTGGACTCTGGATTCTAGACTCTGGATTGGATTCTGGATTCTGACCGTCTAACTTCTGCAATTTGGAGGAAGCATGAAAAAGATCGGAGTGATCGTAGGCCGCGAGTGGTCGTGGCCGCCGGCATTCATCGAAGAGGTGAACGAGCGCAACGAGGGCGTGGTCGCTGAATGTGCCAAGCTGGGTGGCACGCGCATGAACGAGCCGTGTCCCTATGAGGTCATCGTGGATCGCATCTCGCACGAGGTGCCGTATTACCGCTCCTACCTCAAAAACGCCGTGTTGCAGGGAACGTATGTGGTCAACAACCCGTTCATGTGGACGGCCGATGACAAGTTCTTCGAAGCGTCGCTGGCCACGAAACTGGGCGTTCACAGTCCAAAGACGGTGGTGTTGCCGAACAAGGACTACGTGCCGGGCATCGTGCACAACGAGAGCTTGCGCAACCTGGTCTATCCCATCCCGTGGGCCGAGCATGTGGACTATCTCGGCGGCTTCCCCTTGGTGCTGAAAGACGCGCACGGCGGCGGCTGGAAGGGCGTGTTCGTCGTACACTCGATGGACGAGCTGTTCGCGCGTTACAACGAGAGCGGCCTGCTCACCATGGTGCTGCAAGAATTCATTCGCTGGGAGAACTATCTGCGCTGCATGTGCATCGGCCAGGAGCACGTCTATGTTGCCAAGTACGATCCGGTGAACCGCCGTTATTTGAAACACGACCTGACGCCGGAGATGCACGAGCGCGTCGTGCGCGAGTCGCTGGCCTTGGTGCGTGCGCTGGGCTACGACATGAACACCATCGAGTGGGCCATCCGCGAGGGTGTGCCCTATGCGATTGATTTCATGAATCCTGCGCCGGATATGGACATCAACTCCTGCGGCTACGAGTATCACCGCTGGTGCGTGGAGCGGATGGCCGACATGTGCATTATGCTGGCCAAGTTGCCCCGCCCACAGCAAACACCGTATCGGGTTTGAGTGCGCTGGTATGGGGCCGCTAAAAACGATATGACCGATTTGAAGAGGGCGATCTCCCTGTATCACGATCTGCTCGACGACGAGATGGCGCGGGCGAGCAACGAGCTGCTCGAGGAGCAGCAACAGCGCCGTGGGTTGTTCTTCGGCACACGCTCGCTGTGCACGGTCTTGCGCCCACGCTTCTTGACCCACGAACAATATCGCTTTTTGCAGCGCGCCATCGGCGCGGTGATGCCAGCCTTTGCCAAGCTGCACACTACGGCGCTGCGCGATGCCGAATTCCGCGCGCAGTTCATGCTGGCCGACTGGGAAGAGAAGCTCGTCACGATGCCGATGCCCTACCGCGCCAGCAGCCCGACGGCGCGCATGGACACATTCTTCGTCCCGGAGACGAACGAGTTGAAGTTCACCGAATACAACGCCGAGACGCCGGCCGGCATCAGCTACAACGACGCACTCGGCGACATCATGTTCGGCTTGCCCATCATGCGCAAATTCGAGCGGCGCTACGAGGTGCGCCCGCTTCCCGGCAAGCATCACGTCCTACATGCGCTCAACGAGAGTTACCGCCAGTGGGGTGGGCGTGAGCGCATGCGCATCTGCATCCTCGACTGGAAAGATGTGCCTACCTACAGCGAGTTCGTCCAGTTCGACCAATACTTCAAGGAGCAGGGCTATGAATGCGTGATCGCCGATCCGCGCGAGTGCGAGTATCGCGACGGCAAGTTCTATGCCCATCCGGCGCATAGCTCGGGCCCGCCGCTGCAGGCGAACGTGATCTATAAGCGCGTGCTCATCACCGAGCTGATCGAGCGGGGTGGGTTGGATCATCCGGTCGTCCGGGCAGTGAACGACCGCGCGGTATGTATGGTCAATCCCTTCCACTGCAAAATCCTGCATCGCAAGACCAGCTTCGCGGTCATCAGCGACGAGGCCAATCGCGAACTGTTCACCGAGGACGAGCTACAGGCGATCGAGCGGTTCATCCCTTGGACGCGCATCGTGACGGAGCGCTTCACGGTCTACAGTGGCCGGCGTGTGGATTTGCTTCCGTTGATTGCCCAGAATCGCGAGCAGTTCGTGCTCAAGCCGGTGGATGAATACGGCGGCAAAGGGATCGTGCTGGGCTGGACGGTGACGCAGGACGAGTGGAACCGGGCGCTGAACGACGCGCTCCACACTCCCACCATCGTGCAGCAGCGCGTGACTGTGCCAAGCGAGCCTTACCCCAGCTTTGCCGACGGCCATGCCCAAGTCGTTGATCGAATGTTCGATACGAACCCCTACATCTGGTATGGCGAGTATGCTTCGAGCTGCCTGACGCGGCTCTCGACGGCGGCGTTGCTGAACGTGACCGCTGGCGGTGGCAGCACTGTGCCGACGTTCGTGATCGAGGAGCGGTGATGCCCTTCTGCCGGCAATCGTATCGGTCGCGGGGGAGGTGCGATGCGTGCGTAGCACGTAACACTAGGCGATGAGCGCTTGAAAAGTGAGGGTCCGATGAAGCAACCGAGTTTCAATATCGGGATCGAAGAGGAATATCAGATCGTTGATCCGCAGACTCGCGAGCTGCGCAGCTACATCACGCAGATGATCGAAGACAAGACGCGCACGCTGATGGAGATTGACATCAAGCCGGAATTGCACCAGTCCATCGTCGAGGTTGGCACCAAGGTGTGCCAGACGCCGGCCGAGGCGCGCGCAGAGCTAGTCCGCCTGCGGCGTGGCGTGATAGAGCTGGCCGGCCAGCATGGGCTAAAGATCGTGGCTGCGGGCACACATCCCTTCTCGAACTGGCTGCACCAGGAAATCACCCCCTTTGAGCGCTACGCCGGCGTCCGGCAAGACATGCAGATCCTTGCCCAACAATTGCTCATCTTCGGCACGCATGTCCACGTCGGCATCGAAGACCCCGAGATCATGATTGACGTGATGAACGTGGCGCGCTACCTCATGCCGCATATCCTGTGCCTCTCCACCAGCTCGCCGTTCTGGGTCGGCCAGAACACGGGGTTGATGAGCTACCGCAGCGTGATCTTTCGTAACTTCCCGCGCACCGGCACGGCGCCGCGCTTCAACTCATACGCCGAGTTTCAGCGCTTCGTGGACACATTGGTCAAGACGAACAGCATCCCCGACGGCACCAAGATCTGGTGGGACCTGCGCCCGAACTACAAATACCCCACGCTGGAGATGCGCGTGTGCGACGTATGCACGCGCGTGGACGAGGCGATTTGCATCGCCGCGATCTATCAGGCGATCTGCTACAAGTGTTGGAAGCTGCGCCGCAGCAATATGACCTTTCGCGTGTATTCCTCGTCGCTGATCGAAGAGAACAAATGGCGCGCGGTGCGCTACGGCTTAGACGGCAAGCTGATTGACTTCGGCAAACAGGAAGAATTGCCGGCCCGCGACCTGGTGACCGAGATGATCGAGTGGTTCATCGGCGACGTCGTGGATGAGCTGGGCAGCCGCAACGAGGTCGAATACGCCTACAAGATCATGAGAGAAGGCACCAGCGCGCATCGCCAACTCGAAACGTATCGCCAGACCGGCGACCTGAAGGCTGTGGTTGATCGCCTGATCCGCGAGACGGAAGAGGGTGTCTTGTAATTCCCGATGGCGACACATATCCCGCGCAGCTTCAAAGAGATCGCCGGCTTCATGCACGCGGCGCACGATGACATTCTCGATGCGTTGAGCCGGCACGGCATCACCTTCCCCGACTATCCGACCTTCGACCAACCGGGCAACCCGCGCGGCATCGCTGCGGCCAAGGCGCACCCGATGCAGGGCATCCTCAAGTATCACGGACTGGCCGACTGGGAGTGGCGCACGGCCTTTCTGCCCAGCATCAGCGTCACCAACGACGCGGCCTACTCGATCACGCTGGTCGAGTTCGATCCCGACCTGGCGGAGGACGAAGCGATCATCGGCGGGCAGCGCGCGACCGGCCGGGATCTGGAGCGGGTGAGGCATAGCCTGAACGCCGTGCGCAACATTGCGGCCATCAAGAGCCACGCGCGCGTGCGGTCGCGCAATGTGGTGGCCGGCGGCGCGTTGCGCGCGGGCAAAGGGCTGGGCACCAGCGCCAGCGGCTCGGCAGCGCTGGCCATGGCAGCGATCGCCGCGGCATTTGGCGCAGACGCAGTGCAAAACTGGCGCTTCGTCAGCGCCATGTCGCGCTTGTTGGCCGGCAGCGGCTGCCGCGCCGCCACCGGCGGCGTCTCCCTGTGGATGTCCTATCCCGGCATCGCCCACGAGGATAGCTTCGCCGTCCGGCTGGATACGCGCGGCCAATTGGCGAGCATGCGCCTGATCACCGTGCCGCTCGATTCGCGCATCGGCCTGAAGACCGAAAGCGCTCATGCCGATGCGCCCAACAGCCCACTCTTCAAATGTTGGATGCGCAACCGGCGCGACGAAGTGCTGCGTTGCATCGAGGCGGTGATGGCCGGGGATTGGCTGACGGTCGCACAGATGGCCGAGGCCGACAGCATCACGTTGCACGCGGTGACGATGACCGGCGGCGTCGAGCGCAAATTGTTCGCCTGGGAGCCGGAGAACATCACCCTGTTCCGCGCCTGCGATGCGCTGCGGGCCGAAGGCGTGCCGGTCTACTTTTCAACCGATACCGGCCCGACGACCGTACTGCTGACGGATGCGCCGCATGCGGCGCAGGTGCTCGCCCACGTGCGCGCGCTGGGCTTTGACGCCGTTGAGGGCAACATTGCGCCGGGCGCGCAGTTAGTGGATGTGGAATCGGCGCGGGCGGAGCTGGCCGGCTGATTCGTCAGCCCTTCCAGTTTCTGTATTTCCACAGCGCCTTGAGTGTCGGCCAGCCGTCGGCTGGCGAGAGCTTCTTCTGCTCGTAGCGTGCCTGATAGCGGATCGGCACTTCGGTGATGGTGTAGCCGCGGCGCAGGATTTTGGCGGTGATCTCGGCTTCCACGTCGAAGCGCCGACATTCCAGGCGCAGCCCTTGCACGACCTCACGCGCCATCGTCTTGTAGCACGTCTCCATGTCCTTCAAGGACGCGCCGTAGAGCAGGTTGGTGACGAGCGTGACGAAGCGGTTACCCAGCGCCATATACCACTTCTGGGTGCCCAGGTCGCGCATGCCATAGACGACCTTGGCCTGGCCGCTCAGGATGGGCGCGATCAGCCTGGCGTAATCGTTGGGGTCGTATTCCAGGTCGGCATCCTGGATGATGACGATGTCGCCGCTAATGTGCTGGAGCGCGGTCTGGATCGCCGCGCCCTTGCCGCCGTTCACCTCGTGCGTGATGATCTTCAGGTTGGAGATGTGGGTCTGCGCCTTCAGGATATGTGGGGTGTCATCTCGTGAGCAATCGTCTACCAGCACGATTTCCTTCTCCACTGGATCGAGCCGGACGTCGGATACGCGTTGCAAAATCTCTGCGATGGTGTCGGCCTCGTTGAAGACCGGTATGATGATGGATAACTTCACGATCTAGTATCCTCGCTGGAAGTCTACCTGATTGACCAGCGGCTGGCCAAAGACGAACCGTCGCAAGTTCTCTGCGAACAGCGTCGCGGCGCGCGCTTCGTAGTGGGGCGTCTGCCCGGCGATGTGCGGCGTGAGGATGACGCGGCCTTCGGCTGCTAGTCGCCACAGCGGGCTATCGGCCGGCAGAGGCTCTCGCTCGAACACGTCCAGCGCCGCACCTGCAATACGTCCCTCGGCGATCGCAGTCACCAGGGCCGGCTCGTCCACCACTGCGCCGCGCCCAATGTTGATGAGGAAGGCCGTCGGCTTCATGTGCTTCAGGGCATCTGCATCCAATATGTGCCGCGTCTCTGGCGTGAGCGGCGTCACCGCCACGACAAAGTCGGACTGCGCCAGCAGTTCGGGAAGCTGGTCGCGCCTGACGAACGTGATGCTATCGTCACGCTGGTCGTCCGCTGCCGAGATGTGCCTGCGCAAGGCGATCACCTGCATGCCGAACGCGCGCCCTAGGCGGGCGATCTCCCGACCGATCTGGCCGTAGCCGATCAACCCGAGCGTTGCGCCGCGCAGTTCCATCGGCATGAACGCTGCGCGGTCGTCGCTCCACACGCCAGCCTGCATCATCTTGAAGGCCGTGGGGAGCTTGTGCGCCAGCGCCAGCATCATCATCAGCGTGTATTCGCCCATGTTGACGGCGTGGATGCCTGCGCCGGTGGTGAGGATCACCTCGCCGGATGCGAAGATGGGCGCGGTGATCGTCGTGTCCACGCCGGCCCAGTGCGTTTGCACCCACCGCAGCTTCGGCGCCACCTCGCGCGGAGGCGGGTCGCTGTAGGCGTAATACACGTCGGCTTCGGCGAGGATGTCGGCTGGGATCTCATCGGGGTTCGCCCTGGGGAATTGATGGAAGCGAGCACCCGGCGCTGCGCGCTCGAACAACGCGATCGAATCTGCGCCGAACGTGCCTGTCGAGACGATGATGAGCGGTCGAGTCATGGCTGGTATACGGAAGAAAGTGAGGCGCGATGGAAGGAGGCCTTCACCGGCGTCGTAAGAGCGTGAATAGTCCCAGTGCGATGACGCCGGCCTGCACGACCAGATAGGTTGGGATGATCCATTCCATCGGCAACCCATTCACTTCGGGAGCGCCGAATTGTCGCACAGTGCCTTCCGGCGTGGGGGTGAGGACGATCGTAATCGGTGCGCTGGGTGCCGCATCGGGAGGCGGGGTAGGTGTGGGCATTGGCGCTACGACCACGATCAGCGCTGTCGGCGTTGTTTGTGGTGACGATGAAGCCGTCGCCGTGCCGGTCGTTTCGGGAACCAGGGTGATGACCACGGCCATCGCATCGCCGGAGTCTGCAGTCACAGGTGCAGCGGTCGCAACGGCTGGCGTTGGCACAGGTGGCGCTTCGATCGGCTCCGGCGACGCAATCACCTCTCCAGGCGATACGGGACGTACGACGTCACGTGCTTTGGGGTCATATTCGATGCTGTCGCTGGCGAGGGTCGTGCGACCAGCGCCATCGCGCATCTCGACGTAGACGGTCTGTTTGCCGGGCTGTCGAGCGAGCGTAAAGGGAATCAGCCGCTCCCAAGGTTGCCATTCGGCGCCGGCGAAGTCCGGCCGATCGCTGAGCCTCACCTCGACGACCCGGCCGATCGCATTGACATCGCCATCGGGCACGGCTTCCTCCTGTGTCAAGATCACTGCGACCTGTCGTTCGTTCGTCACCGGCGCATCGTCGTTGATGAAGATGGGCAGCAGGTTCGGTTGTGCGCCGAATGTGAGCGTCCAGTAGGTGCGCAGGTTGTCTTTGGCGATGCCGATGCCGACCTCGCGCAGCTTCGGGCTGAGCACGACGCGCCGCTGACCATCGTCGCTCAAGAAGAACCCCAGCGCTTCTTCGAACGTACCCTGGCCGACATAGAGGCTCTCCGCCCAGATGCGCTGTCGTGGCCAGGCAGCATAGCCTGTCGCTTCGATGCGCTGGCGGGGCGAAGAGCCGTCGGATCCTGTCTCGTCCACAAACCCCTTGTTGGCCATGTCGTCGCTGTGGCGCTGAGCGGCTTTGTCCAGCAGCGGATTCCACGCGAGCGGCGGCAAGCCGTTGTTACGGCGCGCCGCGTTCAGCTTGGCCAGCGCATCCAGCTTCTCCGGCGATTGGCCGATGACGAACGGCAACCGTCCGGCACACAGGCACACCAGCAGTGACAACATGCATAGCACGCGCGGTGCAATGCGCATCGCTTCGTTCAACATGGGCTTGATGTTGATCGCGCGGGGAATCACGGCGGCGTCACCTCCACCTCGCCCAGCAGCGTCGCCTCACCCAGCGCGCGGTCACTACGATAAGCGGGCAGGCGCCGGCCGGTCGCCGGATCATACACGCCGACCAGAACGCGATAGACGCCGGGCGGCAAATCTGCCGGCGCGACCATTGCGTGCGCGTCGCGCAGCACCTCGCCAGGCTGCCAGCGCGGCATCGGCAGCAGCGCGCTGAGCGGCAGCCGGTCGCTCTGAAAGACCGGCCGATCATCTGCGCCGACCACGTGTACGAACACCTTGTAGTCGGTGCGCATCGGTTGTTGTGCCTCCCATTCCAGAATGACGTAGAACCAATCGCCGGCCCTGGCGCCTGTACGTTGCCAGTATCGCTTGAGTGCGATGCGCTCATCGCCCGGCTCGCCGAAAACGACACCAGCATCGCGAAAGTCCGGGCGCATGACCGGCCGGCGCTCAATGCGATAGAGCGGCAGGCGAATTTGAGCGAAATTGAACTCGCCGATCTCGTAACCGTTCGTCCAGAGCGTAGATTCGACGAACCGTTGCGGATCCACCACGTCGTCTTGCCATAACATCAACCGCACCCGTTGCGGTTGCCGGTCGTTCAGCGCTTCGAGCACCGCCTCATCGCTTGCCAGCACACCGTGCAGCCCCGGCGGTAGGGCGATGAGGGCGCCGGCCTGATCCGCCGGCCAATAGTATGTCACGGCGAAGTTGTCGCGCGACATCACGACGAGATCGCCCGGCTCGATTGCTTCGGTCACATGCTGCACCGCGCCGCGCGTATCGTCACGCCGTAGCGCCGGATCGGTTGAATACGCACGAAGCGCCGGCAGCCATAGGACGCCGACCAAGACGATAGACGCGAGACGCAAGACGAGAGAGGATGAATGACGGATGATGGGTGATTGATGATTGACGGTGAGCGCGCCGGCAGCGCCGAATAGCGCGCACGCCATGGGCACGACGTAGATCAAATAGCGCGGATGGAAGACCGACCGATAGGGATAGACGACGCGCACAGCGATCGTCGCGGCCAGCAACGGCCCGGTGATCAACGCGAGCAACACCGCCAGCTCGCGCCAGCGACGATGAGATGCCAGACCAGCAATGCCCAGCGCGCTTGCGCCGGTCAGCAGCCATGCCCAGCCATCGGGCAACGGCCATCCCAGCCCGCCGCTGGCGAAGCTGCGCACCCACTCCAGCAACCGGCCGCCGATCGTGTTGAGTGGGAAGAAGAAGCCGTCGTCGTACGCAAAGCCCACCGAGGCAATCAGTAGCCACGGGACGAGCGAGGCAACGACGCAAATTGCAGCGACGAGAAATTGAAAATTGAAAATTGAAAATTGAGAAAGGCGGTCGCGCTGTGACGCGATCAAGACGACGAGGAAGTGCGCCGGCAGCAGGAAGATGGCGTAGTAGTGACTGTAAATCGCCAGCGCCAACAGCACTACCGACGCGATCAGGTAGCGTGGATGCGCAAGACGGAAGACGGAGGACGCAGTATGTGGTATGTCGTTGCGTCCTGCGTACTGCGTTGCGCGCTGCAGCCAACACCACAGCCAATAGCTCGATGCAGTGCACAGCGCGGCGACGACCGCATACATGCGCGTCTCCTGCGCATACCACACGGCGAACGGGCACACGGCGTAGATTGCTCCGGCGAGCAACGGCGCCGCCGAGCGAAGTGCAGCGGACGCGCGCACCGGTGAGGAATTACTTTCGAGGCCGCGCAGCAGCGCGCTCGTGAAAGCCATGACCAGCGCGACGGTGGCTGTGTCGGCTGCGGCGGAGATGAAACGCATGGCAAACTCTGACTGGCCGGCCAACCCGATCCAGGCGTGCAACAACGCGTAGTAGAGCGGGGGGCTGCGGTCGCTGGCAGTCGTCAGCGCCATTTCGGCCAGCGGCATGCGCGCCAAGTGCCACGACCAGCCTTCGTCGAACCACAGGCTCTGCTCACCAAGGTTGTAGATTCGCAAGAGCCAAGAACCAAGAAGCAAGATCGCTGCGAGCGTATACCCAGTCTTGGCTCTTGAATCTTGGTTCTTCGATCTATTCAAATCCTAGGCCTCGCTCCTTCAAACTCACGTAGCGGTTGTGCGCGATGATGATGTGATCCAGCACCTCGATGTCCAGTAGTTTGCCGGCCTGCACCAACGCGCGCGTGACGGCGATATCCTCGGCGGAAGGCGAAGGATCGCCGGAAGGGTGGTTGTGGGCGACGATGATCGAGGCGCAGTTGCTGCGGATGGCCTCACGAAATACTTCACCCACGCGCATGCTGGCGGCGTTCAAGCTACCGCGGTAGATCATCGGCGTGCCCAACACGCGGTTACGCGTGTCGAGCAGCATGGTGCGCACTTCCTCCTGCTCGAGCAGGCTCATGCTCAGCATGAGCAATTGCGCGGCGTCGGCCGGCGTCTTCACTTGTGGGCGAGCATCTTGCGCGCTGAGCGCCAAACGCCGGCCGAGCTCCAGCGCCGCTTTGATCTCGATCGCCTTGACCGGGCCGATGCCATGCACTTGTTGCAGTTCGTCCAGACTGGCGCGCGCTACGCCGTTCAAGCCGCCGAACTTCATCAATACATCCTCTGCCAACCGGAGCGCACTTACCCCTTCCGCACCACTGCGTAGGATGATGGCAAGCAGCTCACGCTGCGACATGCCCGTTGCACCGATCTCCCGGAAACGCTCGCGGGGGCGTTCGCCTTCGGGGATGTCACAGATGCGCGTGCGATATTCCGTCCGGCTGCCGGCAGCTCTGACGTTGCTTGGCGATGGTCGAGTCGGGGCGTCGCTCACGGTGTGGGCAGTATAATCATCTCTCGTCCGAGACCCATCCGAGACTTCCGGGGTTTCGAGACTGCGGAAGTCTGCGTGGAACCATCTCGCTTATGGCCGAAAATATCAGCAGCCTGATCGTCGCTGCCGTCAGCTTGTGTGGCGCCATTGTCGTTGCCTTGCTCGCCGGCATGACGATCTGGACCTTCCGCGACATCCGCTCGCGCACTCGCGATCCGTTCGTGCAGATTCTCGCTACCGTCATGGTCGGCGTCATCCCCATCGCCGGCATCCTCGTGTATTTCATGCTCCGCCCGCGTGAGACGTTGAGCGAGCAATATGTGCGCGCGTTGGAGGAAGAGTCGCTGTTGGCCAGCATCGAGAATCAGGAGTTCTGTCCCACTTGCGGCCGGCGCGTGGATTCCGACATGCAGTTCTGCCCGTCCTGCCATACCAAGCTGCGCAACGCGTGCCCGAACTGTGGGCGCGCTGTGCATCTCTCCTGGGATTTGTGCCCATATTGCGGCACCGGCCTGACGCCCGAGATGTCTACCGCGACCGTTGCCCGGCCACAGCCCAAGCGCGTGAGCGCCGCGACGCCACCACAAATGCCTGCGCCGGCGACATCAGCGGTCACGTCGCCACGTGCCGCCAAGCCCAGCATGCTGGATCGGGTGAGCGAAGCGATCGGTGGGATGGTAGATAAAGTGACCTCGCTCGCAGCGTCCCCTGCGCCGAATGGACAATCCGGCGATGGCGCCGAGGAGCCGTCGGCACCACCATCTGCCGCGAATGCGAACGCCAGCAACGGTGTTCCACCCCAGCCCAAGCCGGCGAAGAAACCCGCCGTCAGTCGGGAGGAATTGGAGTAGCCGGCCCCATCGTTTGCCCCATGCCGCTCTCCAACCAGCAACTCGCCGCCATCTTCAACGACATCGCCGACCGTCTCGACATCCAGGGCGAGATCGTCTTCAAAGTGCGCGCCTATCGCACGGTCGCCGAGAACATCCTCAACGCGCCGCGACCGGTGGCCGATCTATGGCGGGAAGGCGCGCTCGATCAGATCCCCGGCGTCGGCAAAGAAATCGCTGCCAAGATTGACGAGCTGATGCGCACGGGTCGGCTGGAGTTCTACGAGCGCCTGCGCGACGAAGTGCCGGACGGCGTGGCGGCTATGTTGCGCGTGCCGAATGTAGGCCCGAAGCGCGTCAAGGAATTCTGGGAGAAACTCGGCATCGCCAGCGTAGACGACCTGGAAGCTGCCGCACGGGCCGGAAAGTTGCGCGACCTGCCGCGCATGGGCGAGAAGGCCGAGCAGAAAATCCTGGCCGGCATTGAGTCTTTGAAGCGCCACGCGACCGGTCGCATGCGCCTGGGCGACGCGCTGCCCATCGCGCAACGCATCGTGGCGGCGCTGCGCGTAGCGCCGGGTGTGCAAAAGGCGGAATGCGCCGGCTCGTTGCGCCGCGGTAAAGAGACGATTGGCGACATAGATATCATCGTCGCCGCAACCGACCCCGCGCCGGCGATGCAAACCTTCCTTGCGCAGCCCGGCATCGCCGAGGTGCTTGCAGCGGGTGAGACCAAGAGCAGCGTGCGGCTGGAAAGTGGCTTGCAAGTGGACGTGCGCGTCGTAGAGCCGCGCGTGTGGGGCACGGCAATGCAGTATTTCACCGGCAGCCAACTACACAACATCAAGGTGCGTGAGCTGGCGCAAAAGAAGGGTCTGACGCTCAACGAGTATGCCGTGTCGAAATTTGGCGGCAAGGACAGCGCGGAGAGTGGTGAAACGTTCGCCGATGAGCCGGCGCTATACGCCCGCTTGGGTATGGCTTACATCCCGCCGGAGCTGCGCGAAGACCGCGGTGAGGTGGAGAAGGCGCTGGAGTTGGGTCCGGGGCGCGTCGTGATGCCCGACCTGATTGACCTGCGCGACCTGAAGGGCGACCTGCAGATGCACACCACCTGGAGCGATGGCGCCGGCGATGTGATGAGCATGGCGCGCGCTGCGATCGCGCTGGGCTACGAATACATCCTGATCACTGACCACACTGCCGGTCTGGGCGTGGTGAACGGGCTGACGCCTGAGCGCATCGCGCAGCAGCGCAAGGAGATTGATCGAGTCAACGCGCAACTGAAGAAGGAAGGGATCAAGTTCCGCGTGCTGCAGGGCGTCGAGGTGGAAGTGAAGAGCGACGGCTCGCTCGACCTACCGGACGAGGTGCTGGCCCGGTTGGATCTGGTGCAGGCATCCGTGCATACGGCGCTGACGCAGCCGCGCGAGAAGATCACCGCGCGCGCCATTAAGGCGCTGCAGAACCCGCATGTGAACGTCCTCGGCCATCCCTCTGGTCGGCTGCTTAACGAGCGCGAAGGCGCGGACTACGAGTGGGAAGCGTTGTTCCGCGCGGCGCTCGAATACAACGTCGCCCTGGAGATCAACGCCGATCCCAGCCGACTCGACCTGAACGACGTGCTGGCCCGGCGCGCTGTCGAGCTAGGCTGCAAACTCAGCATCAGCACCGATGCGCATTCGCCCGATGGCCTGCGCAACATGATCCTGGGCGTGACGGTAGCGCGGCGCGCGTGGGTGACACCCAGCTCGGTGATCAACACCTGGCCGTTGACCAAGCTCCTCAAGTGGGCGGATAAGTCGCGCGTGTGACCTAAGTCATTGTCGCTTCTGGAAGCCAGCCTACTATCTCCACCAAACGCATTTCCATGTTTGCATGGAGGAGATAGTCATGTCCAACAAGCGCATCCCCGTGATCGCCGGAGCGCTGGTCGTGCTCTTCATCGCCCTGTTGTTCATCGTCGGCCGTTCGCTGACTGCGCCCAGCGCGCCGCCAGCGACTGTCGCCTCACCCACCACAGCGCCTCAGGCACAAGCAACGCTTCCGGTGCAAGCCCAAACCGCAAGCCAGCAAACCCAAGAGGCTGCCGGCAAACCACCGGGCCTGTATGACGCCGAGCTGGCTATCTCGGCAATGCAGAAAGGCGGCTGCGGCGCATGCCATATCATCCCCGGCGTGCCGAACGCCGTCGGCACTATCGGTCCCAACTTGACCGACATCGCTACGATGGTGCAGACGCACTTGCAAGAGGGCAAATACACCGGCTCGGCCAAGACCGTGGAGGAGTTCCTGCATGAATCCATCGTTTCTCCCGATGCCTTCCTCGCGCCGGATTGCGGCGGCGCACCTTGCCAGAAGGGGTTGATGCCGGGCAACCTGGCGAACGTGCTCACGGCTAATGAGATCAATAGCGTCGTGGCCTATCTGATGCGCGGCCCGCAGGAGGCTGCTGCCAAGTCGGAGGCAGAAAGCGCCGCGCAGCCCGCGCCCGTCGCCGCCAGCGAATCGCCGATGCTCACCGAGGCCGAATTCGCCTGGGCCAAGCAGACCTACTTCGAGCGCTGCGCCGGCTGTCACGGCACACTGCGCAAAGGCGCTACCGGCCCGGCGCTCACGCCCGACAAGACGTTGCCCAAAGGCACGCTCGCACTATCCACCATCATCTTCAACGGCACGAACCGTGGCATGCCGGACTGGGGCAAGCAGGGGTTCATGACTCAGGCGCAAACCGAGGTGATGGCTAAGTTCCTGCAAAACGAGCCGCCTGCGCCGCCGGAGATGTCGCTCGCGCAGATGAAAGCCACCTGGAAGCAGTTCGTTCCACCGGCCGATCGCCCGACTACAGTGCAGACCGACCGCGACTGGCGTAACTACTTCGTCGTCACCTTGCGCGATGCCGGTAAGGTGGCTGTGATTGACGGCGACACACACGAGATCGTCGAGACCGTGGACACCGGCTATGCCGTGCATATCACCCGCATGTCGGCCACCGGCCGCTATGCCTACGTCATCGGGCGCGATGGTAAGTTGGCAATGGTGGACTTGTGGCCGGAGAAGCCGCAAAAAGTGGCCGAGGTGCAGGTGTGCTACGACGCACGCTCGGTCGAAGTGAGCAAATACAAGGGCGAGCTAGGCGACTTCACCGACAAATATGCCATCGTCGGCTGCTACTGGCCGCCGCACTTCGTCATCCTCGATGGCCAGACGCTCGAGCCGTTCAAAGTCGTCAGCACGCGCGGCTACACCGTGGACGCCAACGAGTTCCATCCCGAACCGCGCGTCGCCAGCATCGTTGCCTCGCACTTCAAGCCGGAATGGATCGTCAACGTGAAGGAGATCGGCCAGATCTGGCTGGTGAGCTATGCCGATCCGCACAACCCAACGATCAAGATGATCGAAGCCGCGCCCTTCCTGCACGATGGCGGGTGGGATGTGAGCAAGCGTTACTTCCTGGTAGCGGCCAACCAGTCCAACAAAGTGGCTGTGGTGGATGCGAAAGAGAGCAAACTCGTCGCGATGGTGGACACGCCGGCCGTGCCGCACCCGGGACGCGGTGCGAACTGGGTGGATCCGCAATACGGACCGGTGTGGAGCACCTCGCATCTGGGCGATGCAGCCATCACGTCCATCGGCACCGATCCCGAAGGCCATCCTGACGCCGCATGGAAAGCTGTGCGTGTGACGAAGTTGCCAGGCGCTGGCAGCTTGTTCATCAAGACGCACCCCAAGAGCCAGTGGATCTGGGTGGACATGACGCTCAACCCCGACCCGGTGCTGGCACGCACGATCTGCGTCATTGCCAAAGCGCAGCCCGACCGCACGTACAAGTGCTGGGAGGTTGCTGGCTACGGCCGCGCCGTGCACATGGAATACAACCAGCAAGGCGATCAGGTGTGGGTGAGCGTGTGGGGCGACGCCAGCAAGCCCGGCGAGACCGGCGAGATCGTGATCTACGACGACGCGACGCTGCAGGAGAAGGCGCGCATCCCGAATCTGATCACGCCGACGGGCAAGTTCAACGTGAACAACACGGTGGAGGACATCTACTGACGCAGACCGGCTAGAACCAGGACCAACAGAGACCGGGTTCCTTTGAGGAGCCCGGTCTCCTTTTCGAGTAGACCGGGTGTTGGTTCTGCGCCTGACAGACGTGCATAAAGCGTGGCGCGGCGCGTTTATTATCGCAACCTATGCGCAGCACCGACGTCCAACTCAGCCACCAGCGCTTGAGCGCAGTCTTCTGGCTCGTCGTCGCTTCACTGATCTGCCTGAGCATGTGGGCGGCGCGCGTCATCTACACCGGCTCGATCTCCTATCGCTTCCTGCTATGGAATCTCTTTTTGGCGTGGGTTCCGCTGCTGTGTGCGCTCATGACCGAACTGACGCGCGAGCTACTGGCCGGCACATGCAGTGTGGTCTGGCTGTTGTTCTTCCCCAACGCGCCCTACATCATCACCGATTTGGTGCATCTGCACGACCACGGCCGCTGGATGTTCTGGGTCAACCTCATCACCCTGCTGTCGTTTGCCATGACCGGCCTGCTGCTGGGCTATCTCTCGCTCTACGTGATGCAAAAGCGGGTAAAAGGGCGCTTCGGCGCAGCGGCCGGCTGGGCATTCGCCCTTGGCACGCTTGGGTTGTGCAGCTTTGGCATCTACCTGGGACGTTTCGGGCGGTGGAACAGTTGGGACGTCGTGCTCGAACCGGTTTCGCTGTTGCGCGACATCTGGCAGATCATCCGGCACCCTGTCGGCAACTGGGAGGTGTATGCCATCTCTGCGCTGCTCGCTGCGTTCCTCGTCGGCATGTATCTGGTGCTGTATCACTTCGCGCGGCATACACCTGATCCCGTTCAACCAGTTCGCCAGCCTGCCGATAGCCGTTGAGACAGGCCTGCCGTTGCGCTTTCGGCCGGTGGTGCTCTAATGGACGCCATGATGACCACGCCTGCCGAAACGCATACCGAACGCTACTTTTCGCCCGATCCCGCCGTGCGTGACGTGGCGCGCACGCTCTATGCGTCCATCGCTGCGCTACCGCTCGTTTGTCCGCATGGCCATGTGGACCCCCGCGTCTTCGCCGATCCCGACTACAGCTTCGGCACGCCGGCCGATCTATTCATCATCCCCGATCACTACGTGGTGCGCATGCTGTATTCGCAGGGCGTGCCGATGGAAAGCCTGCTCCCTGCCATTGACGAAGCATACGCGTCGGCGCAGGAGAAGGAGCGCCGGCATCGCGCGATCTGGCAGACCTTCGCCGACCACTTCCACCTCTTCCGCGGCACCCCCACCGGTATGTGGATTCGCGACGAGTTGCGCGACATCTTCGGCATCCAGGAGAAGCTGACCAGCACGAACGCGCAAGCCATCTACGATCGAATCGCGGAGCAGCTGGCACGGCCGGACTTCCGCCCGCGCGCCCTCTATGCGCGCTTCAACATCGAGGTGCTATGCACTACCGACGCCGCGGCCGACCCACTTGTCCATCATCAGCGCATCGGCGAATCCGGCTGGGCGGGGCGCATCCTGCCCACCTTCCGGCCCGATGGCGTGATTAACATAGACGCACCCGATTGGCGCGCGAACATCGAGCGTCTCGCCGAGGTCAGCGGTATCTCAGTCACTAATTACCAGTCGTTTCTGACCGCTCTCGAGCAACGCCGCGCCTTCTTCAAGACGATGGGTGCCGTGGCGACCGACCATGCTGCGCTCACGCCGTTTACCGTCTTGCTGAGCGAACGCGAGGCCGACGCGATCTTCCAGCGTGCGCTACGCGACGAGACGATGCCTGACGACGCTGCACGGTTCACCGGCCACATGCTGATGCAAATGGCGCGTATGAGCATCGAGGATGGGTTGGTGATGCAACTGCACGTCGGCGCGTTGCGCAACCACAATCGTGCCGTATTCGAGCGCTTCGGGCCGGACAAAGGCGCCGATATTCCGATTGCTACCGAATACACGCGCAACCTGCAGCCGCTGTTGAACGCCTTCGGCAACGACCGGCGCTTCCGGCTGATTCTATTCACGCTGGACGAGATGACTTATGCTCGTGAACTTGCGCCGCTGGCCGGGCATTACCCCGCCGTCCGGCTCGGTCCCCCGTGGTGGTTTCACGATTCGCTCAACGGCATGCGTCGCTTCTTCGATCAGGTAATGGAGACCGCGGGGATCTACAACACAGCCGGATTCAACGACGATACACGCGCGTTCTGCTCCATCCCTGCCCGGCACGATCTGTGGCGACGTGCAGCGTGTGATTGGCTGGCCGGGCTGGTCGTGCGTCGCATCATTGACGAGGAGGATGCCCTTGACATGGCGCATGCACTGGCTTACGACTTGACCAAGATCACTTATAATCTATAATAGCTGTCAAATTAAAGTTAATAAGCGTCGTAAATCTATGTTGATGCAGATAAACGCGACGCACTATCGAAGGAGGAAAGGATGATTTCCGAACAAATGACGTCGGCTTTGAATAAGCAGGCTGCGGAAGAGGCCTACGCTTCGAGCGTCTATCTCTCCATGGCGCTCTGGTGTGACGCTCAGGGCTATGAAGGCGCGGCGCGCTATCTTGCAGCTAGTTCGCAGGAAGAGCGCGAGCATATGGAGAAGTTTCTGCGGTATGTAGTGGATCAGGATAGTCCGGCGCGTGTGCCGGCAGTGGCCGAGCCACCTCACGAGTTCAACTCGTTGCCTGAAATCATGAAGTCCGTGCTCGAACTGGAGATGGACGTGGCGCGAAAGATTCACCGCATCGTGGACTTGGCGATCGCCGAGAAAGATCACGCCACGTGGAACTGGTTGCAGTGGTTCGTGGCCGAGCAGCGCGACGCCGAGATCAAAGCGCGCAACATCCTCGACCGCATCGAGGTGATCGGCACCGACGCCACCGGCCTATACGAGATGGACAAAATGCTCGGCAAGATGGCCGAAGCAGCAGAAGAAGAAGATTAATGCACAGGCGATCGGACTGCTCCAAGCAGTCCGACCGCTGTGAGAAATATAATCTCGTGCGTGGCTGGTCTGGGCTCCTCCATCCGCCGCGCGCGGTTGAACCTCCGTAACCGCTGGCGCGGGCGGCGCAAGTTCCCTCCTTTCGTCGTCGTTCCTCTAGAAGGCGAAATCGTCGAGCTACCGCCCGCGCGGCCGGAGTTGCCGCTGCCGGCGCTGCTCGCGCGGCTTGCGCCATTGCCACCGGGTCCGCTCAGCGTGAGCGAACTACGCCGCACCTTCGAGCGGCTGGCGCTCGATCCACGGGTGAAAGGCGTGGTGCTCAGGATCGAATGCGTTGCCAACCCGGCGGTCTATCAGAGCCTACGCGGCCTGTTGGCGCGCTTTCGCAGCGACACCGGTAAGCGTCTGGTCGCCTACGCCGAGTCGCTCGGCCCCTTCCAGTATTACCTAGCGTGCGCCTGCGATCAGATCGTCATGCCGCCCAGTGCCGAGTGGAATGTGCTCGGCTTCCGCAACGAATACGTCTTCCTCAAGGACGCGCTCGACCGGCTCGGCGTCGGTGTGGATGTAGTGAACGTCTCGCCGTTCAAGTCGGCAGGCGACATCTTCGCGCGCAACGACTTTTCGCCCGATTCGCGCGCGCAGGCCGAGTGGTTGCTAGACGCGCGCTTCGATGAACTGGTGCGCGGCATTGCCGAAGGCCGCAAACTCAGCCCGGAGCGCGTGCGCGAGTTGATTGACTGCGCGCCCTTCGACGCGGAAGAGGCCGTGCAGCATGGCTTGCTGGATGCAGCGCTCTACGAAGATGAACTCGACCGCTTTCTCGTGCCTGAGCCGCCTGTGTTGGCTGATGGACGCATCGAGCGACTCGCGCGGCGCGTTGAGAAGATCGCGCCTGCCCTAGCCGACAATCTGCGCCGCGCCCAGCAAAGCATCGCCGAGCGAGAGCGGCGCGCCTGTGTCAACTTGGAGGCGGTGCGCAGATCGTTGCGCGTCCCCATCGTCGAGTACGCGCCGAAAGCAGTCGGCGTCATTAAAGTCGAGGGGCTGATCGTGCCCGGTGCCAGCCGGCGTCTACCCCTGCCGGTCCCGTTGATCCGTGACGACGTAGCCGGCTCGAGCAGCGTGGCACAAGCCATCCGGCGCGCCGAGGCGGATGACCATATCGCTGCGGTGATTCTCTACGTTGATTCCGGCGGCGGTTCCGTGCTGGCGTCGGACCTGATCGCGCGTGAAGTGCGCCGTCTGCGCATGAAGAAGCCGGTCGTGGCCTATATGGGCGGCACGGCGGCTTCGGGCGGCTACTACGTGTCGGCGCTCGCCAACGCCATCGTTGCCCAGCCGCTGACCGTCACCGGCAGCATTGGGGTAATCGCGCTCAAGCCGAACACGCGCGAGGCGTTCGAGAAGTTCGGCGTGCATCGCGTCGCGCTGCAACGCGGCAGGCGCGCCGGGTTGTTCAGCGACGCCGAGCCGATGGACGAGGAATCGCGCGAGGTCTTCGCCAGCCTGATTGCGCGCGCCTACGATGACTTCAAGCGGCTGGTGGCAGAGGGGCGGGCGATCGAACCCGAAGCGCTCGAAGCGATCTGTGGTGGGCGCGTGTGGACCGGCGCGCAAGCACAAGAACGCCGGCTGGTGGATGCGTTGGGGGACTTCACTGTCGCACTGGAGAAAGCGCGTGAACTCGGTGGCCTGCCGAGCGACAAGCGGGTTGCCGCGATCATCATCATGCCGCCGCGCACACCGGTGCTACCGCCGGCTTTCTCGGTGATCGGGCATCCGGCGCGCGCAGCGTTCGAGGAATTGCAGGCGCTGCGCGAGTTGCTGAGCGGAACGAGCCTGTGGGCGGTGTCGCTCTGGCACAGTGACGTGACGCGCTAAAACGCCGGACGCCCATATCGCTCACCGGGGATGCACGCCCGGCAGCTATGGCGATCGCCGTGAGGTCACTTCACGCGCCATTCGCCGTCAATCGTCTCCGCGTTCTTGGCGGGGCCGGCGTCGGTGGATGAATAAAACTCTCGGCCTTCGATTTGCGCGCGATGCTCTTCGACGACGTGTGCCGGGCACATCGCGATGAACGACTCAATGCCCACGAGCAACACACCGAGATCGTCCAATTGGCCGAGCAGGGGTGCAAGGTCGGGAACGAAATCCACGGGCGACACCACATAGAGCGCTGTGGCGATGGGCAGCACCTTGAGATAGATGGGCACGCGCGGATCGCGCAGCAAATGCCAGACCAGCCGCACGCGATTGATCAGCGCCTTGAACACCCCGACCTGGGGCGTGACGTTTCGATCGTTCGACACTTCGACCTCCTTGCTCGTTCGTCGCAGGCCTCATCGGCTGCGAACGCACGCAGCGTATGCGAGCAACGCTGGATAAACGTTAGCAGCGGGCATCGCTTCGTTGAACGGCACTACGTGCTGCAGCAAGATGCTGCAGGTGCGGTATTCTATCGCGGAGTCCAGAGCTGACATACGAGCGAAGCTGTGTTCTTCCTGACATCGTCCTGGCAAATGAAGCGCCCAACGCGCTCCGAGCGCGTTGGGCGCCGTTCCATAGCCGGCAAGTGCACTCAAGACAAAGCAGGATGATTAGCTTCGCCTAGTTTTGCGTTTTGACGACTCACGCGCCGCGTCGCTTCTTCTGCGCCAGGATGCGCGCTTGGGCGATCCAGTCGGCGTAGTTCGGCTTGCGCAGCTTGGTCGGTGGGCAGATTTCCATCAACCGCTCGACCGGGGTGCTCGCCAGCGCTTCGTAGGTGCAGATGCCGGCTTCGTAAAGCCTGCGCTCGTACACGCTCCCGATGCCCTCGAGTGGCTCGAAGTCGTCGGGCTCGGCACCTTGCCAAACGCGTCCGACCGAATCCGTCTCCAAGGCCAGTCGCCGCGCGTCGGTGCGAATCGCTTCGAAGTCTACGCGCAGCAACTGCCGGTCGTCCAGTTCGAGGATGCGCTTGAAGTCGTCGTCGGTGAGGTTGGCCAACTCCCAGAACGTACCGATGCCGGCGGCATACAACCGCTGCTCGAAGACCGAGCCGATGCCCCTGGTCATGGCAAGGTCCTGGGGGCATTCCGAAGTGCGAATCTCGTGACCGGCTTCGGTCGCTGCGCGAATCGCTGCCTGTTTGGTCTCTTTCACATACTCGCGCACGAGCGTCAGTCGTTCATCTGGAACTGCCTCGGCGGCCGGCGCAGGCGCCGGCGCCCGAGCCTCCAATTCCGCTTTGAACGCATCGCGCTCGGCGATGACCGCGTTCAGCCGATCTTGAAGCTCGGCCAGTTGTGCGCGGAGTTCAGCGAGTTCGCCTTCGCGGTCGGCTTCCGGCGCGGGCGCTTGGGCCAAGCGTGCGGTCAACTCATTGTTCGCAGCGGTCAACGCATCTAGCCGGGCCTGCAGCTCGCCGAATTCGGCTTCACGCGCCTGCAGAACGCTCTTCGTCGCTTCCAACCGCGCGTTCAGCTCAGCGATTGCCGCGTCCTTGGCTTCGAGCTGTGCGGTCAGGTCGGCCTGCGCCGTGGCCTGACCTTCGCCCTCGCCGCCGGCGGCAGCCACACCCAGCGTTGCGGCGCCGGCGGCGATCACCGCTGTGCCCAGGGTCGAGCGCCTGCCGTCTTGCTGCTCCTCCTCTAGTTGCCTAATCCGCTTCTCCAGTTCGCCGAGCTGCGCTTCAAGGTCGGACTTCGCCGCGGAAAGCGAATCAACCTGCGCGACCAGGTCAGCCTTGGCCCGATGGGTGTCATCCAACTCACGCTGGACTGCAGCCAGTTGCTCGCTCAACTTGGTGAAGTCCGTCTCTTTCTCGTGCAGCTTGATCTCGAGTTCGGCCTTGGCTTGAGCGGTGGCTTCCAGCTCGCCTTGCAACTTGGCCAGTTGCTCATTGAGGCTGGCGAGCCGGGCATCGCTCTCCTGCAACCGAGCTTCTGCACCCTCCCTAGCTTGCTTGAGGCCGTAGAAGCTGGACTTGAACAGCGCGAGTTTGCCCTTCAGGTCAGCGGGCATTTCACCCTCAGGCACTTCGATCTGTGTGCGCAGCCAGGCATCAATGTCGGCCTCGACGTCGGCGAGGCGGACGCGGAGGTTGCCGAGTTCGGCGCTCTCGGCGTCCACCTGGGCGGCGAGGGAGGCCTTGGCCTGGTCGAGGTCGGTCAGGCGGGCCTGGAGCAGGCCGAGCTTGGCGCTGAGGTCGGGGGCGGGCTCGCCCTCGGGGACTTCGATCGGGCCGAGGAGGGAGTCCACGTAGGCCTCGACGTCGGCGAGGCGGGCGCGGAGGTTGCCGAGTTCGGCGCTCTCGGCGTCCACCTGGGCGGCGAGGGAGGCCTTGGCCTGGTCGAGGTCGGTCAGGCGGGCCTGGAGCAGGCCGAGCTTGGCGCTGAGGTCGGGGGCGGGCTCGCCCTCGGGGACTTCGATCGGGCCGAGGAGGGAGTCCACGTAGGCCTCGACGTCGGCGAGGCGGGCGCGGAGGTTGCCGAGTTCGGCGCTCTCGGCGTCCACCTGGGCGGCGAGGGAGGCCTTGGCCTGGTCGAGGTCGGTCAGGCGGGCCTGGAGCAGGCCGAGCTTGGCGCTGAGGTCGGGGGCGGGCTCGCCCTCGGGGACTTCGATCGGGCCGAGGAGGGAGTCCACGTAGGCCTCGACGTCGGCGAGGCGGGCGCGGAGGTTGCCGAGTTCGGCGCTCTCGGCGTCCACCTGGGCGGCGAGGGAGGCCTTGGCCTGGTCGAGGTCGGTCAGGCGGGCCTGGAGCAGGCCGAGCTTGGCACTGAGGTCAGGCGCGGGCTCGCCCTCGGGGACTTCGATCGGGCCGAGGAGGGAGTCCACGTAGGCCTCGATGTCGGCGAGGCGGGCGCGGAGGTTGCCGAGTTCGGCGCTCTCGGCGTCCACCTGGGCGGCGAGGGAGGCCTTGGCCTGGTCGAGGTCGGTCAGGCGGGCCTGGAACAGGCCGAGCTTGGCGCTGAGGTCAGGCGCGGGCTCGCCCTCGGGGACTTCGATCGGGCCGAGGAGGGAGTCCACGTAGGCCTCGACGTCGGCGAGGCGGGCGCGGAGGTTGCCGAGTTCGGCGCTCTCGGCGTCCACCTGGGCGGCGAGGGAGGCCTTGGCCTGGTCGAGGTCGGTCAGGCGGGCCTGGAGCAGGCCGAGCTTGGCGCTGAGGTCGGGGGCGGGCTCGCCCTCGGGGACTTCGATCGGGCCGAGGAGGGAGTCCACGTAGGCCTCGACGTCGGCGAGGCGGGCGCGGAGGTTGCCGAGTTCGGCGCTCTCGGCGTCCACCTGGGCGGCGAGGGAGGCCTTGGCCTGGTCGAGGTCGGTCAGGCGGGCCTGGAGCAGGCCGAGCTTGGCGCTGAGGTCGGGGGCGGGCTCGCCCTCGGGGACTTCGATCGGGCCGAGGAGGGAGTCCACGTAGGCCTCGACGTCGGCGAGGCGGGCGCGGAGGTTGCCGAGTTCGGCGCTCTCGGCGTCCACCTGGGCGGCGAGGGAGGCCTTGGCCTGGTCGAGGTCGGTCAGGCGGGCCTGGAGCAGGCCGAGCTTGGCGCTGAGGTCGGGGGCGGGCTCGCCCTCGGGGACTTCGATCGGGCCGAGGAGGGAGTCCACGTAGGCCTCGACGTCGGCGAGGCGGGCGCGGAGGTTGCCGAGTTCGGCGCTCTCGGCGTCCACCTGGGCGGCGAGGGAGGCCTTGGCCTGGTCGAGGTCGGTCAGGCGGGCCTGGAGCAGGCCGAGCTTGGCGCTGAGGTCGGGGGCGGGCTCGCCCTCGGGGACTTCGATCGGGCCGAGGAGGGAGTCCACGTAGGCCTCGACGTCGGCGAGGCGGGCGCGGAGGTTGCCGAGTTCGGCGCTCTCGGCGTCCACCTGGGCGGCGAGGGAGGCCTTGGCCTGGTCGAGGTCGGTCAGGCGGGCCTGGAGCAGGCCGAGCTTGGCGCTGAGGTCGGGGGCGGGCTCGCCCTCGGGGACTTCGATCGGGCCGAGGAGGGAGTCCACGTAGGCCTCGACGTCGGCGAGGCGGGCGCGGAGGTTGCCGAGTTCGGCGCTCTTAGCGTCTATCTGAGCCATGAGTTCGGCTTTGCTGACGGTCTCTGTCTTCAGGTCAGCGCGAAGCGCGTCGTACCTCTTCTGCAGATCCTCCAACTCCGTAGTGCGCGCCTGGAGCTGCGTCTCCAGTTCGGCCTTGTCGGCGACGACGGCGTCGAGTTCGGCTTTGATCGCGGCGAGTTGAGATTGCAGTTCTTGGGGTGGCGCACCCTGTTGTACCTCTCCGCCCAATGCAGCACCGGCGGCGACGAGCCCCATCGCTCCGGCCGGGCCGATGCCTTGCCTCTCAGTCGTCTCGATGGTGATTTGGGTCGGCTGCGCCTGCACGCTCCCCAGACGGTCTTCATACTCCTTCGTGCGCTTCTCGTACATGGCGACGAGTTCTGCGCTGGCGAAGGCCAGCGTGGCAAGGCCGTCGCGCAGAGAAAGGACTTCGTTTTGCAATGCAGCAACGCGCACTTCGAGTTCTGCCGTAGCTGCTTGCGTCGTTTCATCCGTGGTAGCGACGGTTGCTTCTGCCGGAGCAGCACGTTCTCCCTGCAGCTCGACTTCGTCCACGACCACTTCCGTTGCAGGCAATTCTGCCTCGGGTTCAGGCATCTTCAGTGTGGTCTGGAAGCGGCTTGCATCGTCTGCTTCGGCAGCCTCAGCTGAGAATTGGGCGCGCAGCGTAGCGATTTCACGCTCCGTTTCCTCAGCTGCAATGCGAGCGCGCAGCTCATCGGCTTCCGCCAGCGCTTTGGCCAATTGCGCTCTTAGCTCGTCCAGTTCGGCGTTGCACTGGCGCAGCTCGACTTCCAAGGCCGGGCGATCCGTAGTGGCTGCGCGCAGTTCGTCTTGCAACCGCGCAATGACTAAGGTGGACTCTTCCTGCCCTTGCGTGGCTAAGCGCAGTTTCTCTTCGAGGATGCCGATGTTGGCGTTGAGGGTATTGATGTGAGAGTCCTTGACGACCAATTCCGATTGTATGTTGGTGAGGTCGAGCTTCGCATTCTCGGCAGCCGTCTGCGCCGTTCGCACGCGCGACTCCAGCTCGCTGATGGTCCCGCTCGCCTGGCCTCGAGCGAGGAACCAGCCGATGATGAGGCCGATGATGAGCGCGGCGATCAGTAACAGGATGGTGATTTCCATAGCTTTACTCCTGTATCCGCGGAGGTTCGATGGCCTCCTCCGCATCATGGGCTAATGCGATTAGCTCTCGTCGGGCACCGGTAGTCCGGCTTCGCTCAAACGCGCTTTTAAGGCGTTGATATACGCCAGCGCCTTGCCTAGCGAATCTTCCTTCATCTTGATCAGGGTCGAGGTATAGAGCGCCAGCTCGGCGGCCACATCGTTGCGGGTGCGGGCGAGCTTGGCTTCCAGATCTTCCTTCACGGTGCTGCCCACTTCGACATCGTGATGTAGCTTCTGCACCTCGGCCGCGAGCGAGTTCAGCTCGACCTCCTTGCTGCCCAGCACGCCTACGACTGCATCGTAGTTAGTCTTTATCGTTGCAAGTTCGGCGTTGGCGCCGTCGAGCTGTGTGGTCAATTCGGCAACGCGAGCCGTCGCTTCATCGAATTGGCTTCGGAGCTGGGCGAGGGTAGACTTCATCTGCTCCAGCTCGGTCACGCGCTCGTTCAGGTGCGTCTCCAGGCCGGCCTTCTCTTCCATCAGCGACCGAATGTTGGCTTCGAGGGCAGCTTTCTGTTCTTTGAGCGCCTGAACGCTGGCCTCAAGGCTGGTCTTCTCATCGCTCAACGCCTGGACGTTGCTTTCTAGCGTGGCGATCAGGTTGCGAGAATCCACCAAGCTGGCCTCGGTGGTGCGGATGTTGGCTTGCAGCGTCTGCACCTGGCTGCGGGTGTCGTTCAGTTCACGTTCGGCGTTTCGGAATTTCGCGTCTAGGTCACGAAAGCGACTCTCGGCTTCTTCGACGCGCCGGCGATAGGGGATGACGGTAAAAATTGCGCCGATGATTATGCCAATAATCGCGGCGATGATGAGGGGTAGCCAGTCCATATTTCTTTCCTCCTTCGGAGCTTTATAAGGGGTTCATGTGAAAATCTGATTTCGAGTTTGAACGAGTACGCGACAAATGTCAATGTATTCGCCGTAAGATGTTTGCAAAAAACTATTTGAGCGGGCGGTGAGCGCGACGAGCGCTACAATCCCCGTATGGATCGAGAATTTATGGCGCTCGTTGTGAGCGAGCGGCCGGAAGGCGGATTCGAGCGATCGGTGGTGGTGCGCTGGTTGGCCGACCTACCCGTGAACGACGTGCTGATCCGTGTGCATTACTCGTCGTTGAACTATAAGGATGCGCTCTCCGCCATCGGCAATCGGGGGGTGACCCGCCGCTATCCGCATACGCCGGGTATTGACGCTGCTGGCGAGGTCGTCGAGAGCACGAGTGCGGACTTCAAGCCGGGCGACCAGGTCATCGTCACCGGCTATGACTTGGGCATGAATACGCCAGGTGGCTTTGGCCAATACGTCCGCGTGCCGGCGTCATGGGTGGTGAGGAAGCCGGAAGGCTTGACCTTGCGCGAGAGCATGATGCTAGGCACGGCCGGCTTCACCGCAGCGCTCAGCGTGTATCAACTCCAGCGCCACGCGGTGACGCCGGAGCAAGGCGATGTGCTGGTGACCGGCGCAAGTGGTGGGGTGGGCTGCCTGGCCGTCGCGATCTTAAGCAAGCTGGGGTATCGCGTCATCGCAGCGACGGGCAAGGCCGATGCAGGTGACTGGCTGAAACAGCTTGGCGCGCAGGAGATCCTCTCGCGCGACGACGTCCGCGATGCGAGCGGCAAAGCGCTGTTGAAAGAGCGTTGGGCCGGCGTGGTGGACGCTGTCGGTGGAGAAATCCTTGCCACAGCGATCAAAGCGACGAAGCGCGGCGGGTGCGTGGCTTGCTGCGGCAATGTCGCATCCCCCGAGTTGCACATCACGGTGTATCCGTTCATCCTGCGCGGCGTGACCTTGCAGGGTGTGGACTCCGCCGAAACGCCGATGCCGTTGCGGTTGCAACTGTGGCGCACCCTGGCCGGCGAATGGAAGCCGTTGCCGGCAGCGTTCGCAGCCATCGCCCAGACCGTCAAACTCGACGCGCTTAGCCCGATGATTGATGCGATTTTGCACGGCCGAATCCGTGGGCGAGTGGTGGTGGATTTGGATGGTGAGTAGGAAGTGGGGATGACACGGGTGCATTTCAATTTTGGGGCAGGAGTGCGCCGAAGAAGCGCACAGACTGACCTCGCCCGCGCGGGCATAGACGCCGTCGTGGATTGACAGACCGGCATATCAGAGCCGCTGCGGGCATAATGCGAGGACAGTTATATCCGGGAGGTGTGCCATGAAAGAGACCAGGGCGACGACACAGCGCAAGTCAGCGTCTTCGCCACGGCGAGGCGAGATGAAAGCGGTGCTGATGCGAGAAGCGGAGGCCGTGATCGATGAATTGCTGGACTGGAATGAACAGGCCGGCCAGCCGACGCTGACGCAGATCGAGGAGGTGATCCTGAAGCTGCGCAAGCGGATGAGCGAGGCGATGGCGGTCACCGTGATCGAGGCGCAAGAGGCGAGCCGCCCGGTGCCGGGGCCGGTCTGTCCGCAGTGCGGGCGGGAGATGCACTCCAAAGGCCGCAAGCGGAACACGGTCGAGAGCCGCGTGGGCAGCCTGCCCGTGCAGCGAGGATACTACTACTGTGAAGCCTGCCGCGTCGGGCTTTTCCCCCCTCGATCGGCAGCTGGCGGTGTGGGACAAGCACTGGAGCGAACAGGTGGCCAAGCAGGCGGTGTGGCTGAGCGGGCTGGTGACGTTTGAGGAAGCGGAGCGCATCCTGGGACAGGTGGGCGGGCTGGTCATGTCCGACAGCAGTGTGTGGCGGCGGGTGGCGGTATGGGGAGAGCGCTTTCGGGGGGTAGAAGCCACGCAACGCGCCCTGGCGGACGGCGGCGGGCGCACCGCCGAGGCGGCGACCGTGCCGGGCAAGATGGGTGTCGCCCTGGACGGAGCAACGGTTCATGTGCGTGGCGAAGGCTGGAAGGAACTCAAGGTGGGGTGCGTGTTCGATGTCGTGCTACAGCCGACTTGGGATCGCCAGAGCGAGGAGTGGGTTGACACGGCCCACGCCGTCCGCGCCAGCTACGTCGCCCATCTGGGCGGGCCGGAACGGTTCGGCCAGGTGTTGCGGACGGCCGCCCAACGTCGCGGCTGGACGCAGGCACGTGACACCATCGCCTTGGGCGATGGCGCCGGGTGGATTTGGAATCTGGTCAGCGAGCACTTCTACGACAGCCGACAAGCCGTGGACTGGTATCACGCCAGCCAGCATCTGTGGCAGGTTGCTCACGGCCTGCACGCAGCAGGCAGCCCGGCGGCCCAGGCTTGGTATCGTGCCCACGAAACCCTCCTGTTCCAGGGCCATGCCGATCGGATTGCGGCTCGACTCCGTCAGGCCGCCCATACCCATCCCCAGCACGCCGAGATGCTACGGCGTGAAGCGGGCTACTTCGGGGACAACTGGCGACGCATGCAATACCAGAGCCTGCACGAAGACGGCTGGCCGATCGGCAGCGGCGTGGTCGAGAGCGCCTGCAAGCAATTCCGTCACCGCTTCGCCGGTAGCAGGATGCGCTGGAGCCGTCCCGGCATCGAGCGTCTGCTCCCGATTCGGGCGGCCGTCATGGGTCACGCCTTTGACGCGATGTGGTCTGCTGCCTATTCTTCGCCCCCAAACTGAAATAGACCCGGATGACACTCGCAACCAGCGACTAGCAACTAGCGACTGGTAACTAGAGAGTGAGATGACGATCGTTCAGATTTTCAACCAGTATTCGTTCTTCCTGTTGCCGGCGATCGTGCTGGCCGTTGCGGCAGTAGTATTGATTCGCCGGCGGGCAAGGCCGATCTTTTGGGCGGCGTGGGGCGCAGTGCTCGTCGGCATCGTCGCCTATGCACTGATCAGTCGCGTGCCACAAACGGCGACGGTGAAGTTAGACACCGCAGCCGCCATCCGCGCGACGATCCAAAATGCAGGCAAGCCCACTCTGGTCGAGTTCTACTCCAACTACTGAACCGCTTGCATCAGCGCGCGTCCGGCCGTGCGCCGGATCGAAGAGGAATGGAAGACCGGCCAGGTGCTGTTGCTCGACATGGCCAACCCCGGCACACGCGAATTCGCTGCGCAAGTCGGCTTCGAGTTCACGCCCACGTTCATCCTGTACGACGCGCAGGGCAACGAGGTGCAACGGTGGCGCCGGCCGCCGGAGCTGAGCGAGCTGCCATGAGCGCTTCGTCATGCAGCGCGAGCCGAAAGAAGCTCACAGCGCATCTTTCAACCCGCCATTTCGATAGCACATTCGATGTGCTCGAGTTGTGAGGTGGCGTTGCGCGCATCCAGTTCGATGGCGATCACGTCAATCTGCCATTGTGCGTCGTGAAAGCCGTGCTCGTCCAAGTAAGCCTGAGCGGTGGCGATCAGCTTGGCGCGCTTGCGTGGGGAGATGGTCTCCTCCGGCCGGCCGTAAGTGTCGCTGCGCCGGGTGCGCACTTCGACGAAGACGATGGTCTCGCCGCGTTCGGCCACGATGTCGAGTTCGCCGTGACCACTGCGCCAGTTGCGCGCCCGCACGGTGTAGCCGCGCTGTTCCAGATAGTTGGCTGCAATGGCCTCGCCCCATGCGCCGACGTCGCTGCGTTTCGCCATCAGGCCTCTTCTTCTGCTTCGGGCGGGTGAGCGGTTTCGCGCCCGGCGATCGTCGCGGCGACCAAGCTGATGCCGAGGCTGACCAGCCCGAAGATGAGGATCAGCCCAGGCCGGACCTCTGCCCCCGGCACCTGGCCGCCGAGGACGAGCGTGGAAGCGACCAGCCCCATGATCGCGCCGACGCCCACCCATAAGCCGACTGCGGTGCCAAGCACCTTGCCCACACGCGGATCGGTGAAGCCGGTCGCGGCCTTGCGCCCTGCCATGATGGCGATGGTCGCGGCCGTGGCGAGGTTGCCCCACCAGCCGGCCGAAAGCGCCGCGCCGGCCATGAGGGCGTTGTTTCTCTCCAGCAACGAGAGCAGAAAGAGCTGAATCAGGATTGCGACCGATGCCGTCGCGACGAACGAAATGATCAAATACCGCAAGTGCAAACGATTCATATCACAACTCCCGACGCCTGTACTCCAGACTCCTGCGTGCTCGGACGGACGGTAGCTTCGTTAAGAAGTCGAGAGTGGGACGTAGTCAGTGCCTGAAATGCCGCACGCCGGTGAACACCATGGCGATCCCGGCCTCGTCGGCAGCGGCGATAACTTCGGCGTCGCGCATGGCACCACCAGGTTGCACGATGGCTTTCACGCCGGCCTTGGCAGCTTCGTGGATGCCGTCGGGAAAGGGGAAGAAGGCGTCGCTGGCCAGCACGGCGTTTTTTGCCTTGCGGCCGGCGCGCTTGGCAGCGATCTTCACGCAATCCACTCGGTTCGGTTGTCCGCCGCCGATGCCGACGGTCGCGAGCACCCCTCGGCTTTCGCGAGCGATCACAATGGCGTTGCTGCGCACGTGCTGGCAGGCCTTCCAAGCGAACTGTAGCGCGCGCATGTCGTTGTCGCTGGGCTGCGTTTGGGTCACCACACGCCAGCGCGCCGAGGTCGGGTCGCCGCGATCCACCGTCTGGCGCAGCATGCCGCCGGTGATGCTGCGATACTCGTAGGCCGGCGCCGTGGTCGCGGCGGGATCTTCGATCTCCAACAGGCGGCAGTTCTTACGCTGGCTCAACATGGCTTTGGCATCATCGGCGAACCCCGGGGCGACGATGCACTCGATGAACAGATCACCCATCGCCTCGACCGTCGCTGCGTCCACCTCCCAGTTCGAGGCGATCACGCCGCCGAAGGCCGACACCGGGTCGGCGTTAAAGGCAGCCGTATAGGCTTTGTGCAGCTCATCGGCACAGGCGATGCCACACGGACTCAGATGTTTGACGATGGCGATGGTCGGTTGCTCGAAGTGCACCGCGGCGCGCCAGGCCGCGTCGAGGTCGAGCAAGTTGTTGTAGGACAGTTCCTTGCCTTGCAGCAGCCGACCGCCCAGCGGGCCGATGCAGCCGTTGCTATTTACGCTGAACAGCGTCGCTTGCTGGTGCGGGTTTTCGCCGTAGCGCAGGTCCTGTATCTTGTGCAAGGTGAGGGTGAGGATGGGCGAGTCATTCGACTGAATGCCCATCAGGTAGTCGCGGATGGCGGCATCGTAGGCAGCCGTGTGCGCAAACGCCTTCAGCGCCAGCACTTCGCGCGTCTCCAGCGAGACGCCGCCGTTGCGGGCGATGTCGTTCAAGACCAGGTCGTAGTCGCACGGGTCGCATACCACGGCCACGCGCTCGTAATTCTTGGCCGCGGCGCGGATGAGTGCTACACCGCCGATGTCAATGTGCTCGATCGCGTCGCGCAAGGTGACGTACTTTTGGGCGACGGTTTTTTGGAACGGATACAGGTTGACCACGACCAGGTCAATCGTGCGCGCGCCGATGCGCTCCAAGTCGGCGCGATCTTCGTCCGTGTCGCGCGCCAAGATGCCGCCGTGGATGATCGGATGCAGCGTCTTCACCCGGCCTTCGAGGATTTCAGGCGAGCCGGTGAGCTGTTCGACGGTGGTGACGGGCAATCCGGCATGCTGGAGCGCGCGGGCCGTGCCGCCGCTGGCGATCAGTTCGACGTTGTGCTGGTGCAGGCCGCGCGCGAATTCGATCAGACGTGCCTTGTCGGACACGGACAAGAGGGCTCTCATGGTGCGCGCATTATAAGACTCACCTCACCCCACTCTCGACTCCCCAATCCCCAATCTCTAACCTCACCCTGCACACTCCCTGATCACCTCCCTGATCGCCGCCACGAGCAGTTCGTGCTCGGCTTCGTGCATGCGTTGTTCCAGGTCTTTCAGCGTATCCGTGGGGTAGATGGGCACGTCGCGCGTCGCGATGACCGGCCCGGTATCCACACCCTCGTCCACGTAGTGCACCATCACACCGGTGTGCCGGATCTCGCCGCGCTGGAAGGCCTGGAACGCCGCTTCGATGCTGCGTGTTCCGGGGAACATGCCGGGCAGCGCAGGGTGTAGGTTGATGATCTTGCCGGCGAAGCGCCGGACGAAGGCCGGGCTGAGGATGCGCATCCAGCCGGCGCACACGATCAAGTCAGGCCGATGTTGTTCGATCACCTCGGCCAACACCTCATCGTAGCCGGCGCGGTCGAGGTGCAAGTCCTTGTAAAACGGCAGCGGGATGGCCGGCACGCCTGCGTCAATCGCGCGTTGCAGGCCGAAGGCATCGGCCTTGTTGCTGATGACCGCCACCACCCGCGCCGGCAATTCCCCGCGCCGGCAGGCGTCGAGGATGGCCTGCAGGTTGCTGCCGTAGCCTGAGATCAGGACGACTAGGCGCTTCACGAGTGTCTTCCGCGACGCGCCTCACTGCGTCTTGAAGCAGTCTACGATTACGTGGCGCGGGATGTCGGTCGTGGTGCCGTCCGACTTGACGACATAGATCGTGAACAGGTAGTAGCCCTTGTCGGGGATCGTGAATTGGAACGTGCCGCTGGGCAGTTGCAACGGCATACGCTTGCCCACAGCGTCGCCCGGCGTGATGCTGGCCAAGTTGCCGGGCGGGCAGTTCTCGAAGATACCCGGGCCCTGCCGCGTGGTGATTTCCAGTTCGGCCTTCGTCGCGCCGTTGATCTGCCATTCGAGCGTTGCCGTCTTGGGCTGGCCTTGATAGCCGAGCGGCACATCGCCGATGTCATCGCGCGGAGAGAAGCGCACGTTCTGGCTGTAGGGCAACACTGCAGACGCCGGTATGGACGGCGTAGGCGTCGGTTGCGGTGCCGCGGGCGTGGGTCCTGCCGTCGGCGCAGCCGCGGTCGGCAGGGCAGGCGCGGCTGCCACAGGAATCGTCGCGGCATCGCCGGTCAAGTCCACCAGTTGGCTGAAGACCCAGGCCACGCCGCCCGGCGCACCGGCGAACTCGATTTGCCACCACTGGCCGTTGGCGCTCTTGCCCTTGACGGCGGCGGCGTTGACGCCCGTCGCCCTCAATTCACCCACCTTCTGGAAGGCCGTGTCCGGCCCGGTGCGCACGTTGGCAAAGTCCTGTCCGGCCTTGAGCTTGACGAAGGGCGGCTTCAGCCCGGCCGGATTGGTCGGCATGGTTGCAGCAGGCGAGATAGAGGCGCTCGGCGTCACTACCGGCAGCGTCGTCGTCACGCCGGTGACGCTGGCAACGGGTGCGTATACCCAGCCGGCGCCATCGGGCCCGGCGGGGAAGTTGATTTGATACCATGTGCCGTCGGCGTTCCGGCCGCGCACGGGCACGCTTTGGCCCTTATTGATCTGGCCTAGGAGCCGCGCGGTTAGATCCGGCTGTTCGCGCACGTTGACGAAGTCGTTTTCCGCTCGCGGGCTGAGCAGCACCGCCGCCGGGGTCGTGCCGGCCTCGGCGGTGGTGGTCGTTGTGGCCGTATCGGTGATCGGTGCGGCGGGTATCTCGGTCACCCGCGGCGCGACGGTCGGGATCGGCGTCGGCTCGGCCGTTGGCGTCGCCGTCGGCTGTGGCGCCTGGATGGTGATGAAAATCGCGTCCGAAGCGATGACCGACTCGCCCTTGTCGTTGATGCCCTTCAGTTGGATGACGCTCGTCCCGGCGATCTCCGCCGGCGCGATCCAAGACACGCTCACCTCGAATTCGTTTGGCCGGATCGCCTGATCTATCGTAGCGTATCGCTCGTTGTTGATGAACACGTCCACCTGCTTCACCGTGTTGCCGGTCACTTTGCCCTCGATCCTGACCTCGTCGCCGGCCTGGAACTGCGCGTTCGGCGGCGGCGAAGTGATAGACGCCGTAGGAGGCGGTGCAGGGCTGCCGCATGCGGTGAGCAGCACCATCGCGATCGTGATCAGACCGATCAGGGGCTTTCGAGCGGAGATCTTCATCATTTTTATATTCACGAGCATCGGCGATCTATCCTCGCTCTATCATCGCTTATGCTCGTCCCTTTGGCCGAAACGACGGGTTGGGAAGACGGCGACGGCTCTAAGGTAAGTAATCTCTCAATGTAGACCGGCGTCGGCTACGATGGGTGACCGTACGGCGCGTTCCGGCGCAAATCGTCCGAGAATTTTAGCACCGGCGGTCGCGAAGAGTAGCGCGACGCCGGCCAGCGTGAACCACCAGCCCAGCCCTATGCCGACCGAGCTTTGGTACAGCGCCTCAATGGCCGGTTTGATGGCGAAATAACCGACGAGCGGCACGGCCGAGGCAACGGCGCAGATGAGGAAGCAGGCCACATGCAATCCTGTTGAAAGCGAGCCGGCCAAGAGGATCACGATGATGAGCGCGAAGACGCCCAGTGTGATGATGAATTGCAGCCGGTAGTCGGGGTTGGCGTATGCGGTCAGAATGTGCGGGTAGGCCGGCAGCCCCAGCGAGGCGACCAGCAGTGCGAACGCGCCGCCGAGTGCGCGGCGCGGCCAGGGCGCGGCACCACTCAGCAGCGCCAGGAGGGTGGCTGCCGACCACAGCGGCAGCAGGAACCATTCGTTCAGGAAGATGCCGGCGCCGGGCGTGAAGTTGGTGGAGATGGACAGATCGTGCCCGCTGCGCATCAGCGGGACGACGGTGTGCGTCGCCCAGGGCAGGAAGTGGCCGAAGAGCAGCGCGAATGCTGCCGCGAAATTGAGAATTGAGAATTGAGAATTGAGAAAGGAGAACCGCATCCGCTCGTTCACCTTCTCAATTCTCAATTCTTCATCATGCATTCTGACTCCCGACTTCCTACTCCCGACCTCTGATCTTCTGACCGCTGATTTCTGACGTCAAATCTTACCGAGTGCCTTGAGCACGTTGTTCGGGTTCATCGGCAGCACGGTCATGCGTACGCCGGTAGCTTGGTAGATGGCGTTGGCGATGGCCGCAGCCGGCGGGACGATGGGCACTTCGCCCACGCCTTTTACGCCGAACGGGTGATTCGGGTTGGGCACTTCGATGATTACCGCGTCAATCATCGGCAGGTCGAGCGCCGTCGGCATGCGGTAGTCGAGCAGGCTGGCGTTCATCAGATGGCCGTCTTTGTCGTAGTAGTACTCTTCGTTGAGCGCCCAGCCGATGCCTTGCGCCACGCCGCCGTGAATCTGGCCCTCCACGTAGCTCGGGTGGATCGCGCGCCCAACATCCTGGGCAGCGGTGTAGCGCAGGATGTGCACCTTACCCGTCTCCGTGTCCACCTCGACGTCTACCACGTGCGTGGCCAGCGCAGGAATGGCGCCCTTCGTGTCCAGCGACACGCTCACGCTCATCGGCCCGCCGGTTTCGTCCAGCTTCGCGCACAGCTCCTTGAAGGTGATCTTCTTATCGCCGTAAGAGTAGACGTCACCTTCGACGTTGATGTCGTCCGCCGGCACTTCCCACAGCACGGCAGCGCGCTGTTTCATTTCCTTGATGATCTCTTTGCCCAAGTGATAGGCCGCCATACCGGAGCCGTAAGTGGTGCGGCTGCCGCCTGTGCCGTCGTTGTAGCCCACCGTCTGTGTGTCGCCGACCATCGGCTTGACATCTTCGTAATTGATGCCGAGCGTCTCGGCCAGCATCATCGCCAGCGAGGCGCGCGTGCCGCCGATATCGGTGCTGCCTTCCAAATAGGACACCGTGCCATCAGGGTTGACCACGGCCGAGGCCGACGACTTGCCATCCCAGTTGTACCAAAAGCCGCAGGCCACGCCGCGCCCGACCTTCATATAGGGCGCGCTGGGCTCGGGCAGCGGCGCATCGTAGTGCGGATGCTTCTCGATGACGTCCAGCGTCTCGATGAAGCCGATCCGGCCATAGACCGGGCCATCGGCGCGCCGGTCGCCTTCCTTGGCGGCGTTGATGCGGCGGAACTCGATGGGGTCCATGCCGAGCTTTTCTGCCAGCTCGTCTATTACCGTCTCGCTGGCGAACGCGGCGTTGGTGCCGCCGGGCGCGCGGTAGGCCTTGGCTGCCGGCTTGTTCACTACCACGTCGTAGCCGTCAATCTGCACGTTGTCGAGCTTGTAGGGCGCGAAGATCACCCCCATGCCCGCGCCCACTGGCGAGCCGGGGAAGGCACCGGCCTCGTAGGCCATCCAGGCCTGCGCCGCGGTGATTTTGCCGTCCTTGCGCGCACCCATCTTCACGCGGATGACCGAGGCGCTAGTCGGGCCGGTGGCCTTCAGCACTTCGTCGCGCTGCATCCACATCTTCACCGGCCGGTGGCCGGACTTGAGCGAGAGCAGGGCGGCCAGGGGTTCCAGGTAGACCGGGAACTTGCCGCCGAAGCCGCCGCCGATCTCCATCGGGATGACGCGGATCTGTGAGATCGGCACGTGCAGGATCTCGCTCAGGTCGCGGCGTTGATCCCAGGCCCCCTGCGTGCTCGTCCACACGGTGATCTGGCCGTCGGCATTCCACAGCGCCGTGCCGTTCTGCGGCTCGATGTAGCCCTGGTGCACGGTGTTGGTGTGGAACTCGCGCTCGACGATCACGTCGGCCTCGGCGAAGCCGGCCTCCAAGTTGCCGCGTGCGTGTTGCTCATGGCTGGCGATGTTGGTCGGCTTGTCGCTCACCACTTCGCCTAGTTCGTGGGTGCGCAAGTTGGGCAGCAGAATGGGCGCGTCATCCTTCATCGCGTCGAGCACGTTCAACACCGGTGGCAGCACTTCGTACTCGACTTTGATCAGCGCCAGCGCTTCCTCGGCGATGTGGATGCTGGTGGCGGCGACAGCAGCCACCGGATGACCGTGATACAGCACCTTGTCTTGTGCCAAGACGTTTTGGCTCAGGTAGCTGTAGTTCACGCTGCTCTCGCCGCTCTTAGCGACCTTGTCCTCGGCCGGCTTGAGGTCCTTGCCGGTGATGACGGCTTTTACGCCGGGCAGTTTTTCTGCGGCGCTGGTGTCAATCGAGAGGATGCGCGCATGGGCGTGCGGGCTGCGCAGCACCTTGCCGTAGAGTAGGCCTTGCAACTTCACATCGGCGCCGTATTGCGCCCGGCCGGTCACCTTGTCCACGCCGTCCGGCCGGATCACACGCTGTCCGATGACCTTGAAGTGCTTGCCGTTCGTCGTTGCTGCCGTCTTCTCAACTTCAACAGTTGTCATTGGTTGAGCCTCCTAAACGAATGTTACTTTAGGCCGGATTACGCTGTTTGCTTGCCATCTCCGTGGCTGCATCCAGCACAGCGCGCACGATCTTGTCATAGCCGGTGCACCGGCACAAGTTGCCGGCCAGCCAGTAGCGCACCTCGTGCTCGGTAGGGTTGGGGTTCTTGTCCAGCAGCGCTTTGGCGGCCACGATGAACCCCGGCGTGCAGATGCCGCATTGTAGCGCGGCGTCTTCCAGGAACTTCTGCTGCAGTGGGTGCAGCCCTTCCTTCGGCGTAATACCCTCGATGGTGGTGATGGTCGCGCCGTTGGCCTCTACGCCCAGCACCAGACACGAATTCACCAACACGCCGTTCATGATCACGGCGCACGCGCCGCAGTTGCCGTTGTTGCAGCCCTCCTTAGCGCCGGTCAGGTTGAGCACGTCGCGCAGCACCTCCAGCAAGCTCTGGCGCGGCTCGCACAAAAACGACATCTCTTCGTCGTTGATCGTTGCGGTAACGAGAACTTTGTTGGACATGGTCTGGGGATTGGTAATTGGTAAAGTGGTGAGTGGTAAGTGGTGATTAGAGATCAGAGATTAGAGATTCGCATTCCACCTCCAATCTCGAATCTCCAATTACCAATGACGAATAACTAGCCGCCACGCGCTCGTTCGATCGCCCTCAACAACGCGCGTTTGGTCATGACGTACGACAAATGTTTGCGCTGCTCGGCGCTGCCGCGCATATCGGTGATCGGTCGCGCGGCGGCTTGCGCAGCTCGTGCAGCGGCCTCGATGGCTTCGTCCGAGATCGGCTGGCCGGCCAACGCTGCGCCGGCTTCCGGCACGAACAGCGGCGTGGGCGCGACGGCACCCAGCGCGATGCGCGCGCCGACGAAGTGCGTCTTCTCCTCATCGAGCACGACCATCGCGCCCGCACTGGTCACGGCGATGTCCATCTCGTTGCGCGGGATGAAGCGTAAGTAGGCTGCGCCGGAATTCGGCCTGGGCGGCGGCAGTTTGAGCGCGACCAGTAACTCACCGGGTTGCAATACCGTGCGGCCCGGCCCCAGGAAGAACTTCTCCAGCGGGATGGCCTTGGTGACGTTGCGCGAGGCGACGACGCAGGTCGCTTCGTAGGCGATCAGGATCGGGCTGGAGTCGCCGGCGGGCGAAGCTGTGCACACGTTGCCGCCCAGCGTTGCCCGGCCCTGAATGGCGATGCCGCCGATCAACGTCGCCGCGTCAATCAGGCCCGGATAATGTGCGATGACCTGAGCATCATTGTAGATCCGATGGAGCGGCACAGCTGCGCCAACGGTCAACCCTTCCTTGGGGCTGTAGCTGAGCTGGTTGAGTTCGGGAATGCCTTTGACGTCCACCACGACCTTCGCGCTGCGCCGGCCCTCGCGCAGGAAGACGATCAGATCGGTGCCGCCACTCAGACATTTGGCCTGCTCGCCCTCGCGGGCCAGAATCTCGGCGGCTTCCGAAAGCGTGCGTGCGGGAACGTAGGAGAACGCTTGCATGGTTGGGCTTATACCACAACGACTGCAGATGCGCCACACCAAGGCCTGCCTGGTCAAAGCATCGCGCGCGAATTGTCGAATCGGCGGCTGCGCACGACGGCAGCTGCAACGTGCAGACTGAGCTTGTCGAAGCCCGTGGTCACCTGCCGGACTCAGTTGTTGAAAACATCGGCTCGCACTTGCCGCCGCCCGGCGACTAAAGTCGCGGGCTGCACGATGCCAAGTCCCTGCAGGACTGATTTTGAGCCTGCGAAGCAGGCTTCGCTGTGCGTAGCCCGCAGCTTTAGCTGCAGGGCAGCAGTGCACAGCATAATGCGAGCGTAAACGGAGATGTTTCAACTACTGAGACTGACTATACTGCGCAGTCAGGGAACAGGGAGCGCCTCTCCTGCGTCTATCGAGGACGGATGAGCAATCAACGCGACCGCGAACAAGCACCTCGGCGAGCGGTGCGCAGCACGCCGCCTTCGCAGCGCGCCGGCTACGTGCCGGCCGGCGATCCCAACGCTGCGCCCAGGACGGAGCCTCAGCCTCCAGCGCCGCCCGTCGCCCCACCAAGCGGCGCTGCTTCGCGCAGCATGCATCGCGCTGAAACGTCACCGGCCAGGCCGCGTTCGCTCGGCATGCGGCTTGCGCCCGTCTTCTTTGCCTTCGCGCTGATCACATTCGTCCTGTTCTTTGCGATGGTCATCCTCGGCCTGACCGGCTACTTGCTGATTGCCCGTGACATTCCCGACCCCGGTCAACTCGCGGCGGCGCAGAGCGCGTTCGCCAGCACTAAGATCTTCGACCGCGAAGGCAATTTGGTCGTGGAGCTGACCGATCCGATCGACCCGACCGCCGGCCGGCGCACGCGCGTGCCGCTCGGCCAAATCAGCCCTTACCTCATTCAGGCCACGCTTGCGACGGAAGACCCGAACTTCTACCGCTATGCGCAAGGCGTCGGCTTCGACCCGATCGCCATCGTCCGCGCGCTGTACTACGCCATTACCGAGCGTGAGTTCGTCAGCGGCGGCAGCACCATCACCCAGCAGGTGGCGCGCAATTTGTTGCTCTCGCCGGCCGAGCGCGGCGCGCGCACGCCACAGCGCAAGATCCGCGAGATCGTGTTGGCCAACGAATTGACGCGCCGCTACACCCGCGATCAGATTCTGGAGATCTACCTCAACGAGAACTACTACGGCAACCAGGCCTACGGCGTGGAGGCTGCAGCACAGCTCTACTTCGGCAAACCGGCCCGCGCGTTGAACCTGGCCGAGGCTTCGATGCTGGCCGGCATCCCGCAGTCGCCAGTGCTGTGGGATCCGGTCACCAACAAGCAGGGCGTGCTGCGTCGGCAAAACGACGTGCTGCGGCTGATGGCGAAAGCCGGCTACATCACGCCCGAGCAGATCTACGCAGCGCAGCGCGAGATCGAAAGTCGGACGTTCACCGCAACGCTGCCGAACATCTCGACCATCGCGCCGCACTTCATGCAATTCGTCAAACAGCAGCTCGATGCTGAATACGGCGCAAAGGGGCTGTATCGCGACGGCCTGCGCGTATACACCTCGCTCGACCCACGTGTGCAAGCAATCGCAGAAAATGCCATCCGCCGGCAGATCGCGCAGTTGCGAGACAAGAACGTCACCAATGGCGCGGCGGTGGTGATCGAACCGAAGACCGGCGAGATCCTCGCCATGGTCGGCAGTGCCGATTTCAACGATGAAACGATAGACGGCCAGGTGAACGTCGCCATCATGCTGCGCCAGCCGGGGTCGGCGGTCAAGCCGTTCACCTACCTAGCCGCGCTGGAGCGCGGCTGGACGCCGGCCACCTTGTACTGGGACCGGCCGGTCACCTTCACCAACGAATACGGCCAGGTCTATGCGCCGCGCAACTACGACGGCAAGTTCCACGGCCCGATGCTGATGCGCGAAGCGCTGGCGCGCAGCATGAACATCCCGGCAGTCGAAACGTTACACTTCGTCACCGTGCCGGGCTTCTTGGAGATGGCGCAGCGTGTGGGCCTGAACTTTCCGCCCAACCCGGCCTACGGGTTGGCCGTCACGCTGGGGGGTGCAGAGGCGCGGCTGCTGGACCTGACTGCGGCCTACGCCGTGCTGGCCAACGGTGGCGTGCGCCTGCCGCCGATCGCCATCACGCGCGTGGAGCGCGCCGATGGCCATCTGCTGCGTGACTATCGCCCGACGCAGGGGCAACAGGCAGTTCGGCCGGAACACGCCTGGCTCATCACCAGCATGCTGAGCGACAACGCCGCCCGCGCCAAGACCTTCGGCCTGAACAGCCCGCTGCGGCTATCGCGACCGGCCGCCGCAAAGACCGGCACGACCAACGACTTCCGCGATAACCTGACGGTCGGCTATACGCCGGAGCTGGTCGTCGGCGTGTGGGTGGGCAACAGCGACAATAGCCCGATGCGCGGCGTGAGCGGCATCACCGGCGCCGCGCCGATTTGGAAGCAGATCATGGAAGAGGCACTGGCGGGCAAGCCGGTGACCGACTTCGTGCCGCCGCCCGGCGTGATAGCTGCGGAGATCTGCGAATATGGCGGCCACGTGCCCTCGCCTAACTGCCCGCGCCGGCGCATCGAATACTTCAGCGCCGACCAGTTGCCGCTGCCTCCCGACGAGAATGTAGAGCGCGCCGTGCAGGTCGGCAATCCCAACCTGGTGAACAATCCACAATCGCCAATCGCCAATCCTCAATCCCCCGACATTCTGATCACGCATCCCTCGTTGGGCGAGCCTGTGGCGCGTGGCCTGCTCTCCATCCGCGGCACGGTCAATCCGTCGGGCTTTCAACAATACGTCGTCGAATACGGCGAGGGCGAAAACCCCGGCGAATGGAAGTGGATCAGTGGGCCACACCTCGCGCCGGTGGTGGATGGCCAGCTCACGGAATGGGGCATCGAAGGGCTGCCTGCCGGGCGCTACACCATCCGCGTCACGGTGAACACGTCGGACGGCCAGCGCGTCGGCTACGCGCGCTTCGACGTGGGGCCGTAGAGGTGGCTAAGCTTCTGTCCTTTCGTCCAGGCCGCGCGCTGAACGGAGGGGCGTCGAGATGTGGTCAGCCGGCCCGTAGACTTCCAACCAAAAGACTCTCGCGAGTCTCAGGATGACGAAGGAGGAAGAACCATGACGGTTGCAAGTTCGACTTTGGCGCTCGCCGCCCAGCTCAGCGATCTGCGCGCCCGGGGTTGCCTCACGGTGACCGTGGATGGACACACGATCGCGCTTTTCGACTACGGTGGCAAGGTGTACGCAGTGGATAACCGCTGCCCGCACATGGGCTTCCCGCTCGATCGCGGCAGCGTGAGAGACGGCATCTTGACCTGTCACTGGCATCATGCCCGCTTCGACCTGGCCAGCGGCGGCGCGTTAGATCTGTGGGCCGATGACGTGCGGGCCTTCCCGGTCGAGGTGCGCGGCGACGAAATTTGGGTGGATGTTGCGCCGCACGCCGACCCGAAGGCGCACCTGCGCCGGCGCTTGCGCGATGGCCTAGAGCGCAATCTCTCGCTCGTCATCGCCAAGTCGGTGATCGGGTTAGCGCAGGCCGATGAGGGCGCGGTCGAGACGTTCCGCGCCGGCCTCGAATTCGGCGCGCGCTACCGCCGGGCTGGCTGGGGGCCGGGCCTGACCATCCTCACCTGCATGATGAACCTGCTGCCGCACCTGGCGCCGGAGGATCGTCCGCGGGCGCTATACCACGGTCTATCGGCGGTGGCGCGCGACACCGACGGCATGCCGCCGCGCTTCATCGTGCAGCCGCTGCCGGGCATCTCCGAACCTCGGTTTTTCGAACTCAAGCGCTGGTTTCGCCGCTTCATCGAGGTGCGCGACGCCGAGGGTGCGGAGCGCTGCATCGTTTCGGCAGTGCGCACCGGCGCGACGCCACAGCAACTGGCCGATATGCTCTTCGCCGCTGCCACCGACCATCGCTACATTGACGCCGGCCACCCGCTCGATTTCACCAACAAGGCGATGGAGGCGCTGGACATCGTCGGCTGGACGCCGGAGAACGCCGAGCTGGTGCTGACCAGCGTGGTCGGCGGCTACGCCGATGCCGACCGGATGGAGGAGTCGAACGCCTGGCGCAATCCGATTGACCTGGTCGAAATCCTGGAGCGTACCTTCAGGCAACTCGAAGGTCTCCAGCACGAAGGTGCGAAGACACGAAGAATTGATGAACAAGGCCGCCAACGACTCGTTGCCGTGCTGCTCGGCGACGATCCGCAGGCCAGTGTGGATGCGCTGCTGAGCGAATGCCGGGAGGGCACAAGCGGCGTTGACTTGGCCGGCGTCGTGGCCTACGCAGCGGCGTTGCGCATCGCGCGCTTCCACACCAGCAACGAGTTCGGCGACTGGGACACGGCGCTGCACACGTTCACCTTCGCCAACGCGGTGCATCAGGGCTTGCGGCGCACGCACTCGCGCGAACTCTTGCGCGGCGTCTTCGATGCAGCGATGAGCATCTACCTCGACCGCTTCCTCAACGTGCCGGCGGCGCGCATCCCGGTGCCGAATGGCAAAGTGCATCTGTCGCTCGGCGATCTGCCGGCATTGCTCGACCGGCAGCAGCAAGTGGATGCGGCGGGCGAGGCCGTGGCCCAACTGTTGTATCAAGGAACGCCGCCACGCGAGGTGATCGTCATGCTGGGCAAGCTGCTGCTGCGCGAGGATCGTGACTTCCACACCATCCAGTGCGTCGAAGCAGCGGTGCGACAACACGAATTCCTGGTGGGCACGCCGGAAGCGATGCACGTGTTGATCGCTGCCGCGCGCTATCTGGCCGCCCACGCGCCGACCATGCGCGCCCAAGGCCAGACCTTCAACATTGCGCAGCGCCTGGCGCGCGGCGAGCGATTGTTCGAAGCCTAGGTGGCTGGGGAACTTTTGCTCCTTGTAGATTTCCTGGACTCTCGCTACACTTCTGCGCGATGAATCGCCGATCGTTTCTCGCCGGCCTGATTGCAGGCAGCCTCGGCATGCTGGTTGCGCCGGCGGGTCTGGCCTTCGCTGCACAAGGCACGCCGGGTGACAAGATTATCAAAGGTCGCGGGCGCGAAATCTTCGTCAGCATCAGCCGGCAGCGGCTGTGGGCATACGAGGATGGCGACGTGGTGATGACCTTTCTCATCAGCAGCGGCGAACCAAAGCGCGGCACGCGCCAGGGCAACTTCCGCGTGCAGAGCAAGATCCCTGAGGCCTGGTCGAGCGTGTGGCAACTGCGCATGCCGTACTGGATGGGCATCTACAACGTCGGGCCGATCGAGAACGGCATCCACGCGATGCCGATGCGCAAGAACGGCGCGCTGGTGCGCTGGCCGGTCGGCTATCCTGCTTCGTTCGGGTGCGTGGTGGCCAACACCAGCGATGCTGCAGCGCTGTATCGCTGGGCCCCGCTGGGCACGCCGGTGTATATTCGTCGGTAGTTGGAAGTAGGATCGTCAATTGTCAAACATCCGTATTAGAATGTTCATCCGGCGAGTATTCAGCGTCGTGGTCGCGCTGCTGATCGGGTGGGGCGTGCATCCCGCCGCGTTTGCAGCGTCACCTGCGGGCTCTATTGGCGACCGGCTCACCTACACCTTCGAGAAGGGCGACAGCCTGCCGGCAATCGCCGAGCAGTTCGGGGTGAGCCTACAAGCGCTGCGTCGGGCAAACGGTCTGGCCAACAACCGCGTCATCCCCGGCACCGTGCTCACCATTCCCACTGCGCCGGGTGTCGTGTCTCCCTGGCTCGCGCCGAAGATTGACCCTCAGCCTAGCGATGGCAAGGTGATCTACGTTAGCCTGAGCAAGCAACGCCTATGGGCATACGATGGCGATCAGCTCGTGTTCGATTTCCTCGTCAGCACCGGTCTGCCTACCGAGGAGCACCCCAACCGCGACACTAAGCCCGGCGTCTTCCGTATCAAGACCAAGATGCCCATGGCGCGCGCCAACCTGTGGAACCTGGATATGCCATACTGGATGGGCATCTACGACGCCGGCAACATCGAGAACGGCATCCATGCTATGCCCTCGCGCAACGGCCGGCTGGTGAATTGGCGCGTCGGCGCGCGCGGTTCGTTCGGCTGCATCGTGCTCAACATCCCCGACGCCGCCAAGCTGTATCGCTGGGCGCCGCTGGGCACGCCGGTCGTCATTCGTCCCTGACGGCGGCCGTGATCCTCTTCGTCTCGCCGCACCTCGACGACGTCGCCCTATCGTGCGGCGGGCTGGTCTATCGCTTGGCGTCTGCAGGTCAGCCGATCACCATCGCTACGGTATGCACGGCGGATCATCCGGCAAATCAGCCGTTGTCGGAAGCCGCGCGCCACGAGCACCGGCAGTGGCAGCTTGGCGATCAGCCCTACCAAGGTCGGCGTGCCGAGGACGCGCGTGCATGCCGTGTGTTGGGGGCGACCGCAGCGCACCTCGGCCTGCTCGACGCCATCTACCGCTGCGATGAACACGGCGCGCCGCTCTACACAAACGACTTCATCGGCGGCGCGGTGCATCCATACGACTGGCAGGTTCAGCTTCCGAAAGTGCAAGTGGCGCTTGCGCCGCTCGTCCGCGGTGTGGCGCGGGTCTATTGCCCCATGGCCATCGGCGGCCATGTGGATCACGTCATCGTCCGGCGTGCCGTCGAATCGCTGGCCGGCCCGTCGGCCATCCGTTACTACGAGGATTTCCCTTACGCGGATAGGCCGAGCCGTTTCGATCTCCCTGAGGGTTATGCGTTCGAGAAGGTCGCGTTAACAGAGGATGAAGTGGAGGCACGCATCCGCGCTATCGCGTGCTATGCCTCGCAGTTGTTCGCCGTGTTCGGATCGGCGGCCGCGATGCCGGAGCGCGTGCGCAGCTACGTTTCGCGGGTGGGCGGCGAACGTTACTGGTTCGTCGTTGACTCAGCGGCCTCGAATCGTTAGGATGGTGAGTGATGCTCATCTCGCGTCGAAAGCTCTTGAGAATGACCGGCAGCCTCGCTGCAGCGATGGCCGCTCTGCCGCTGACGAACCTCACCCATTTGTTTGCCTATCAGATTGACCTAGAGATCGAAACCGAGCCGGAGCCGGACGCGCCGCCGGCGCCGCCGGCGCCGCTCGGGCGTGTGGCCAATTGGAAGGTGGACATCCGCGAAGCGCCGAAGACCCGCGCCAAACTCGTCCGTTCGGCCAAGCGCGACGAAGTGCTGCGGCTCTACGCGCAGGTGCCCGGCGATGCCGAGATGCCCCACAACGACATCTGGTACAAGACCGACGAGGGGTACGTCTATTCATCGTGGGTGCAACCGATGAACGACGTGAGGAACGCGCCGGAGCCGGAGCGCGCCGCGGAGAAGTTCTGGGGTGAGATTACCGTGCCGTTCAGCGACGCGCGCGTTGCGCCGGATTCGAACGCGCAGCGATCGGCGCGTCTATACTACACCGGCGTTTTCCGCGTGATCGGGGCTGCGCAGGGCGCGGACGGCGAGTGGTGGTATCGCCTGCAGGACGGCGTGACGTTCAGCCCAGGACCATATGTGCCCGCGGCGCACGTTCGGCGCTTCGATCCCTCAGAGCTGACCCCCCTCTCGCCGGGCGTCGAGAACAAGCGCATCGTGATTGACTTGGGCAAGCAAATCATGACGGCCTACGAGGGTGACACACCGCTGGTCACCTCGCGCACGGCGACCGGCTACGGCCCATTCCAGACGCCGAAGGGCAACCACCGCATCATCCGCAAGCGCACCACGTCGCGGATGACCGGCGGGTCGGGAGCGGACTACTATGACTTGCCCGGCGTGCCGTTCCCCAGCTATTTCACGCGGAGCGCCGTCGCGATTCACGGCGCGTATTGGCACAACGACTTCGGGCGGCGGCGCAGCCATGGCTGCGTCAATGTGCCGGCGCCGGTAGCGCTGTGGGTGTGGCGATGGACGACGCCGGAGCTGCCCTACGACGCAGTCGAGATTCGCACCCAGGATCCATCGGCTACGCCGGTGATCGTGGTGTGAAGCGAGGGCCGAGCGTGAGTAGGCCGATGTTTGCCGGGGGTGCAAACAGAACGCCCACCATTCGCAAAAACGAACGGTAGGCGTTCCCAGGGTGCCTAGACGGTCTCGAACCCTCAACCTCCTGAGCCACAGTCAGGCGCTCTGCCATTGAGCTATAGGCACCGCGATTGCAACAGAAATTCTAGCACATTCTCTGTGCACAGACGCCCTAGTAAACGCAGGGCTGAAAGAATGGGCATTCGGCCATAGTTCGATTCGCGTGCGGCCTGCACCCTTCAGCGCTATTCCCGATGCAGAAGGATTGAACTACCGCATCACCGATGCCGGCGCGCGGCGGGTCAAAAGCTGCCGGCGTAAAGCCTACGGCTATTTCTGAACCACCGATGCCGGTGTGTGTAGTTGTGCCCTTTACGGGCGCGCGCTATTCCAACACCAACACACCGTCGCGCGCATCCACGCGCACGGTGTCACCCTCGTGATAGCGACCTTCCAGGATAGCCAGCGAGAGCGGGTCTTGCAGCTCGTGTTGGATGGCCCGCTTGAGCGGCCGCGCGCCGAAGGCCGGATCGTAGCCTACCTGCGCTAGGTGGCGCTTTGCCGCAGGTGTCAGCTCCAGCGAGAGCTTGCGGTCGGCCAGCAGCTTGCGCAGCCGATTGAGCTGGATGTCCACAATTTGCTCGATGTGTCGCTCGTCCAAAGGGTGGAAGACCACGATCTCATCAATCCGATTCAAGAACTCCGGTCGGAAGAAGCGCTGCAAGCGACGCACGATCTCATCGCGGCTCATCCGTTCGAGGTCTTCGCCGGCCAGCAGGTTGCTGGTCATGATCACCACCGTGTTGCGGAAGTCTACTGTGCGGCCCTGACCGTCGGTCAGCCGGCCGTCATCCAGCAACTGCAACAGCACGTTGAAGACTTCCGGATGCGCCTTCTCGATCTCGTCGAACAGCACGACCGAATAGGGACGGCGGCGCACGGCTTCGGTGAGCTGGCCGCCCTCCTCGTAGCCCACGTAGCCCGGCGGCGCGCCGATCAACCGGCTGACGGTGTGCTTCTCCTGATACTCGCTCATGTCAATGCGCACCATCGCCCGCTCGTCGTCGAACAGGAACTCGGCCAGCGCCTTCGCCGTCTCGGTCTTGCCCACGCCGGTCGGGCCGAGGAAGATGAACGAGCCGATCGGCCGGTTCGGGTCTTGCAAGCCGGCGCGCGCCCGGCGCACGGCGTTGCTCACCGCGCGTAGCCCGTCGTCCTGGCCGACCACCCGCTCGCGCAGCCGCTCCTCCATCTTCACCAGCTTGTGCATCTCGCCTTCCAGCAGCTTGGTGACCGGGATGCCCGTCCAGCGCGAAACGACGGCGGCCACCTCATCCGGGCCGACCTCTTCCTTGAGCAGCGGGTTACCCTTCTGCAGCTCGGCCAGCCGGGCCTGCGCCTGCTTCAACTTCGCCTCCAGCTCGCGCAGCCGGCCGTAGCGCAGCTCGGCGGCTTTGGCCAGGTCGGCGTCGCGTTCGGCCTGCTCGATCTGCACGTTGATCTGCTCGATCTGCTCGCGGATGGCGCGCACCTCCTGGATGGCGGCCTTCTCCTGCTCCCATTGCGCGCGCAGCGCGTTGCTCTTCTCCTTCTCGCTGGCGATCTCGGCCTCGATCTTAGCCAGGCGCTCCTTGCTGGCGTCGTCGGTCTCCTTCTTCAGCGCCTCGCGCTCGATCTCCAGTTGCAGGATTTTGCGGTCAATTTCGTCCAGCGCGGTGGGCTTGGAATCAATCTCCATCTTCACCCGGCTGGCCGCCTCGTCAATCAGGTCAATCGCCTTGTCCGGCAATTGGCGGTCGCTGATGTAGCGCGCGCTCAACGTCGCCGCGGCGATCACCGCTGCGTCCTGGATGCGCACGCCGTGGTGGATTTCGTAGCGCTCCTTCAAGCCGCGCAGGATGCTGATGGTGTCCTCGACGCTCGGCTCGTCCACGAACACCGGCTGGAAGCGCCGCTCCAGCGCCGCGTCCTTCTCGATGTGCTTGCGGTATTCATCCAGCGTGGTTGCGCCAATGCAGTGCAGTTCGCCGCGCGCCAGCATGGGCTTGAGCAGGTTGCCGGCGTCCATCGCGCCCTCGGCCTTGCCCGCGCCGACGACGGTATGGAGCTCGTCAATGAACAGGATGATCTTGCCGTTGGACGAGGTGACCTCTTTCAGCACCGCCTTCAGGCGCTCCTCGAACTCGCCGCGATACTTGGCGCCGGCGATCAGCGCGCCCATATCGAGCGCGATGATGCGCTTGTCCTTCAAGCCTTCCGGCACATCGCGTCGCACGATGCGCTGCGCCAGACCCTCGGCGATGGCGGTCTTGCCCACGCCCGGCTCGCCGATCAGCACTGGGTTGTTCTTGGTGCGCCGGCTGAGGATCTGGATCACCCGGCGGATCTCCTCGTCGCGGCCGATCACCGGGTCGAGTTTGCCTTGCCGTGCAAGCTGCGTCAGGTCGCGGCCGTATTTCTCCAGCGCCTGATAGGTCGCTTCGGGGTTCTGCGAGGTGACGCGCTGGCTGCCGCGCACCTGAACTAACGCGCGTAGGATCGAATCGCGCGTGACGCCGTTGGCGTTCAGGATTTGTGTTGCCGACGGCGTGCGGCCGGTGCGCGTCGCTGTCGGGTCGGCCAGGGCGAGGAGCAAATGCTCGGTGCTGACGAAATCATCGCGCATCTGCTTGGCTTCGGCCTCGGCTCGGTCGGTCAATAGGCTCACCTCGCGCGAGAGGCGCACCTCGCCCACCGCGCCGCTCACCTTCGGCTTGTTGCGAATGTCGCGTTCTACCAGGTCGGTGATGCGCGCCGGGTTGGCGCCGGCCGCCTGGATGATGGGCGGGACGATGCCCCCGTCCTGTTGCAACAAGGCGAGCAGCAGATGCTCCGGCTCGATGGTCTGCTGGCCATACTCCTGCGCCAGTGATTGGGCGCCGAGCAACGCTTCTTGTGCTTTCTCTGTGTATTGATTCAGATTCATGATGCCATCCCCTTCAACGAACAACAGACGCGATTGCAATCCGCCGTCATAGTCTCGATTCGTTGCCGCCATCATAAATCTGCACGTCAGAGCGATGTTGGAGCTCCACTAACAGTTCGTATGCGAATGTGATGCATTTGCGCAGAACGCAGCGCGCCTTACAATGGCCGGATGTCCAACCACCGGAAACAAGGCATGCGATCGCAGCTCGTGCATCTCGCCCGGCTGATCAGCTTGGCGTCGCTGCTTCTTGCCGGCTGTGCGCCAAGCGGCACTGTCGGCCCAACCAACGAGACGGCCAACAGAATTCTGACGGCAGTTGCAACGCAGGCGACGGCTACGCGCGTCGTGGCTTCTCCAGCTGCGGCCTCCCCGACCGCGCTGGCTTCGCCCACGCCGCCCGAGCCAACGGCGACGCCTCAACCGCCGATGGTCTTCGCGCGCTGCATCGTGCGCGCCGAGTTACCCATGCGCAGGGAGCCAGGCGACCTCGCGCAGGCGACTGCGCCGCTGCAACCGAGCGACATCGTCACGGCTTACGGCCGGACGGCAGATGGGCAGTGGATCCTCATCTGGAATCGGGAGATCACCTTCGGCTGGATCCCGTCTAATGCGCTGGGCTGCACGGCGCCGTTCGAGGACTTGCGGCCCACCGAGCCGGATGTTTTGCTCACCCCTCGGCCGACGGTCGCGCGGCCTGAGCCGATGGCTGGCGCGACAACGGCTGCGCCGGCAAGCGTCGCCGCCGCGATGACTGCGACGCCCGCGCCTGCCGCGACCGAGACGAGCCCGCCGGAGCTAACGGCAACGCCCGAAACCGCGACGGCGACACCAGCGGCAACCGGAACGCCGCCCGTCGCCACCGCGACCAGCACACCGGCGCCGACAGCAACCGAGTTGGCTGCGATCGTCACCACAACGCCGACGGTGGCTGCTCAGGAGGTGGCTGCAACCGTTGTGATCACACTGGAAGCAACGCCGGCAACTCCGACCGTGACCGTCGTGGCGACCGAAGCGCCGGTAGGACCGCTCGCTTGCGTCGTCGCGATCAACCGAGCGCTGAACCTGCGCGCCGGCCCAGATCGCACCACGCGGCTGCTCGGCCAACTGCGCCCGGGCGCGAAGTTTTCCGCCACCGGCCGCAACGCTGACGCCACTTGGCTGTATGGCGCGACCGAGCGCGGCGACTTAGGTTGGGTGATCGCCTCCGCCGTGCGGTGCGATGGCGACCCCGGCGGGTTGCCGGTCGTGAACGGCGGCTAGCGCTCGTTCGTCAAAGCCAGATACATCCGCGCTTCGAAGCTCAGGCTGAATGGAATCGTGAACACGCTAATCAGCGCCGTGCCGATGGTGTAGGCCGAGATGTTGACTGGATACGGCCAGTAAGCGCGCACTTCGCTCACCATGGCGGGGATCATGATGCCCTGGTGCAGGGCGATAGGCAACGTCAGGCCGGCTACGGATAGGACGACCACTGCTAGCCGGACGCTCCATCGCCAAGCAGCGACGCGCCAGAAGTGGGTCAGGCTAAGGCGCAGCGTCGGGGCCAGCCACTGAAAGATGCCACGCTCGGGCGCGTGCATGATGCGTGCAGTCCGCATGCATAGCAGCGCTTCGGTGGCGAAAGCGAGCAGCGCGCCCGCAATTCCGGCGAGGAGCAGCGGTGCGGGCAACTTGAGCGTTGCGGGCTGATAGAGCGACCAGCCCAGCGAGCTACCGCTCTGGCGGGCGAGATGGTAGCGCGTCGCCGAATACAGCTCCGTGAAGGGCGAGCCCGGATCGGGCGGCAACTGCGCAATCGCCCGCACTACGGTCATGTTCAGGATGCTGTTGGCGTCGCGGCGCACCCAGCGATAGTTGGAAACATCTAGACGCGCCTCGCGCAGCATCCATGTGATGCCGACCAAGCTGAGGGTGATGAGTGCGCCGTAGAGCAGGCTGCTGGCCAGCAGCGGTCGCCAGCGCCGCAGCGCCGCACCGAATGCGGCGCGCAGGGTAACTTCGGCGCGCGCCGGATCGTCAGCACAGGCCGGCACACGTAGCGCGATCCAGGTGATCGCACCACGGCCGATCAGGAAGGTGAACGCGCCGATCGCGGCCTGGATCTGCATTTGTAGATAGAACGCGTGGGCGGCCAACGCGAAGTAGCTGTTCTGCATCGCCATGCCGTGCAGCATGACTGCGGCATACGACAACGCGCCAACGATGACCACACCGGCGAAGCACAACAGGCTGCACGCGAGGATGGGCAGCGGATAGTGGGCGAAGACGGCGAAGGTCGCCTGAAGCACGGAACCAAAGGCGGCGCGTGGCTGCGCATGAGAAGCGACTGCGCGATCGCGCTCGCCGGCCAACGGGAGCGCGCCGGAGATCACCTGCTGCATAGGATGCCCATTATCGGGCCAAAGTCTTGTACATGCGCGCCTCGAAGATCACGCTTGCAGCAATGAGCGCACCGTTGACCAGGGCGATGGCGACGCCGTTGGCCGACTGCGCGATGTGATAGGGCCAGTAGCCGACGCCGAGCATCTGGCGCGCCGGTCCGACCACCAGCACTTGTTGCAGCGCCGGCGTGAGCACGAACGCCGCGACGGCGAAGGCGACGAACGTCAACCGGAGCGACCAGCGCCAGAGTAGCACGTGCGCAAGGTGCGCCTTGCTCACACGCAGTGCTTCGCGAAGCCACGCACTACTACTGGCCGGCGATAGCGTCGCGAAGATCGCTGCTGTGCGCATGCACAACAGCGCATCCGTCGCGATCAATAGCGCGATGGAGGCGAGGCCCACGGCAACCGTCCCCGGCGCAACGACGCGCGGCGCGCTGGATGGGCCGAAGCCCATGTAGGACCCCACCATAGATCGCGACAGGTTGTAGCGCGTCGCAGCCAGCCAATCGCTGAACGGCGAGCCCGGGTCGGGTGGCAGCAAGCTGATCGCGCGGATTACGGTCCAGTGCAGGATGTTGCTGAAGTCACCGATGCGAATCGAGCGCGTGTTTGACACGTCCAGGCGCAATTCGCGCAGCATCGCCGACAAACCCAACAGACCGATGGTGATCAACACGCCGTAGAGCGCTGTGCTGAGCGCCAGCGGGCGCCAGGCGCTCAGCGCGGCTTTCAAGGCAGCGCGCAGCGTGACCGTCTTGTCGCCGCGCCGCTCCTCCTGCATCGCGATCCACGTCAACGCCCCGCGCCCGAGCAGGAAGGTGAACGCGCCGATCAACGCTTGCACCAGCATCTGCGTGTTGTAGGCGCGCATCGTGGTCATGGTGTGCGAGCCGGTGCGGATCACCGCCTCGCCGATCATAGTGCCGTAGACCAACGAGCCAATGACGCCCGCGCCAGCGAAGCAGAGGAACGCGCACGCGACGACCGGCAGTGGGTGCTGCGCGAAGACGCTGGCGGTGGATTGCAGCGCTTGGAAGAACCCATGCTCGCGGCGCGCGCCGGCGCTGGGGATAGCGAAGGCCCGCGGTTGGAGATAAATCGAAGGAAGCGTGTCGCGTACGTCCATGTGCGTTTCAGCCAATGACCGGCCAGAGCCTAAGCGCAAAACCTGAGCCCCGCCTGAAAGCGGCCGCTCAGCGCCGCCCGATGACCCGGCCGGACACCAGCTTCACCGCGCGCAGCAGCGAATCTGCTTCGCGCCCCATGCCCGTGTAGTCGTAGGAGCCGTTGCTCTTGGCCAGATACTCCTCCAGATCGGCCTTCAGCGCCAGCAGGATGTCCCGTTCGATCTGCATGAGCAGGCGCAGGTGGTGCGGCTTTACCCCGCGCAGTTGCAACAAGGTTTGCAGGTGAGGCAAGCACAACCCAGACGAGCGCTCGAAGGCCGCGCGCATGGCGTCTTCGTGAATCTCCTGGGCCAGCGTGCGCAGCAGCATGCCTTCCTGGTCGCGCTCATACTCGCACAGAGGGCACATGCGCTTCGGCCTGACGGCGTCCAGCACCGCCCGGCGCATGGGCGCATTGACCCAATCTTCCAGGCGGCGACGTTTCGTGGGCGTCTCCGGCAGGGCGCGGTTGACCTCGCGCAGTACGTCGTTGATCACGTCGTGCTGGATGATGGCGACGCCGAGCATGCGCGCGTGGCCGGCCAGCAGCGCGCCGTGCACCGAGCAATAGCCGCGTGCCTCGCGGATCTCTGCCCGCCGTTCGACGTTGGTGACGCTCTCATAGAAGAACACGTCCACATACTGCCGCACGGCGCGATCCACCAGCCGGCAGATCGGACACCCCGGCTGGGACATCGCTTCGATCAGTTCATGGTAGGCGCTGCTTTTGGCATGCATCACTCAGTCGGGCGCGGACTCCATCCGCACCCCGAATTCCGGGGATGGCTGTGCAGAGCGATCCCTGACATCAGAAGCGATCTCTGCATCGTTCGGAAGGTGCGGCTAGGCGGCGCTCTCAGAAGCTTCAGAAGTGCATCGTTGATGTTGCGCCGGAAAGCTGAGACCCACATGGGTCTTCGTCGAGAGTTCGAGAAAGTCTAGGATGGCGCGCTGGGTCGCTTCGGGGCATTCTTCGTGGACGATGTGGCCGACGCCCTCGAACACGTGGAGCCGGACGTTGGGCAGGATGCGCACCAGCCTAGCGCCATCTTCGGCCGGGAAGACCGGATCGCGCTCGCCCCATAGCAGCAAGGTGGGCTGCGTGATGGCGCTTAGATTGTGCGGCACCGGCTTGGCGCCATCCTTGGGCGAACGTGCCTGCCACACCTGGGCCAGCGCCGAGCCGCGCACGTAGAGCGGGCCGGCATAGCCTTTCACCACTGCCTCGGTGATCCATTCGTGCCTGGCCGAGACGAAGCGCAGCCCTGGCCGAACCAGCCAGGGCGAAGTGGAATAGAAGGCCAACACATAGCCGATGATCGGCAAGCGCACCCAGCGGGCGATGCCGGGGCGATCGGTTGCAAAAGCCTCCGGCGCAAGCGCGGCCAGCGACTGCACACGCTCCGGCGCGAGGATGGCGATTTGCATGGCGACGCGCCCGCCGAACGAATGGCCGACGAAATGCGCCCGCTTCACGCCCAGCGCATCGAGCACCCCCAGGACCAGCTCGGCCTGGGTTTGGGTGGTATAGATCGGCTCGGCCGGGCGGGCCGATGCGCCGCTGCCCAGCTGGTCCACGGCGATCACACGATAACCGGCCGACAGCAGCGCCGCCTTAACGTTACGCCAGGTGAAGACCGACGAGGCGAAGCCATGGATCAGGACGACGGCCGGCGCGCCGTGCGGGCCATCGTCGGTGTAGTGGATCGCGTAGCCGTTGACCCACACGAACTGATCGTCGCCGGCGAACTCGCGCAGGTTGAGGCGCTCGCGTAGCGGCGTCAGGATGTAGGCGCCCCACACGACCGAGCCGGCCAACGCCAGCGCGATCACTGCGGCGATCGAGAAGGTCATGGCGATTTGCGGGCCGTAGCCGGTCGTCTGCTGTGCCACCAAAACGATGAACGTCGCCGTCAGCCCGACCAGCGCGATGGCAAAGGTGATCTGCTCGTATTGGCGGATCGGCCTGCGCCGGGCGAGCCGGCGCATCAGCCAGATCAAGACCGCGGCGATCAGTGGCGGAACCAGCAGGGCCGGCCAATGTCCCCATTGCAGGTAGTCGCGCACTTCCCACCAGTTGATGGGATAGCGTACCAGCACCTGCGGGGCGAAGTTCTCCATGATGCCGATGTCGAGGGCGTAACGCGCCATGCCCACCGGCTCGCCCCACACCGCAACGTAGTAGCGCCCGGTCTGGGGCATGATGACCTCGATCTTCGCGCGCGGGAAGTACACCATCTGCGTAAAGATGTCAAAGTAGTCGAACGTGCCATCGCTGGTGGCGACGATCGCCCCCATGCCCTCCGGAATCTCGAACGGCAGCGGCTCGGCCGGCTGTGGCAGACCCGGCCCGATCAGTGCGATGTTAGGGTTGAACGCGCGCAGCTCCTCGTGGCCGGGGATGAAGATTTCGGCCTTGAAGCGGTCGCCCTGCTGGTAGTCGAACTTGGCCATGTCCACGTCCTCCGCCGAGGATAGCTCGCCCAGCACGAACCACATGAACCACGGCTCGGGCACGTATTGACCGTCCTCGAACAAGCCGTAGTCGCCGCCCGGTGCGTTGGTCTCCAAGATCGGCACTTCGGCGCGCGCCGTGCGTAGATCGGCGGCGCAAGACGAGACGGAGGCGAGAATCAAGGTATACACGAGGACGAGCGACCGGGCGAATTTCATGATGAGGATTGAGCATGGATTATCGCATTGTGCAGCGATCTGGGCACACTGGATTAGGCAGGCATCCCCCTCGCGCCGGTGATTCGCTAGCCGGGGACGCTGGTGTGTGCGCCCGCAGTGAGCAAGCCGTGAGGTGAGAGGTGAATGGGACAGGGTTCACCTTTGTCCCGACTGCCCCGAAACGCTTGGATAGTATGTTCTGGCGCTGCGCCAGCGTCTCAAATACTGTGGCGCTCAATGCGCTCCGAGCGTGTTGAGCGCTGTTCTTTAGTCGCTTTCGAGAGAATCGCCCCTGCTGAGCCGAAGGCACAATCCGGGCGTGCGGGAAGTACAATAGGCTCAACGAGGTGAGCCATGCCGTTCGGCGCCGAGGAATTCCGAGAGTGGATCAGCGCGCTGTATGAGCACCCGGAGTGGCGGGAGGAGTTGCGCCGGCTGGTGCTGACGGATGAGATTCTGACGTTGCCGGCCATCGTGCGGGAGCTGGCCGAGGCGCAGCGTGAATTGGCCGAGGCGCAGCGACGCACCGAGCAGCGGGTGGAGGAGCTGGCCGAGGCGCAGCGGCGCACCGAACAGCGGGTGGAGGAGCTGGCCGAGGCGCAGCGGCGCACCGAGCAGCGGGTGGAGGAGCTGGCCGAGGCACAGCGGCGCACCGAGCAGCGGGTGGACAATCTGGGTAAGGCCGTCGGCGAGCTGCAACGCGCCTTCGGCGCAACGGTGGAGGAAGAGGCAGCCAGCGTGGTCGAGGTCGTGCTGCGTCGCAAGGGCTACCGCGCTTTGCAGCCGCCATATTCTGTGCCGCTGGACGGCGAGATTGACGTGGTCTTGCCCGTGGAAGACCCTGCCGGTCAGCGCATGTGGGCGGTGGTGGAAGCGAAGGCGCGGCTCAGCCGGCGCGACGTGCAGGCGTGGTCGCAGCGGATGCGCTCGGAGGGGTGGCGTCGGCTGTTGGCGGAGCAGGGCTGTCCGGGGCCGTATTTGGTGTATGCCTACAGCATCCGGGTGGATTTGGGTGCCCGAGAGTTGGCCGAGGCGGAGGGAATCGGCCTGCTGAAGAGTGACGGCGAAGTTCTGGCGCCTAGGGGGATAGTTGAGGGAGTGGGTGGGTGAGCATAGCCGATCCGCCGAGCACGGGTGCATTCGCCAACGGGGGCAGAGGTAGTAGGCCTGCCCCGGCGTAAACGCCTGGGCTGAAAGGGGGCGGGACGCGCGCGGCTTGCCTGTATGCTCAGCGCTGGGATTTATCCCAGCGCGATTGAGGCGAATACCGCTGCTAACCAGTCCGCGTTTCCCCTATGGTGAAATGCGCCCTGCATTCGGGTGCACTTTTCTGCGGGGTAATGCACGGCGCGGCACGGAGACCATGCCCTACATATACACGTACATGGCGCGTCAGCAGGCCGCAGCACAGACCGGCAACGCCCCCAACAAAAAATGCACCCCGAGCACTCCGAATAGAATTGCACTACTAAACTCGACATCTACATCTCCGGCGCGCGTTCACGCTCGACGGCACTGACCCGGCCTGGCACGCGCCGGGGGCGGCTTGGTCAAATCGAGCGGCTCGAACAACATGGCTTCCATGGGATCGTCTTGCTGTCGTGCAGCATGCCATGATGCCCGGCACATCCGCAGAAAGTGGTAAAACGTGCAATTTGTCAGATCGGTCGTTTCCAAATCAGAATCAACCCGTCAACCTAGTAAGGAGTTTGAAATGAAACAGTTGCGACTTATCTTCGCCGGGCTGCTAGTGAGCCTGCTATTCGAGTGGCAAGCGCCGCAGATAGTACGCGCCGCCGGCTATGTGGTTAACTCGACGGCGGATAACACGACAGATGATGCCTTCTGCACTCTGCGCGAGGCGATTCTTGCAGCAAACAACACCCCGCTCAATACCAATTGTGGCCCGGCGAGCGCCGGCGACGACACGATTACCTTCAGCCTCAAGTGCCGGCGCTATCTTCAACAATACTCCGGGCGCGCTGACGGTGATGAGCAGCACTTTCGAGAACAACAGCGCAGGCAGCGGCGGTGGTATTACCAACATTGGGGTGGCGGTCGTGATGAGCAGCACTTTCTCCGGCAATACAGCGAGCGGCGGCGCCAACGCCGGCGGTAGTATCTTCAACGCCAGCAGCGGACAGCTCACGGTGAGCAACAGTACCTTCATCAACAATACCGCAGACAATCAAGGCGGCGGCATCCACAACGAGGACACACTGATCGTGAGCAACAGTACCCTCTTCGGCAACAGCGCTCCTAGCGGCGGCGGAATTTCTACTCTTGCTAGCGGCACCGCGACGCTGCGCAACACTATCGTCGGTGGCAGCACAAGTGGCGGCAATTGCGCCGGTGTGATTGCTGTCGGCAGCACGAACAACATGGCGACCGATAACACCTGCGGATCGAGCTTTGCGCAAGTCACCGCAGCGCAGTTGAACTTCGGCGCGTTGACCGGCAGCCCGGCTTATCTTCCGCTTAATCCCGGCAGCGTGGCAATTGACGCCGGCGATAACGTGAGCTGCACACTTGCCGACCAGCGCGGCGTCCCGCGCCCACAGGACGGCGATGATGCCGACAGCGTTGCGGTCTGTGACATCGGCGCCTACGAAGCCACCTTCGCCGATCTGAGAGCGTCCAAAGTGAACAACGTCGGTGGCGTCGCAGTGCTAAGCGTGCCGTTCACGTGGACGGCTACAATCTCCAACACCGGCGTCGAGCCGGCTGCTTTTGCTGCAGGGCAAGTGATCTTCCGCGATCACTTGCCTGCCGGGGCGAGCTATGGCACGCCGGTTGCGCAAAATCCGGTCAACGTGACGAATGCTTCGAATATCGCTTGCTCTATCGCCAGCAATGTGCTCACCTGCACGGCCGGCAGCGCGACGGTGACGCTGGGCGCGGCAACCGGGAAGTTCGAAGTAGCCTTCAGTGCAACGCCCACAGCAACCGGATCATTGGTCAACCCGACCGGTGGCCCATGCCGCGCCGACCCAGACGGCGGAATTGCCGAGAGCGAGGAAAGCAACAACGACTGCGCGAATACGGTAACGGTCACTGCACGGGTGCATTTGCCGCTGGTGTTGAAACAGTAGCGCAGGGCCTGACACACTCTATCGAACACGTGAAGCGCTGATCCTTGGCTAAAGCAGTGCTCCGACGCACGACCAATTGCGGAACCAATCTGCCCACAGGTAACGCGCGACGCGGGGCATTGATTCATTCCGGTAAGCAGGCGACATCCTAGGCGAGACTATGCCTTCTCGCTGCCCGGCTTCTCTTCGCCATCGGATTGTGCACGCTGCTTGCGCCGCCGGAGCAGCTCGGAGGCCGTAGCGGCCGCTTGTTGCGGCGATGAGGCTTGCGCTTCGACAGGGGAAGGCCCGGCTGACGCGTGCGTAGTAGTAGTCCGGCGCGGCATGATCTGCGGCGCCGGCTCGCGGGTGACGCGGGTCTTGGCGCGCAGCAGTTGACCCATGCGCCCGCTCGATTCCAGGTTACCGGCCGGCGCGAGCTTCTCGCCGGAGAGGCCGAGCAGTTTGCGCAGGCTGACCGTAATGCGCCGCACGCCGACGTCGAAGGGCAGCAGCAGCGCGGCGAGCGCCAGCAGCAGCGGGAAGAGGTCGGTGCGTGAAGCAGCGACAGGTGCGTTCAGCGCGAACGCCTGTGCTGGCGATGCCAGCATCTTGCCACCGCCGAGGGATGCCCAATCACGCAGGTTCTCTTCGCCTCCTTCCATTTGCGCGTATTCGGGCGAATATGGCCGCACATAGGCGACCGTAGTATCACCCAAGCCACCGGTCGGCTGGCTCGCCTCCGTCGCTGTGATCACCGGCGCCACCCGTACGAAGTATGCGCCGGCCTGGTCGAGATAGGTCTCTGCTTCGTAGCGGCCCGGCGCGGTCTGCGTCAATGCAATCTCGCGCGCCTGGCCGTCGCTGTCAATCACGGTCGCCGTCAGCTTCAAGTCTTCGGCGATCTGCGACTCCGGCACGTCGGCGACGATCACGGTTTGTTCGTCGCGCTGTTGCACATTGACTTGAATCGCGGATTGTCCGCGATCCAGGATCGTCCAGCGAATGGCTTGTGCCCAGAACTTGGGGAACTCACTCCATCGCACCCAGTTCTTCGCCCAGCGCCCGGTGGCATCCGACGTGAACGCCACGGCGCGGCCCAAGCCATACTGCCAAGCGGCAAGCAGCGGGTCGCTCTCGTTAGCGCGCAGGATCACCTGCGCTGCAGGCTTGGCCGTGCTGGCGATGTAGCCCTGCAGCGCGGGGGCTTCGGTAATGCCGCTCAGGATCGGGCTGGCCATGCCCAGCTTGGGGAAGAAGCTCTGCTCGACGATGTAGCTGCGCTGCGCCAACGCGGCTTCCTCCGTGAAGATGGTGGGCAGGTTGGCAGCTTTGTCGGTGAAATGATAGCGGCCCTTGCCGATGGCGGCGATCCGCTTGAGGAAGGGGATGTCGGTGCCGTCACCGAAGGCGACCACGCTCAGCGTGGTGTTGTATTCGTCGCGCATCTTGCGCACGAGTTCGGGCACGCCCTCCTGCCGCTCGGCGTCGTTGCCGTCGGCCAGCAAGATGATGAACTTGGAAAGCTTGGTGGACTTAGCGACGATCTTCTCGGCCTCCAGCAGCGACTCGTACACGTAGATGCCGCCACCGCCTGGCGCAATGCTCAGGATTTGGTTGATATATTTGTTCTTATCGCGCCCCCGGAACGGCCCGATCAGGTCCACCAGTTCGGTGTCGAAGCCGATGACCGTCACCTCGTCGTCCTCGTTCACCAATTCGGCTACGCGCGCGGCAGCTTCGGCTGCTAACCGCATCTTGGTCACGCCATTTTCGATGGCGCTCATGCTACCGCTCTTGTCCATCACGACCACGATGGACACCGACGGAAAGCGCTTGGGGTCTTTGACCTGCATCTCCACCGGCAACGTCTCTTCCAGCGGCGTCTTGTAGTAGCCGCCCACGCCGTAGCTATTGGGCCCACCGATGACCACCAGGCCGCCGCCGATGTCGCGCACGTAGCTCTGCAGCGAATACATCGCGCGCAACGAGAGCTCGCGCGCCGGCACGTTGGCCAGCACCACGGCCTGATAACCGGCCAGCGATTGGATTTCGCTGGGCATTGCGCGCGGCGAGGCTTCGTCATACTCGATGCCGGTCGCGCTCAGCGCCTCCTTCAGCGCGCTCACCTCGTCTACGCCGGTGGAAGAGGATTCCGGCGGAACCGACACGAGCAAGATGCGCGGCGGCCCACCGACGATGACCGAGGACGACAGCGCGTTGTTCTGTGGGCGCACGTCGCTCTCCGGTGCAACCTGCACGCGGAAGGCGCTGAAACCGGTGCGCGTGGCGTTGGCGCGCACGCTGAATTCGTTGAGCCCGGCGGTGAGGTTGACGACCTCCTGAGCCACGATGTCCGGCCCGGAGAACACGGTGAGCTGGGCGCGCATGGCCTGATTCGAGCGCACCACGATCTGCAGCGGGATGATCTGGCCGGCCGAGGCGCGCTGGGGCGCATCAACGCGCTCGATGGCTGCATCGGGGCCTTGGACGGATGGCAACGGCACGACGTCCAGCCGGATGTCGGTGGCGCGCGCCAGCCGGACGGCGGCCTCGGCGTCGCCGACGGTCTGTTTGCCATCGCTCAATAGCACGATGCGCTTGGCGGCGTCGGCCGGGAACAGGGACATACCTAGCCGGATCGCGCCCTCCACGTTCGTGCCGGCAGATCGTACCTGCGCACCGAGCGGTGCCAGGTCGCGCACACCGGACATGGCGCGCTCGATCTGCGCGTCGGCGCCGAAGACGACCACCGCGGCTTCATCGTTCCCATCCGTGCGCATGCTGCGCAGCGCCTCGCGCACGAACTGCGCCGCCTGCTCCACACCGCTCGGGCCGACGCTGTCCGACGCGTCAATCACGAACACCACGGCCAGTTTGTTGGTGAGCTGGACGGCCTGCATACCGGCGAGGGCGAGGATGAGCGAGGCCAGCAACGCCCAGCGCACGGCAAGCGCAGCGAGGGCGTGCTTGTTCAGCCGCCGCTTCGAGGTTGACCGTGTGCCGGCGACCTTGCGCCGCGTCAACAGGCGCGGCAACGCGATCAGCGCACTGATGGGCAAAAGCACCAACAGCACCAGGAAGACCGGCTGGCTGAACGACAGCATTGCCCGATTTTACGGGATGCAAATGATATGAATGTGAGTGCGACCGCCGTGTGCGACCAATAGCCACAGGCCGCGCCTGTCGAGGCCTGCGCCACTGCGCGCCTAGCCCCCACCGTATTGCGCCAGGAAGTTCCTGGCCGCGTCGCGCACCGCCTGGGGGATGACGGTGGTGGGTTCGATCAGCCGTTTGACCAGGCCGGCGTTTTCGCGTGCCTCGCTGAGCCAGTCGTCGAAGGCGCGCCGCTGTTCGGTTTGCAATTCGCTTTCGGAGAGCGGCCGGTCTTCGCGGCCTAGCGGCAGCAAGATATAAAAGCTGCCGAGCGACGACGTGATCACCGGTGTCGGCGCGCCGAGCGGCGCGTTGGCCAACTGGTCGGCGATGTCTATGCCGAACTGGTTTTGTACGCTTGGCCGGCTGGTCCAGGTCATGCTTGCGCCGCTCCCGATCGGCGCCGGCTGCGTGATGGCGTTGGTCTGCGAAATCAACGCGGCGAAGTCGAGCTCGTTGCGCGCCAGGCGGTCGGCGGCCTTTTGGGCTTCGTCCAGCGTGTTGAAGCGCACATAGTCGAACTGATAGTGTGGAGCGACCTTCGGCGTCTCATCGGCGAAGGCTTTCTGCAAGCGCTCGCGATATAGGTTGCTGGCGATCAGCTCGCGCAGGTCCTGCTCGGTGATGCCCAGAGGCTGGTAATCGGCAAGCGTGTTCTGCAGGAGCAACTGGAAGTCCCCCTCGGTGATGGACGTCGGCTGCAGGCGTGGCGTGGCGGTAGGCAGGACGACCGTTGGCTCGGGCGTGACGGTCGGCGTCACGCCGGCCGCGGCGGTTGCAGTGACTTCGCCGGTGGCAGTCGGGATGGGTGTATTCGGGGTGACCGGCGTGTAAGTCGGGAACGGCGTCAAGGTCTTGCGGTAAAAGCCAAAACTCTTCTCCAGCTCCTCCGTCACCTCCTCCGGGGTGACCGTGATGCCACGACGGGCCGCCTCCTGACGGATGAGCGAATCGTCAATCAGCGTGCTCAGCGCATTTTGCGCGATCTGCTCGGCACTGCTCTGCAGGACGATCTGCTGCAGTTGCTGCTGGTAGAACTGCTGGAGAAACGCCGCGCTGGGGTCGTTGCTCTGTTGTAATTGCGCGACCTGCTGCTGGAGCTGATTGAAGCGGCCGCGCAGTTGTGCCTGGTCGTAGCGCATGCGTTTTTGCAGTTGTTGGACGTTGATCGTCTGGTCGCCGACGCTGGCCACCGCGCGCTGAGGCTGGATGACGAAGATGTCCACCAAGGCTGCAGTGACCAGCACCACGGTGATCGCCGCGAGCAGAATGCTGCCGAGGATGACGAATTGGCGTTGGCGCCGTTCGCGCTCGTAGCGCGACATCTGCATGCGGGTCAAGCGCGCGCTGAGAGGTTCGTTCTTTTTGGTCATGCGAAGTGCAGCAATGGACTCTTCCTCGCACCGGCGAGTTGCAGCGTGCGCCGTTGCGCGGCAGGAGTCACGCCATCTATGAGCAGGAGGAACGATCAGAAGGCGAGGGATTCCTCGTCAGCAGCTTCTGCGGCGTGATTGTTCTCGTAATGTGGCCGGCGTTCGCCCAGCACGACCATCTCGTTGGCGACGATTTCCGTGCGGTAATGGCGCTTGCCTTCGCTATCCTCCCAGCCTCGCGTTTGCAGCCGGCCCTCGATGTATACCTGCTGGCCGCGCGAGAGGTGCTGCTTGCAAATTTCGGCCAGGCTGCCCCAGGCGATCACATTGAACCATTCGGCCTCTTCGTGCCGCTGGCCATCCGGCGTCGTCCAATCACGGCGTGTCTCCACAGCAAACGACGTCACGGCCTTGCCGCTGGGCGTATATCGCAACTCTGGGTCACGTCCTAGGTGACCGATGATCATAACCTTGTTCAGTCCACGCATCGTGCTTGAACTCCACGGACGATCGTCACATGCTGTCCGTTCATCCGTCGCGCATCACACTTGATCACATCACTTGAAACGATCGCTAAACTTGAGAAGTAAACGAAACGCTAGAAGCGAATCGTGAGCGTCAGGCTGCAGAAGGTGCAGGTTGCGTTTCCAAAGCTTCCGCCGACTTCGTGGCGGACGTCTCGTGGGCAGCCTGAGCCTCGACTTCCGCGCCGCCGCCTGATTCCGTGCCATCATGCTCATCGGCGCGCACGAGCAGATAGCGAATGATGTCCTCTGTTAGGCGCAGCCGCTGCTCGATCCGCGCCAAACTGGACGCCTCGAGTTCGACAACTGAGAAGACGTAGAACCCCTCGCGATACTTGCGAATGGGATAGGACAACGGACGCAGTCCCCATTGTGTGGTCTCGACGACGGCGCCGCCTTCGGATGTCACGAAGCTGCTCACGCGTTCGATCAGCGCGGCTAACGCGCTCGCGTCCAGATCGGGTTTCGCGATATAGGTGAGTTCGTACTTGCGCATATGAATCGTCTTGATTGCTCCTTTCCTCGGAATCGTTGCCCTCACTTCAAGCCGCCTAACGGTGCAGGCCGCCCTTGAGAGAGCGGAAAGTCAGCCGCATCGAGGTCATCGTGCGGCCGCGGGCAGGCGGGATAATATATCACGAGTCCGGTTTGATTTACAATCTTCGATCGCCGGTAGATCCAGCCCATGAGCAGTCCCATTGTCGTCTCAGAGTGTCGCACGCCTCAGGAGCGCCAGCAGTTTATCGAGTTCCAATGGGAAATTTATAAAGATGACCCCTATTGGGTGCCGCCCTTGATGAGTGAGCGCATGGCGTTTTACGACAAGGCGAAGAACCCCTTCTTCGAACATTCCGACGCCGCCATGTTCACGGCGCGGCGCGACGGACGGATCGTCGGCACGATCGTCGCGATCCAGAACAACCGCCACAACGCTTTTCACAACGAGAAGACCGGCTTCTTCGGCGGCTTCGAGACGATCAACGACTTTGAAGTGGCTGCGGCGCTGTTCGACACTGCGCGCGACTGGGTAAAGGCGCGCGGCATGAACGTACTGCGCGGCCCGGCCACGCTCAGCCTGAACGATGAGTGCGGGTTGCTGGTGGACGGCTTCGACAGCGAGCCCATGGTGCTGATGACCTACAACCCGCGCTACTACGTTGAGCTGGTCGAGCGCTATGGGTTCAAAAAGGCGATGGATCTATGGGCGTGGTGGGTATCGGCAGAGACGGCACAGCAAGTCATCGGCGAGAAGTTGGCGCGGCTGACCAAGCTGGTCGAAAAGCGTGGTCGCTTCACCGTGCGCACGGCAAATTTCAAACGGTTGGCGCACGAGATTCAGGCACTCAAGGCGGTTTATGCCAGTGAATCTGGCGCGTGGCGCGAGAACTGGGGGCACGTGCCCATGACCGACCGCGAGCTGGAGCATGTCGTCCACAACCTCAAGCAGTTCGCCGACCCGGACTTCATCCTGATCGTCGAGTCGCAGGGCAGGCCGGTCGGCATCGGCATTGCGCTGCCGAACGTCAATCGTCCCTTGCGCGCAGCGTATCCTAACCCGAAAACGCCAGAATGGTGGACGTTGCTCAAGTTTCTGTACTACCGGCGCAAGATGGTGAACTCGGTGCGCGTGATCCTGGCAGGCGTGTTGAAGGAATACCGCGCGTCCGGCATCGAGGCTGTGCTGATGTTGAAGATGTTGCAGACGGGTGTCGCCAAAGGGTACATCGGCGGCGAAATGTCGTGGATCCTGGAGACGAACGACGCCATGAACCGGATCATCGCCCAGGCCGGCGCGGCCGTATACAAGACCTACCGCATCTATGATCTCCCCATCGGTTGAGGCCGCGCCACGTGGCGAAGATGACATCGGACGTCGCGGCGCGTCACGCTCGGCGCATCGCGAGGCGCAGATGAGGCTGCGTATGTCGTTGGTTGTCCTCAGCGATATTGCGCTCATCAACATCGCGTTTGCGCTGGGCTATGTGGCGCGCTACCGCTGGCAGTTGTTCCGCGACATCGAGTACAACGCCGCGTTCAGCGACTACTGGCCGATCCAGGTGCTGTTCACACTCTCGGTGCTCGCGTTCTTCTGGCTGGATGGCGTGTATACGCCGCGCCGCGCGCCGTCCTGGCTCGACCAAATTTGGACGATCACCGGCAGCGTGCTCAAGGCGATGTTCATCGTGTGGGTGGCGATCTTCATCTACGGACCGGCGGTGTATTCGCGCCTGTTGATCGCCGAGGCAGGCGTGTTCCTAGTCGTGTGGCTGGGCATCTCGCGCGCGATCAAGAATGCCTACGAGGCGCGCCAACGCGCGCGGGGCATCGGCGTGTCGAACGTGCTGATCGTCGGCGCGGGCGAGCTGGGTCGGGCGGTGATGCGCACGCTGTTTGCCCGGCCCGATCTGGGCTATCGCTGTATCGGCTTCCTAGACGATGATCCACGCCGCGGGCACACTGACATTGGCCGCTTCCCGGCGCTAGGTGAGGTTAGCGTGCTGCCCGATTTGCTGCAGCGTTATCAGGTGGACGAGGTGGTGATCACGCTGCCGTGGTCGGCACAGCCGAAGATCCTGGAGTTGGTCGAGATTTGCCGAGCGCACAACGTGCGGGCGCGTGTCGTGCCGTCGCTGCTGCAGATCAACCTGCGCCAGTTGGACGTGAACGACTTCGGCGGCATCCCGATGCTCAGCCCGCGCGACGCGCAAGATGGGATCAGCGGTGTGAAGCGGGTGGTCAAGCGCGGCATGGACATCGTGTTTGGGGGGATCTTCCTGCTCCTATGCCTGCCCATCATCGGCGCCGCCTGCCTGGCCATCCGGTTGGAGTCACCGGGGCCGGCCATCTTCACCCAACTGCGAGCCGGCCGGAACGGCAAACCCTTCAAGGTCTATAAGCTTCGCTCGATGTACAAAGACGCCGATCAGATGCGAGATCAACTGATGGCGATGAACGAAGCCGACGGCCCGATGTTCAAGATCAAAGATGACCCGCGCCGGACGAAGGTGGGGCGCGTGCTGCGCAAGCTGAGCATAGACGAGATGCCGCAGTTTTGGAACGTGCTCAAGGGCGACATGAGCATTGTCGGGCCGAGGCCGGCGCTGTTGTCCGAAGTGGCGCAGTATGCAGACTGGCACCGCGAGCGATTGCGGGTGCAGCCGGGCATCACCGGCCTGTGGCAGATCAGCGGGCGCAGCGAATTGTCGTTCGACGAGATGTGCCTGCTGGACGTGTACTACATCGAGAACTGGTCGCCCTCGCTCGATCTCAAGATCATGTTGCGCACCATTCCCTACGTGTTGTCCGGGCGAGGGGCGTATTAGCGCGGGGTGCGACTCGGCGGAGTTCTTCCGGAGTTGTATTCCACGATCTTCTGCCAGTTCAAGCGCCCATCGGCTTCACAGAAATTCTCAAGCAATTCCTTCGTGAACTTGTTGACCAAGCTGGTGTAGCGCTGCTGCACCTTCCAGTTGGGTTCGCGCGCCTCGCGCCCGAGCGGTTCGATGATGTCAACATACAGCGTCTCGACGCCGGAGATGAAGTGCCAAAACGCTTGACCACATAGCTTGCGATAGTCGCCCTTGTCCTCGTGATCTCCCGTCCGTAGCAGCAGCCATTCACTGCTTCAATGACTCGCCGCGGTGCGTTCGTGCGCAGAATGGTCTTGGCCTTCTTGAAGTTGTCGAGCATGCGAGCGATTTGTTGGCTGTTGCCCCAATTCGGACCTGACTTGATGGCGACGATGTAATACACGTCGTCCCTCTCGAATTCCAGGTCAATGCCGGTGGCTGCTGACTTGCGACCACCGTAGACTATTTGGCAAACATAGACGGCCAAACCCTCCAGAAAGCTGCCAAACATGCCTTCCTCTTGCGAGGACAGGTAGGCGTCGAGGATGTTGCGCACGAAGGGTTCGGCAGTTTGGATGTCCTTCGCCCGATATAGGTAGGGATTCTTTCGCAGAAGGATGTTCTGCAGCGTCAATCGGGATAGGCGCTCTTCACGCGCCTGGTGGAACTTACGAATGTTTGGATCTATGTAAGCGGCGAGCTGCTCTTCTGTTATCGGCGGCATACTGTTCACCTGGCTCGAAGAGAGTTAATTTGACCGAACTGAGGCGCGAACGCGCTAGATCCACATACTCTTGCTTGATATCAATGCCGACCGAGTTGCGTGCAAGATTTTGCGCGGCTTCGCACGTGGTGCCTGAACCAACGAAAGGGTCGAGCACCCAGTCGCCTTCCTCGGTGAAGAGCTTGATGAACCATGCGGGTAGGGCAAGAGGAAAGGAGGCGCTGTGATTCTTATTCCCTGTTTCCGTGGCGAGATGAAGCACGTTGGTCGGGTAAGCGAGGTCGCGATCGAGCCAGTTGGCGATATTCTTGCCGAAACCGCTGCCCACGCGCGAGTCGAAGCGAACCACGTCGTTTTTGCCAAGCGACTTCAGTCGCGTCTCCGCCCAGCCTCCCATAGGGACGCGCACGGCGTCCTGAAACATCTTGAACTTCTTGGTCTTGTTGAATTGGAGGCAGCGTTCCCAGGCATCGCGGAATCGGTTCGGCCATTTGCCGGGGTAACAGTTCTTCTTGTGCCAGATGTATTCCTCGGTCCAAAGCCAGCCTTGCCGGCGCAACGCCAGGATGAGTTCCAGCACGTAGGTATGCCGCTCACCGTTCACCACCTTCTCTTTGATGTTTAATATGAACGTGCCGCTGGGTTTCAGCACGCGCATGAACTGTTCGGCGCGCGGGAGAAACCAGTCCACATACGCGTCGGGATGAATGCCGCCGTATGTCTTCGCCCGGCTGTCCGCATATGGCGGCGAGGTGATGATGAGATCGAACGAGTCGTCGGCGAATGATTGCAGTACCTCAAGACAGTCGCCGTGAAGCAGTTCGGTCTTGATTTGGCGCATAGTTTGGGTGTCTGCAGCAGAGTATATCGCGAAAGCAACGCCTCAAGCGCCCATCAACCGGTAAATGGACGCATAGCCGGCGACGAGCCCGAGTGCCAACATGGCCAGGCCGAAGAGGCGATACATGCGCAGGGTGAACCGCTCGCCGCGCCGCTCCAGCAGCCGTTTGCCTAGCGGGTCGTATTTCACCAGCTCGTCCAGCGGCCGGCGCAGCGCCGCGAAGCCGTTGACGAGCAGGAAGAAAGACAGGATTGCTCCGACGATGCCGATGATCATCCGAATCTCACGCCACCCCAAGTAGACCACGAAACCCGTCGGTGGGGGACGCACTTTTTCGGAGCTGCAAGACAGCCGCATGACAGCCCGCGACGCACTCCAAGCGCGTTGAGCGCCGGGCGCTTGATCGTAGCGATAGAATGCGCGCGGTGTACCGGCCCTATCCTCCGCCCGCTTCATCGCATGTCATGTATCAGACATGGCATGACCTGCTGTTCATGCATTGGCGTGTGCCGGTCGAAGCGCTGCGCCGGCACATCCCACCGGTGTTGCCGATTGACACGTTCGACGGTGCAGCCTGGATCGGCATCGTGCCCTTTCGTATGAGCGGTGTGCGGCTGCGCTTCCTGCCCGGGCTGCCGTGGTTGTCGGCCTTCCCGGAACTCAACGTGCGCACCTACGTGACGCTGGATGGCCGCCCCGGCGTGTGGTTCTTCTCCCTCGACGCCGGCAATCCGGTCGCAGTGTGGATCGCACGGGCGTGGTTCAAGCTGCCCTACTTTAACGCCGACATGCGGGTGATGCCGCGTGGCCAGGGATGCATTCACTACACCAGCCGGCGCACCCATCGCGGCGCGCCGCCGGCCGAATTCGCCGCCGACTACCGCCCGATCGGCGACGCCTTCGATGCACCGCCCGGCTCGCTCGAATACTTCCTTACGGCGCGCTACTGCCTCTACACGGCCGACCGCCACGGGCGCATCCTCCGCGCCGAGATAGATCATCCGCCCTGGCCGTTGCAGCCGGCAGAGGCAGAGGTAAGGTGCAATTCCATGACCGGCTGGATCGGCGTGCGGCTGCCGGACGACTGGCCGCTGCTGCATTTCTCCCGACGCATAGACATGGTCGCCTGGACGCTGCAGCCGGTAAACTCACCGGCGCGATGACGTGTGACCTACGATGAACACCGGCATCTACCTACATATCCCGTTCTGCCGCGCGCGGTGCAGCTACTGCGATTTCAATACCTACGTCGGCCTGGACGCGCTGTTCGAGCCGTACGTTCGCGCGCTGCGGCAGGAGATCCTGGCACAAGGCGCAGGCCGGGCGGAGTGCGGGCCGATGCGCCCGCCGGCGCACACGATCTTCTTCGGCGGCGGCACGCCTTCGCTGTTACGGCCCGATCAGCTCGGCGACTTGATCCTCGCCTGCCGGGAGACATTCGACTTGCCCGCGCGCTGCGAGATCACGGTAGAGTGCAACCCCGGCACGGTGAGCGTGGACTACTTGCGCGCGTTGCGCGCCGAAGGCGTCAATCGCCTGAGCTTCGGGGCACAGAGCGCGAACCCCGACGAACTACGGCTGCTCGGCCGTGAGCACGGCTGGGACGAAGTGCGCAGCGCGATCGAGGCCGCGCGCGCGGCCGGCTTCGATAACGTCAACCTCGACTTGATCTTCGGCCTGCCTTACCAGTCGCTCCGGTCATGGCAGCGGACGGTAGACGCAGCGCTCGACCTTGACCCCGATCACATCTCGCTGTATGCGCTGACCATCGAGGCCGGCACGCCGATGCACGATTGGACACGCCGTGGCGAGGTGCCTTTGCCCGATCCGGACCTGGCCGCCGACATGTATGAGCTTGCCGAGCGCGCGCTGGGCGAGGCAGGATTCGAGCACTACGAGATTTCGAACTGGTGCAAGCCCAGCCGCGCGTGCGCGCACAACCTGATTTACTGGCGCAACGAGCCGTATTACGGCCTGGGCGCCGGCGCGCATGGCTCGACGATCAGGCGACGCTACTGGAAGGTCAAGCGGCCGGCCGACTACATCGCGCGCGTTGAGCACGGCGTATTGGTTGAGCTGGGCTGTGAAGACATTGACGAGGCAACATCACGCGGCGAGACGATGATGCTGGGGCTGCGATTGTTACGCGAGGGCGTGGAGCAAGCGCGCTTTGCCGAGCGCTACGGTGCACCGGTCACCCACTTCTACGCCCGCGCGCTCGAGCAGGGTGTTGCACAGGGGTTGCTGGAGGTTACGGACGAACGCATCCGGCTGACCGAACGCGGACGGTTCATCAGCAATCAGGCCATGCGCCTGTTCCTGTAGCGCTCGACGCGCTCCGAGCCCGCAGACAAAGACACCCTCAGCGATGCGGCAACGCCGGTGCATAACCGCCCTCCTCCGTAGCTGAAGGCGACGCGTCGCGCTCGGCCTGCCCGGCGACGTAGTGCTCCCAGTTCTGCCACACTCGCACGGCGACGCGCCGCTTGCCCCATTCCCTGGCGATGCGCAAGTCCTCCTTGAGATCGCCGGTGCGAATCACCAGGTCGAGCGTGTAGTTGCCGATCTTGCCGCCGCGATCGCGACATTCGTATGTCTGCGGCATGCCGAACGGCCGCATATCCACCAGGAGTTCGAAGACTGTGCCGAACGGATAGCGCGGACCACAGGAACAATAGCCGATGCGTGCCTCGGTGCCATCCGCCATGATCAAGTCGCCGTTGATGCCGCCGGCTTCCGGCGCGTAGAAGAAAACGGTCATAGTGATCGTCAACGCGGCTACGATGTCCAACAATGGCCTCCTCTGTTGCGAGTGCGATGTTCCGACCGAATCGGTCTGAACTATATCCTTTTTTGAGCGCTGAGCGAAAATGGCGCGTCATGGAAGAACGATCCGTGATCGAACGCCTCGACGCCTGGCTCGACGCGAACGCTGACGAACTGATCAACACGATAGTCGCACTCGTGCGCATCCCCAGCGTCGTCGGCCAAGAGGCCGAGGCACAGGCCTTCATGCAAGATCGGTATCTCGCTGCCGGGCTGGACGTGGACGTGTTCGAGGCCGACCGCGAGGCGTTGCGCCGGCATCCGGCGTTCGTGGACTCCGGCATCCCGTTTGCGGGCCGGCCCAACGTGGTAGGGGTGTGGGCCGGTGTAGGCGGCGGGCGCTCGCTCATCCTCAACGGCCACACCGACGTGGTCTCGCCCGAACCGCTGAGCGCCTGGCAGGTGAATCCATTTGCCGGGCAGATCGTCCTGCCCGGTGCGCCTGCGCTTGCTTCGGACGAACCGCCGGTCACAGGCCGATACGGGCGTTTGTACGGTCGCGGCGCGCAGGACATGAAGAGTGGTCTGATCGCCAACCTATTCGCCCTGCGCGCCCTGAAGGAGAGCGGCGTCCGGTTGCAAGGCGATCTGATCCTGCAGAGCGTGATCGAGGAAGAGGCTGGCGGCGGAGGTGGGACGCTGGCGTGTTTCGCGCGTGGCTATCGGGCCGACGGCTTTATCGCGACCGAGCCGCACTGGCGCGACATCGCCATCGCGCATCCCGGCATCCTCTACTTCCGCGTCGTGGTGGAGGGCCGCAGCGCCCACGCCGGCCGGGCACACCACGGCGTGAACGCTGCCGTCGAGATGGCGCCGATCGTGACCATGCTGGGCGAGTGGGATCGCGAGCGCGCGGCGCGCCTGCACTACGAGTCGTTCGAGCGACTCGACCCGGCGGCGAAGCGTTCGTGCCACCTGAACGTTGGCGTGGTGCGTGCCGGCGATTGGCCTTCGACCGTGCCGGGGCGCGCCGAGATCGAGGTGCGCATGTCGTTCATTCCCGGCGAGACCGAAGCGAGCGTCAAGCGCGAGATCGCCGAACGCATCAACGCAGTGGCCCAGCGCAGTGCCTGGTTGCGCGACCATCCGCCGCGCATCGAGTTCTTCGGCTGGCACACCGACCCCTGGCTCCAGGATGAGCAGCACCCGTTCGTGCAGGCGTTCGCCCAATGCGTGCGCGATGTGCGCAGCCTGCCCGGACCGTATGCTCATGAGCCGCTGCCGATCCTCGCCGGCAGCACTGCCGGCCTGGACACGCGCTTTGCCGGATTGTTCGGTGCGTCGGCGCTGGCCTGGGGGCCGGACGGCGCGCGCCTGCACGGCGCGAACGAGTATGTCGAACTCGACTCGGTCATCGAAGTCGCCCGCACACTGGCCGTCTTCGCTATGCGATGGTGCGGGATGGCGTCGTCATTCACTCAGGCCGACGATGACCTTTGAAACCATCCTGCGCGATCACCTGCGGCGCTATCCGCTGATGCAGGCGGAGGACGTTTACAAGCTGTTGCATCAGGCGTGCCTGGGCAGTGAACATGCGGTGCAAGACCTGGACGGGGTGCGGCGCTGGATGCTACGCGAGCTGGCCGAGATGGGCGACGGGCCGGACGATCCGCTGGTGGATCCCATCGCCCCGGATGGGCGCATTGTCCGCGTGCATCTGCGGCCATACGTTGCTGCCGGCTATGATCCGGCGCAGTTGCTGGATGCGTTCGTGCACACGGCAAACGGCTACCGCGGTTCGCACGAGGATCTGCAGCGCGTATTGGACGCCGTGATCGCGCTGGCCGAAGCCGGATCGCTGCCGCTCGACGCGCGCCGTTTAATCGAACTGAGCCGGTCGCTGGCGGCGCAGGGTTTCCCGGCCATCCACCACTCCGATGCCTATGAGCGCGCCTACCGCCCGGCCTATCGCGTCGTCGCGCGGGCGTATTTGTCGGTGCTATCGTAAGGTAGACGTGCGTGCGCTTCGTGCGCGCAGGCATCGGCGAAGGCTAGAAACGCGCGGGCGATGGGCGAGAGCGGCGCCGACCCGTCCCACACCGCGCGCAGCGCGCGGGTGAGCGGGACGTCGGTTCGCAGCGCGCGTAACGCGCCGGCCTGCAATTCGGCGCGCACCGCATAGGCCGGCAGCACGCCGATCGTTGCGCCGCCGATTACCGAGCGCTTGATCGCCTCTGGGTTGTCGAATTCGGCAGCGATGCGCGGGCGTGCGCCGTGCGCCTCCAGAATCTGATCCAGCCACAGGCGCGACTGGCTGCCGGGCTGGCGCATGACGAACGCCTGACCGTCGAGTTCCTGTAGCCTCACCGCCGCGCGCGACCAGAACGGATGCTTGGGCCCAACGACGACCAGCTGCGGCACATCGCACAGCACCTCAGCATCCAGCCGCGCTGCATCGGCCGCCTCCAAGTCGCCCTCGATGAACCCGAGATCCAACAGCCGGGCAACCAGTTGCGCGGCGATGCCGGACGTGGTCGCCGTCTGCGCCGTCACCACCAGTTGCGGATAGCGCGCCTGAAAGTCGCGAATCCAATCCGGCAGTAAATAGGTGCTGACGCCGGGCGTGGCGCCGATGTTGAGCTGGCCGCTGGCCAGATTCGCCACGTTGAGCACAGCGCTCTCTGCCTCGGCCGCCAGCGCAAAGATGCGTTGTGCGTAGTCCAGCAGCGTGCGCCCCTCGGCGGTGAGCGCAACGCCGCGCCGCCCGCGCCGGAACAGTTGCACGCCCAGCGCCGCTTCCAACTCTTTCATGTGTTGGCTGACGGCCGGCTGCGTCATGAGGAGGCGCTCGGCGGCCTTGCTGAAGCTGCCGGCCTGCGCCACTTGCGCGAAGACCTGGAGTTTGTGGAGGTCGAACATCGCTGCGTCCTGTAATTACCGGCCAGCTTACAACGGTTGCTGTAATAAGTTCCGCTTATGGCTGATTATAGGCAGTTCGCTCTCACACTTTTGACCAGAACGGCGTAGTCTATGCACCATGCTAAACCTGCTGAAGTCGCTGATGGGCAGGAGCGCCGGAACGGTCATCAGCCCGACACAATACAAGACCGAATTCGCCGACGCACGCAAGCCGCACGTGCTCATTGACGTCCGTACCCCGGAGGAGTTCAAGAGCGGACACATCCCCGGCGCAATCAACATTGATGTGCAGGTGCTGGCCCAGCGCCTGCAGGATATCCCGCGCGACAAAGCCGTCGTGCTGTATTGCCGAAGCGGCAACCGCAGTGGCTACGCGGCGCACATTTTGCAGCGCGCCGGCTATGCCGAGGTGTATGACCTAGGCGGCATCGGCGACTGGCGCGCCGCCGGTTATCCCATCCGATAGGAGGAAGCGATGTTGCTCAGATATTTTTACGACGAAGCGCTCGCGCAGGCATCTTACCTCGTGGGCTGCGCCAAGACGGGTGAGGCGCTGGTGATTGACCCGGCGCGCGACGTCGAGCCGTATCTTGCCGCTGCCGAACGCGCCGGCCTGCGCATCACCCAAGTGACCGAGACGCACATCCACGCCGACTTCGTGAGCGGCCTGCGCGAGCTGGCCGCCCGCACCGGCGCGACGATGTACGTGAGCGACATGGGCGATGCGGCGTGGAAATACGCCTTCGCCGATGAGCCGAACGTCATCCCGGTGCGCGATGGCGACCGGTGGATGGTCGGCAATGTGCGCGTGGAGGTGATCCACACGCCTGGGCATACGCCGGAACACATCGCCTTCATGATCACCGACACCGCCGCCGCGGATGAGCCGATCGGCGTTTTCACCGGCGACTTCCTGTTCGTGGGCGACGTGGGCCGCCCGGACCTGCTCGAAGCTGCCGCCGGCATGGCCGGCACCAAAGAATCCGGCGCGCGCCAGCAATTCCGAAGCGTGCAGCGCTTCAAGGCATTGCCGGATTACTTGCAGATCTGGCCCGGTCACGGTGCAGGCAGCGCCTGCGGTAAGGCGCTAGGCGCGATCCCGTCCACGACGTTGGGCTATGAGAAACGCTTCAACCCGGCGTTCCGCTTCACGGACGAGGATGAATTCGTGTGCTGGCTGTTGGACGGCCAGCCGGAGCCGCCGAAGTATTTCGCACAGATGAAGCGCGTCAACAAGGCCGGGCCGACCCTGCTGTCCGAATTGCGCCGCCCTAGGCGCCTGAGCCTAATGCGCCTGGACAAGCTTTTGTCGGCCGGGGCGCAAGTGTTCGACTTTCGCGACCAGCAAGCATTCGTACACGCGCATTTGCCGAGCACGATCAGCGTGCCGGCATCGAGCCCTGCATTTCTGAACTATGTCGGCTGGTTGGTGAACTACGACGAACCGAGCTACGTGATTGTCCCGACGGTCGGCCGGCTCGGTCCGATCCTCAAAGCGCTGCGTGCGATCGGCGTGGATGACATTGCCGGCTACGCGACCACCGAGCAAGTCGTGGGCATCACCGAGTCGCTGCCGCTGGTCACTGCTCAGCAACTCGCCGAGCGCTTGCCCAAGAATGGCCTGCTGGTGCTGGATGTGCGCAACAAGGCCGAGTATGACGCGCTGCACATTCGAGGCGTGAAGCACATCCCGCTCGGGTATTTGCCCGATCGCCTGGATGAAGTGCCGCGCGACCGCGATGTGGTGGTGCACTGCGCCACCGGCTATCGCTCGCATATCGCAACCAGCCTGCTGCGGCGCAAAGGGTTCGACAATGTAGCCAGCATGCCGGACGGTGTGGAGACCTGGGCGCGGCTGCTGCCCACCGAGCGCGGTTGTTGAACCAGGTGCCGACTCTCGGCGATCGAGTGATGAGAGCAATCGCTTGGGGTTGAAGCATGCGTCAGAGAAACATTGCTGCGCTGGGTTTGGCACTCGTGCTATTAGCCGGTTGTGCCAGCACATCGGCGCTTGGGGTGCGCGCGGCGAATTCACCGCCGGCCGCTCAGCAGCAAGTAGGGGCAAGTCTTACAGCACTGCCGCCCAACATCGGCGTGAGCGAAGCGGCAGCGCTCCGTGATGCCGGCGCGTTCATGCTGGACGTGCGCGAGCCGTTCGAGTGGGATGAGTATCACATGCCCGGCGCGACGCTCATCCCGCTGGGGACGCTGCCGAGTCGGCTGAACGAGGTGCCGCGGGACAGGCCAATCGTCGTGGTGTGCCGGTCGGGTAATCGCAGCCAGGTTGGGCGCGACATCTTGCTGCGGGCCGGCTTTAACGCCGTGACCAGCATGGACGGTGGCATGCGCGCCTGGCGCAACGCCGGCCTGCCCGTGACTCAGTAAACCGAATTGTTGATGGAGGTTCGGACGTATGCCGATCTACGAGTTCAGATGCGCCAAGTGCAAGACGACGTTCGATAAGCTCGTGCGCGGCGAGATCACGCCGCAGAACCCGGTGATCTGTCCGAGCTGCGGCAGCAAGCGCACGCGCCGGCTGGTCTCGCGCGTGTCGGCCTATCGCGGCGGCGCGTCCGGCGGCGGTGGCGACTGCGCGCCGTCGGGCTGAGCGCCGTCGTGGGCACGTTCAGCCGTGCGCTGAACAGACTGCGACATCGTCATAGCGCCTCACGCGCTCGGAGCGCGTGAGGCGTTCAACTACACAAATGTTGGATCAACGCTACGCATCCGATTTGCAGCATCACATAGCCGAAGCCGAGCGTGCGATGTCCAGCCAACTGGGCGAAGGATCGGCCTGCCAGGTGCACAAGGAGGGCCGGGTCACCGGCGGCATGAAGTATGCCGAAGGCGAGCTGATTGCCCTCAACGACCTAAGGCGCAAACTCAACGCGGATCCCGCGGTGGACGATGCTGCCCTTCGTGCAATCGTCAGCGTAGAGATCGCGCGCTGGCAGAATGGCTTGGAGAGCCAGCGCCGTCGGCCCAAGCCGGCAATGCCGTGGCTGGCGTATTATCAGGGCGGCATTGATGCGCTAGAAGCACTACAGCAGGCATGGTTTGTCCCTGCATCCTAAGGGCAACCGACGTCATTGACGGTCGCGGACGTATGCCTTGTCGGAGAGCATCATCCGCCGGCACGTGACCGAAGATAGTCAACCATCCTGCGCATCGCAGGCAACAGCGGCGCGCGCCGTGGCCACAGCACTTTCATTTGCCGCTTGAATGGAGTGTCGCTGATGGGGATGATCCTTAACAGACCTAGAGTCACTTCTTGTTGCACCACGTAATCAGGCAGAATGCTAATCCATGGACGGCTGATGACGGCGCGCTTGATGGATTCGAAATTGTCGAACGCCATCTCGACATGGATGGCGACGCCTTGCTGGCAAAACACCTGCTCCAACCATGTGCGTGTCCGGCTTTTTGGCTGGCGCGTCACTAACGAACAACCGTTCAGCTCGGCGACACTCAATTCGCGCTTATCCCACCATGGGTGCTGCTTGCCGACTATGACATAGTGTTCGATCTCCCGCAACACGCGCACCTCGTATTTTGGATAGTCCGACTCGTGCAGCTCGCCTTCGATCAAGCCGAGCGCGATCGTACGTTCGTCCAGTGCGTGCAGGATTTCAGGGGTGGTCAGCGTGCGCAGGTCGCAGTGGATGTTCGGGTAAGCGGCGCCGAAGTCGGCGAGCCAGTCCGGTAGCAGGTAGGTGCTGATGCCCGGAGTCGCGCCGAGGACGAGCTGAGCGTGTTTTTGCTGTCGCAGGTCGCCGACCGCATGCTCGGCCTCAGCAACCATACGGAGGATAGCTGCGGCGTGCTCTTGAAGTAGCATCCCGGCATCGGTCAGTTCAATGCCACGCCGCCCCCGCAAGAATAGTTGGACACCAAGCGCAGTCTCGAGGTCCTTGATGTGCTGGCTGACGCCCGACTGCGTCATGTTCAATTGCTCGGCGGTAGCCGTAATACTGCGCTTTTCTGCGGCGAGCAGGAAGATCTCGAGCTTGTGCAAATCGAGCATCGTAGGATCACCTCGACCCAACGGCTTTTCATTATAGAAAAGCCGGATTGGTGCACAACTCGAGCGAACCGCGGGATACATTCGCCGGGAGTCAGGAGGTGAAAAGCGCTCAACGCGCTCTAAGCGCGTTGAGCGCTACAACAGGTTTGCTGCCCTGCTTGGCACATGCTCGCGAGCACGCCGATGAGGGAAAGCTCGACCGGTCTTGAAACGCCGGTCGTATGGGTATCTTCCGTCTCTCACTCTGTCCTCTTCCTGGCGAGGGTGGAAGTGATTTCACTTGGGCAGTTTGGGTTGCAGGACGGCGAACAGATATGCTCCGACGAGCGCACCGGCGAAGGTGGCCAAGGCCAGCCATGTGCCGGCGCCGATTTGCGCGTAGATCGGTCCGGGGCATGCACCCGTGATGGCCCAGCCCAGCCCGAAGATGATGCCGCCGATGACGACGCCTTTCTGCCACTTCTTCTCTTTGATGGTGATTGGCTCGCCCGCGATCGTCTTCAGGTGAAAGCGCTTGATGAGGAAGACGCTAATTGCGCCCACCAGCACCGCCGAGGCAATGATCAAATACATATGCGCCTCTTCGAAGCGGAACATCTTCTGGATGCGGAACCATGAAATCACTTCGGACTTGGTCAGCACGATGCCGAACAAGATGCCGATGAGCAAGACGAAGAACCGTTGCATCGTTCTACCTCCGTGGTTCAGCGCGCAAACAATGCCCCGCCCCACGTCATGGCCAGGCCGCCGATGAAGAAGCTGATGCTCGCAATCAGGCTCGGCAGCCGCAGGTTGGACAGGCCCATGATCGTGTGGCCCGAAGTGCAGCCATCGGCGTAGCGCGTGCCGAAGCCGACCAGGATGCCGCCGATGAACAGCTTAATCACGCCTTCGACCGAGGCATATTCCTGCGGCAGCAACTGGGCCGGCTGTGCCGACAGGAAGTTAGCGGCGATGAAGCCACCTAACAGCACGCCGACGACGAAGACGAGATTCCACGACTCCTGCCGCACGTCATTGTTCTTCAGATATGGTAAGCGGGATTTGGGAAAGGCGAGCGAACACCAATGACGGAAGGAACTGGAGATGCCGAGCGTCTTGCCGGTGAGAATCAACAACAGCGGCACGCTCAGCCCGATCAAAGGCCCTGCGATATACCAGGGCCAAGTCTCGAAAAGCCAATCCATCGCTATCTCCTCTCGTGAGCCATTCGAATTCCACGCCGCGGTCCGGGCGCTGCGAAACGCGACGTTCTCAAATACATAGAGTCTGGCCGCAGCGAAAAGGTTACACAGCGATAGGCGCTACTGGTAGTACTCCTTCAGCTTCTCTCCCAGCTTCTCGCGCAGTTTGGCGCGCGCACGGTGCAAGCGCACCTTCACGGCCGAGGGGCTGATGCACAAGCGTTCGGATGTCTCGAGGACGGAGAGGCCGTCTAGATCACGCATCACCAGCACCTGGCGCAGCGTCTTCGGGAGCGAAGCGATGGCCTCACTCAGTTGGGCGCGGAACTCCTGGTTTTCGATGAAGTCGTCCAGCGCTGCATAATCGGTGGGTTCGTCTGCAGCGCCGATGTCCTCGATCCCGCCAGACGGATTGCGTTCGCTGAGGTCAGCTTCGGTAATTTCGGCTTGGCGTTTCCTGTAGCGCAATCGCTCTAATGAGGCATTATGGACAATTCGGTATAGCCATGTCCCCAGAGAGGCGTTGCCCTCGAAGTGCCGGATAGCTCGGAAGGCGCGGAAATACGTCTCCTGCACGATGTCCTCGGCTTCATACTGATCGCGGAGGATCTCGTAGGCATGCCGATACAGCCTGCGCCCGTGCATCCGCATGCACTCGGCGCAGGCTGCCATATCACCCGCCTTCAGCCGGGCGACGAGTTGCCTCTCGTCATTCGATTCATCCAGGAAATCCGCCAATAGTGCGGATCAACCCTAGCAACCCAGCAGGATAATTTCAAGCGCGATTGGGTAATGGATCGTTAAGCCTGCCCTAATACCTTCAGGTCCTTCGAGCAACTCATGTTCACAACATCGGTCGCGTCACGATAAATCGGGAGCGACGGTCGGATAGCGCTTCATGTAGTCACTCATGCCTTCGGGCGCGATGTTCAGCAGATCGGAGAAGCCATAGCGCACCAGCAGGCTGCACACCGCGCTCGCGCGCGTGCCGCTCTCGCAGGTGATGACGATCTTCCGGTCACGCGGCAGCTCATCTATGTGGTTGCGGATGTCCCTCAGCGAGATGAGGCGAATGTCCGTCTTGCCATTTGGGATGACGCCCTTGGCCCACTCAAACGGCTCGCGCACGTCCAAGATCACCGCGTCGCCGGCTTGCGCGTGGCGATGCAGGTCTTCCAGCGAGCCGACCGGCAGCGTGGCTACGGGTAGTCCTGCGGCAGCCCAAGCCTGCACGGGTTCGCAGAGATAGCCAAGCACCGGATTGCGCTTGCCGGCTGCATGTGACCACAGCTCAGCGGCGTCGGCCGCGACAATAGGGATGTCGCCGGCGAAGATCAGTGGCTCACCCGGCGCTGTGACAGCCATAACGCGATCAACCAGCTTGTCTTTGTGGTACGTGACATTGATCGCCCCCCTGGGATGGCCGGCTGCGAAGTCCAGCTGTTTGCGCAAGTCAATCATCACAGCGCCGGACCGCATCTCTTCGTAGGCTTGCCGGACGTTCATGCCAAGCGCTTGCTTATTCGCAGCGGCGATTTGTGCGGCGAATTCTTCCGGCAGGGGCAACGCGCCGCGGTTGGTGTTGCGGTGCCGCAATACCTCTTCGACGACGCGGCGCGGCGTCTCGCCCGCCAGGCGGGCGAACTCCTCCTTGGTGCGCGCCTGCAGCATCCAGTTGAAACGTCGCTCGAAGCCGATCGTGCTGGAAGTTTTGCCGCTCATGTTCTTGCCGCCACACGCCGAGCCACCATAGTGGGCGGGGAAGATCTCACAGTCGTCCGGCAGGGCCAACAACTTCTGCACGCTTTCGAACATCGCATCGTTCCCGGTGAGCGGCAAGCTCACCAGGTCGGTGCGGCCAACGTCGTTGACGAACAGGCAATCGCCGGTGAGCACCATCCATGGGCGTTCGGCGCGCGGATTATCGCTCACCGCATATGACATGTGCTCCGGCGTATGGCCTGGCGTGTGGATCGCCGTGAGCGTGATGTTGCCGACCTGAATCTTGTCGCCATCGTTCACGCGCACGTGGTCGTATAGCACGGTGGCACTGGTGGCCTTGCCTTGGATGTCATCGCGACTGGGAGCGTAAATCTTTGCGCCGGTCAGCGCAGCGATCACTTGCCCGGTGGAGAAATAGTCGGCATGGAAGTGGGTCTCGATGACCTTCGTGATCTTCAAGCCCTTATCGGCTGCGGCGAGGATGTAGTCTTCGGCCGGAAGACCGGGATCCACCACAGCCGCCTCGCCGGTGGCCACACAGCCGATGAGATATGACGCCGCGGATATCGGCTCGTTGAGAAATTGTCGGAAAATCATCGTCGGACTCCTTGTGACATTGCTCCTGAACGAACAATTACTTTCATCAGCTTTGGTCTGTTGGTTTAGATGGCGTCTTCTGCGAAAGGTTACGCTCGGCTTCTATGGGAAGCCCGGCGCAAATCCAGCTCCTCATACCGCCCGCCACTCGATAGATGTGCTCGAAACCTCGGTTCGACAGATGAAGCGCTGCGCGCCGACAGCGCATACCGGCGGTACAGACTAGGACGAGTGGCTGCTGCGGGTCGAGCGTGTGGATGTATTCTTCGAAGTGGTCGAAGGGGATCAAGCGTGCTCCCGGCACATGGCCTGCAGCGTATGCTTCGGGGTCGCTCACGTCTACCACCATCGGCGGCCGGTCGCTTTGCAGCATCGCGTGGAGTTGGATGGGCGAGATGGCCTGCAATTCTCCGCTCGCAACAGGAAAGCCCGACGTGCGCCATGCAGCGATCCCGCCTCCCATGCAGCCTGCGACGCGATAGCGCGCTTTCAGCAGGCCATGCAGCAAGGGCACCAGCGCGGCATGCGGCTCGGAGACGATTACGACCGGCAGGGACGGCGGAATCAGTTTGCGGAGCGCTGCGAGGCGCGTGGGGCCTCGAGGGAACAGGCTCGCCGGGATGTTGACCGACCCAGGGACGTGCGCCTTCAGAAAATCAGGGCGCTCGCGCGCATCCACCGGCACATGCCCATCCAGGATGAGTCGCATGACCTGCGGTGGTGTGAGAGGATGTGCGCTCAGATGCTCGATTTGCGCGAGAATGCTGCGGCTAATCATGTCGCCTTGACCCCTTTGAAGAAAATTTGATGACCGAATTGCCTTGAAAGTTACGAGCTATTGGTTCGGTAGCACTCAACATGTTCCGCCGTTGAGTGTGAGCGTGTTTCTGCCTCTGCGGGCAAATGCACCCCATGTACGGCTCGCAACGATGTAACCAAAGAGAACGTTGGCGCATCTGAGTAAGAGAAATGAGCATCGTCACACGGGTTGCTCCCGAGCGTCAGCCGGCATCTGCCCCACCTTCGAGGCGGATGCCCGGCAAGCCATCTCTTCTACACAGGTATGTGCCTATCTTGCGCTGGCTGCCGGCCTACCGTCGCGCCGACCTGCCACGAGACCTCATCGCCGGCGTGATCACCGCCATCATGCTCGTACCGCAGAGCATGGCATACGCACAACTGGGCGGTCTGCCTCCTCAGGTGGGCCTGTATGCCACGATCTTGCCGATTGCCACCTACGCCATATTGGGGACCTCAGGGCAACTCTCGGTTGGGCCGGCCGCGATCACGTCGCTGGCCGTGCTGGCCGGCGTAAGTACGCTGGCTTCGCCAGGCTCGCCGCGTTATCTGGAACTGGTGTTGTTGCTCACCTTCCTGGTCGGCATGATCAAGGTGGCGTTGGGCATCTTCCGGATGGGCGCGGTGCTGAATTTCGTCTCGGCGCCGGTGCTCTCCGGTTTCTTGTCCGCTGCAGCGATCGTCATTGCGGTAAGCCAGCTCAAGCACTTGTTGGGCTTCGACGTGGCCGGAAAGGGAGTGTTTGACCAGCTCTACGACGCCATTACGCACATCGGCAAGACCAACCCGGTTACGCTGGCCATCGCGGTTGCGAGCATTCTGACCTTGATCCTGTTTAAGAGCAGCGCGTTTAAGTCGCTGTTGAAGAAACTGGGCGCATCGGCGAAGCTCCGCACATTGATCAGCAGCCTATCGCTGCTTGTGGTGCTGGTGATGGCGACGGTGTTGACGGCAGCGCTCCGGCTTGATGTGGTCGCAGGAGTGAAGACGGTGGGGAAGATCCCTGCAGGCCTGCCGCCGTTGACGGTGCCGAGATTATCTTTGACCGATGTCCAATTGCTGCTCCCCACGGCGCTGACCATCGTCTTTATCGGCGTGGTGGAATCCATCTCGATTGCCAAAGCGCTGGCCAGCAAGCATCGCCAGCGGATTGACCCCGATCAAGAGTTGATCGGTCTCGGCGCAGCGAACCTGATGGCCAGCGTGACCGGGGCCTATCCGGTTGCCGGTGGGTTGGCGCGCTCGGTGGTGAACAACGAAGCCGGCGCGATGACCGGTCTGGCGTCGTTGACGACGGCAACTATGATGGCAGCGATGCTGCTCTTCCTCACGCCGCTGTTCTACTACCTTCCACAATCGGTGTTGGCCTCGATTGTGGTAGTGGCCGTCGCCGGATTGTTCGACTTGCACGAAGCCAAGCGGCTATATCACCTCCAACGCAGTGATTTCTTGACGTGGCTGGCGACGTTTGCCACCACGATCGCGTTCAACATTGAAATCGGCATCCTCGCTGGCGTAGTGATATCGCTACTGCTCTACCTATGGCGCAGCAGCCGCCCGAAAATTGCTGAAATCGGCCGCATCCCGGGCACACAGATTTTTAGAAACGTAAAACATTACGAAACACAGACGTCCGACTCGGTCGTGGCGCTGCGCATGGACGAGAGTCTGTATTTCGCCAATGCGCACTATCTCGAAGATCGCGTGTTGGAAATCGTTGCTGCGCGCCCCGCAGTGCGGCATCTGATATTGCACTGCTCGCCGATCAACAATGTGGACACCACCGCCATCGAGGTGCTCCATGCTTTGTACGGTGAGCTGCGTGATGCAGGTGTGGAGTTACACCTTGCATCCGTCAAGCGGTGGGTGCTGGAGAGTCTGGGGCAATCTGGATTCGTCGAATTGATCGGCCGAGATCACATCCACCGCAGCATGGATGAGGCGCTGAAAGCGATCGAGGAGAAGGGCGCGATAAGCGATCGCTAATCCCGTCATCGCTCGATGGCGATACCACTTCGCGTCCTTTCGCTCTATGATACCCTTTGGCCAATGAAACTTTCTCCGGCGCAGGTGCTGCAGCGGTTGTCCGCGGTGAACGATCCCGAGCTTCAGCGCGATCTGGTGTCGTTGGGCATGATCCGCGATGTGCGCGTGGAGAGCGGCGACGTGCGCTTCACCGTCCGGCTGACTACGCCTGCTTGTCCGCTGCGCAGCCAGATCGAGCGCGATTGCCGCACGGCGCTGAGCGCGCTTCCCGGCGTTCGGCACGTAGAGATAGCGTTCGACGCCGACGTGCCCCGCGACGACCGGCTGGCGGCGCTCGGCATCCGCAACCTCGTTGCCGTGGCTTCGGGCAAGGGCGGGGTGGGGAAGACCACTTGTGCCGTTAACCTGGCGGTTGCCCTGGCACGGCGCGGCGCGCGCGTGGGCTTGCTCGATGCCGACATCTACGGTCCCAACGTCCCGCTCATGCTGGGGTTGAATAACGACCGGCCGGGTGTTCGCCAGGGCCGCATGCTGCCGCCGGAGCGCTACGGCTTACGGATCATGAGCATGGGCTTTCTGCTTCGCAGCGATCAGCCGGTCATCTGGCGCGGGCCGATGCTGCACAAGGCGCTCGAACAGCTCATCATGGACACGGCGTGGGGCGAGTTGGACTATCTGTTGGTAGATTTGCCGCCGGGCACCGGCGACGTGCAATTGTCGCTCGCGCAAATCGTGCCGATTACCGGTGCGGTCATCGTCACCACCCCGCAAGATGTGGCGCTGGCCGATGTGCAGAAGGGCACGGCGGCCTTCCGGCAGATGAACGTGCCGCTGCTCGGCGTGATCGAGAACATGAGCTACTTCGTGTGCGATTGCTGCGGCAAGCGCCACGATTTGTTTTCGCACGGTGGCGGCCGGCGGATGGCCGAGCAATTGGGCATTCCATGCCTTGGCGAAGCGCCGTTGCATCCGGCCGTGCGCGAAGGGGGCGATGCCGGCGCGCCGGTTGTGATTGCGCAACCGGATAACCCTGCCGCGGTAGCCTTCACCCACATCGCCGGTGCGCTGGCTGCCGCGATCAGCGTCATGAACTTCAACCGCCGCGTGCCCAGCTTCGTCCCGGTCGCCGATATTCCCATCGTATGACCTGACGACCTCGTGACTTGATAACTTGACGACCTGGTGACTTGATGACGCGCCATGAACTACGGCTTCTTAATTGATAACCGCAAATGCATCGGCTGCCATGCTTGCTCGACCGCCTGCAAGCAGGAGAACGAAGTACCGCTCGGCGTGAACCGCACGTGGGTGAAGTACGTCGAGAAAGGCGTCTTCCCCGACACGCGCCGCTACTTTCAAGTGACGCGCTGTAATCACTGCGCCAACCCGCCCTGCGTGCACATCTGCCCCACCGGCGCGATGTTCCAGCGCAAAGACGGCATCGTCGAGTTCGATAACTCGATCTGCATCGGCTGCAAGGCGTGCTTGCAAGCGTGCCCCTACGACGCCATCTACATTGACCCGGAGACGCACACCGCCGCGAAGTGCCACTATTGTGCGCACCGCACCGAGATCGGCCTGGAGCCGGCCTGTGTGATCGTCTGTCCGGAGCATGCCATCCTCGCCGGCGATTTGGACGACCCGCAAAGCGAGATTTCGCGCGCCATCGCCACTCAGCAGGTGCGCGTGCGCAAGCCGGAGCAAGGCACGCGGCCCAAGCTGTTCTACATTGACGCCGAAGAAGCCAGCATCACGCCGATGCTGGCGCGCCAAGATGACGGCATGCTGTGGGCCGGCTTGCCGCAGCCAGGCGCCGGCGGGCATGACGATTGGCGCGGCCCGATCCAGATCGGCGAAGGCAAGATGGCCGGCGCGATGTTGAACACCGCCGCAGCGCCACGCGAGACCTACAACGTGCCGCACCGCATCCCCTGGCACTGGCCGGTGCCGGCCTACTTGGTCACCAAGGCGATCGGCGCCGGAGCGTTCGTGGTCGGCGCCGGCGGCGCGGCGCTCGGCCTGTTGCCCGGCGTGCCCCTGTTCACCAGCGTGGCCGCGTTCATCGCATTGCTGTTCATCGGCATCACCACCCTGCTGCTCATCGCCGACCTCGACCAGCCGATGCGCTTCTGGTATATGCTCAAGCGCCCACAATGGCGCAGTTGGCTCACGCGCGGCGCGTTCATCCTGATCGCCTACACAGTGCTGCTGGGGCTGTATTTCTTGGGCCACGCTGCCGAGCAACTCGGCCTCGTCCAAGGCACATCGAGCTTGGCCAACGCGCTGGTGGCGCCGGTGTTCGTGCTTGCGGTGCTCGCCGCGGTCTATACCGCATTCCTGTTCGCCCAGGCCGAAGGGCGCGACCTGTGGCAAAGCCCGTTGCTGGCGCCGCATCTGTTCGTGCAGGCGGTGATGGCCGGTGCTGCGGCGTTGCTCATCGCCGGCGTGTTCGTCCCGCTCGAGGCATCGGTGCGCACCGTGCTGGCGACCATCTTCGGGCTCGGCGTATTGGCCAACGGCCTCATGATCGTGTTCGGCGAATTCGGCGCACCCCACGCCAGTGCCGTCGCCTCGGCTGCCGCGCATCTGATCAAGCGCGGAAAGTATTCCAAAGACTACTGGATGGCGATCGTGTTGGGTGGCGTGATCCCGCTGTTCATCGCGCTCGTGCTGCCCGCGTCTCCCGTGGCGATGGCGATTGCCGGGCTGATCGCGCTCTTCGGGCTGTATCGCTACGAATACGCGTTCGTCATGGCCCCGCAGGAAATTCCCAACAACTGAGCCGACCTGACCGACCAGACCGACCGATTGACCCGATTGACCTGACCGACCGAACATGAACACCGTGACTCCGCTCCCCCTGCAGCGCAACGCCCAAACCGGCGACCGCATGCAGCAATATCCGCCGCCCGATCGCTGGGACGACTGGGTGGAATACGACCCCAAGGCGTGGCCGCGCAAAGTGCCGCGCGAATACATGCTCGTGCCGACGGTGTGCTTCAACTGCGAGTCGGCCTGTGGCTTATTGGCCTACGTGGACAAGAAGACGCTGCAGGTGCGCAAGTTCGAGGGCAATCCGCTGCACCCCGGCTCGCGCGGGCGCAATTGCGCCAAAGGGCCGGCCACGCTCAACCAGATCAATGACCCCGACCGCATCTTGTATCCGCTCAAGCGCGCCGGCGCGCGCGGCGAGGGCAAATGGGTGCGCGTCTCGTGGGAAGAAGCGCTGAACGACATCGGCGGGCGCATCCGCAAGGCCATGCTCGAAGGGCGCCACAACGAGATCATGTATCACGTCGGCCGCCCGGGGCACGACGGCATCATGGAGTGGGTGCTGTTCGGCTGGGGCGTGGATGGCCACAACTCGCACACCAACATCTGCTCGTCGGGCGGGCGCGCGGGCTACGCCTTCTGGATGGGCTACGACCGGCCCAGCCCCGACCACGCCAACGCCAATGTCATCCTGCTCATCAGCAGCCATCTGGAGACCGGCCACTACTTCAACCCTCACGCCCAGCGCATCATCGAGGGCAAGATGAACGGCGCCAAGTTGATCGTGTTCGACACGCGCCTGAGCAACACCGCCTCGATGGCCGATCTTTGGATTTCGCCGTGGCCCGGCAGCGAGCCGGCCATCCTGCTCGCCATCGCCCACTACGTGGTGCGCACCGGCAAATACAACCGCGACTTCGTGCGGCGTTGGGTGAACTGGGAGGACTATCTGCGGGCGCGCCATCCCGACAAGCCCTGCACCTATGAGACGTTCGAGCGGGCGCTGAAAGACGAATATGCCCAATACACCTTCGAGTTCGCGGCCCAAGAAAGCGGCGTGGATGCGTGGCGCATCGAACAGGTGGCGCAGATCGTCTCCGAATGCGGCGGCAAACTGGCGACCCACAACTGGCGCAGCGCGGCCGCGGGCAACTTGGGCGGCTGGCAGGTGTCGCGCTGTCTGTGGTTCTTGAACGTGTTGATGGGAGCGGTGGGCAATGCAGGCGGCACCAGCGCCAATGTATGGGACAAGTGGACGCCGCGCATGGCCAATCTCGCCGATCACGGCCATCGCTGGAACGAGCTGACCTGGCCGATCGAGTATCCGCTCACCTATTTCGAGCTGAGCTTCCTGTTGCCGCACTTGCTGAAGGACGGACGCGGCCGGTTGGAGGTGTATTTTACCCGCGTCTATAACCCGATCTGGACCAACCCTGATGGCTTTTCGTGGATCGAAGTGCTGCGCGATGAAAGCAAGATCGGCTGCCACGTCGCGCTCACGCCGACGTGGAGCGAGACGGCCTGGTGGGCCGACTACGTGCTGCCCATGGGTCATGGCTCCGAGCGACACGACAACATGAGCCAGGAGACACACGCCGGCCGCTGGATCGGCTTTCGCCAGCCGGTGCAGCGCGTGGCGATGGAGCGCATGGGCAAGAAGGTCAACCGCACCTACGAAGCCAACCCCGGACAAGTCTGGGAAGAGACCGAGTTTTGGATTGATCTGAGCTGGGCGATTGACCCGGACGGATCGCTGGGCGTGCGCAAGTATTTCGAGTCGCCGTATCGCCCGGGCGAGCGCATCACGGTGGACGAGTACTACAGTTGGATGTTCGAGAACAGCGTGCCGGGCTTGCCGGAGGCCGCCAAGGCCGAAGGGCTGACGCCGCTGCAATACATGCGCAAATACGGCGCGTTCGAAATTCGCAAAGGCCCCGAGACCGAATACGAGCGCACGCTCACGCAGGCAGAGCTGGCCAACGCCCAAGTGGATGAAGAAACCGGCATCGTATACACCAAAGACCCGGCGCCGCCTTCGCCCAACATCACCCCACGCCCGGCGCCGGTCACTTGCGCGCTTGGGCGCGCCATCGGTGTGATCGTGGACGGCCAGCCGAAGTACGGCTTCCCTACACCGTCGCGCAAGCTGGAGTTTTACTCGCGCACGCTGGAGGAATACGGCTGGCCGGAATACGCGCTGCCCACCTACATCCATAGCCACGTGCACCGCAGCAAGATCGACACAGAACGCGGCGAATTCGTCCTGCTCAGCACCTATCGCCTGCCCACGCTCATCCACACCCGCAGCGCCAACGCCAAGTGGCTGGTGGAGATTTCGCACAGCAACCCGCTGTGGATGAATCCGCGCGATGCAGCCCGACTGAACCTGAAGAACGGCGATCTGGTGCGCGTCGAGACCGAGATCGGCTACTTCGTGGACAAGGTATGGACGACCGAGGGCATCCATCCCGGCGTGGTCGCGTGCTCGCACCACTTGGGGCGCTGGCGCTTGGCCGACGGCGAAGGCACCAGCCGATTCGCTTCGGCTGTCGTGGAGCTGAACCAAAACGGCAGCCAGTGGCGACTGCGCCAGGTGAAGGGCGTCACCCCCTATCGCTCCAGCGATCCCGACACCGAGCGCGTGTGGTGGAACGACGCCGGCGTGCACCAAAACCTCACCATGCCTGTGCAGCCCGACCCGATCAGCGGCTCGCACTGCTGGCACCAAAAAGTACGCGTGACGCCGGCTCGGCCCGGCGACCGCTACGGCGATATTCAAGTAGACACGGCCAAAGCGCACGAGGTCTTTCATCGCTGGCTGGCGATGACCCGCCCGCCGACGGAGAAGCACGAGCTGCGCCGGCCCTACTGGATGTTGCGCCCGTTCCGCCCGCAGAAGTCAGCCTATCGCAACCCGCGGTTCAGGGGCGAGCAGTGAGGGTTGAGAGGGAAACGGTGAGCAGGGAGTGGGGTGCGTCGCGAGAGACGTTGACGCTGCTGGCCGAGCTGTGGCTACACGAGCCGGATGCAGCGACGGTCACGCAGGCGCAGCGTGCGCTGGGTTTACCGGATGCCAAGTCGGCAGACCTCGCCATCGCCTATGTTGACCTGCTGCTGAACAGCGTCTATCCCTACGGCACGAGCTTCACCGACGCTTGGGGCGAAATCAACACGCCGGAAGCCGAGCAGATGTACGAGTGGTTCGCGCAACACGCCTTCGACACGGACGCGCTGCGCGAAGTCGGCGCGCCCGATCATATCGGCGTCTGCCTACAATTCCTCGCACACACGCTCGATGCACCTTGCATCCCGTTCAACACCCAATTGCTGCGCTGGGCGCCGGCGTTGTGCATCGCCGTCGAACGCGAACCGGGCGCGCATCCTTTCTACAAGGCTTTGGCCGAGCGCACCCGCGCCATGCTGTTCCGATTGAGCTTGCCGGTGGATCGCGGGCTGTTGGATGAATCGCGCTTCGATGTGACCCTGCCGCCGCTCTCTCACCTCTCGTCCGATTGGCTGGCCAACGGCTTCATCCCGCTTGCCGACGAGGACGAGGAACAAGAAGTCCGCCTGAAGGACATCGTCCGGTTTCTGCTCATCGCCGAACGCAGCGGCATGTTTCTTTCGCGCGCGCGGCTGGGGTATCTGGCCAACGGCTTGGGCATTCGCCTGCCGTTTTTGCCGCGCTTCGACTTGGGCGAGCTGCTCTTTCTAAGCGCGGGCGAAGCCGGACGGCTCGACGACTTGATCCGGATGCTGCATGCCGAGATCGCCGATTGGCGCGCGGCCTATGCCGGCGTGGCGCAAACATGGCCGCCCTGGTCGGACTACGCGGCGTCGTGGCAGGTGCGCTTGGCCAACAGCGCCACATTGCTCGACGGCATGCAGCACATCATCGAAATCAATCCGATTGAAGAATCGTAATGGCGCGCCAACCGCCGTGATTGCCGATTCATCGTGACGACGCTCCATGCTGGAAGCCCATCTTGACGCGCAAAGGCCGCACCGGACGCGGTTGCGCCAATATGTGCCCATTCTGCAGTGGCTGCCTGCCTACAAGCGCCAATACCTCCCAGGAGATTTCACCGCCGGCATGGTGCTAGGGGTGATGGCCATACCGCAGAGCATGGCCTATGCCTTGTTGGCCAACTTGCCGCCGCAGGTCGGGCTCTATGCCACGCTGGTGCCGTTGGTGGTGTATGCCGTCTTCGGGACCAGCCGCGTTTTGTCCATCGGACCGGTTGCGCTCGTTTCGCTGTTGACCGGCACGATGATCGCCCAGCTTGCGACGCCGCAAAGCGCAGCAGCGGTGCAACTCGCGCTGCTGGCGGCTTTCATCGTCGGCGCAGTGCAGATTGCGCTGGGGCTGTTGCGGATGGGGTTCGTGGTCAACTTCCTCAGCCATCCTGTGCTTTCGGGGTTCACCAATGCAGCGGCCATCGTCATCGCGCTGAGCCAGGTGAAGAACCTGCTCGGCGTCAAGTTTCCCGGCTCGGCATCACTCATCGCGGACTTGCGCCAATCTGCCGCGCTTTTGCCGAACGCCAACGTGGTCTCGGTCGTCATGGGCGTTGTGGGGATCATCGTGATCCTCTTCTTTCACCGGCGACTGGGTCATGTGTTGATGCGCCTGGGCGTTTCCGAATTCATCGCTGCCCAGGTGGCGCGCTCGGGTAGCTTCATTGTCGTCGTCCTCGGCACGTTGATTACATGGCTGTTCCGGCTCGACCAGACCGCGCAGCTCCGGACGGTGGGCCATGTGCCGGTGGGTCTGCCTCCCCTTACGCTGCCTGTGCTTGATCTTTCCAATATCGGGGCAATGGCGCCGGCGCTGGCCATGTTGGTGGTCATCGGCTATGTAGAGAGCGTTTCGATTGCCAAGTCCTTCGCCAGCCGGCGGCGCGAAAAGGTGGACGCCGACCAAGAGCTGATCGCGCTTGGCGCGGCCGGCGTCGCGGCATCATTCACCGGCGGCTCGCCGGTGAGCGGCTCGTTCTCGCGCTCGGCAGTGAACTTCGCCTCGGGCGCGGCGACGCAGCTCTCCTCGATCTTCGCTGCAACCGTCATCGCCGTCACGCTGGTCTTCCTCACGCCGCTGTTCTACTTCATGCCGGAGACCATCTTGGCTGCCACCATCGTCGCTGCCGTGTTCAATTTGCCCGATTTCGAGACCATGCGCCAGGCTTGGCGCTATAGCAAGGCCGATTGGCTCACTTTGATCATCACCTTATTCGGCGTGTTGTTCATCAGCATCGAAGCCGGACTGCTCATCGGCGTGGTGTCGTCGCTGGCCATGCATCTCTGGGTGACCTCGCGCCCGCACGTCGCGATCATCGGGCGCGTCGAAGACACCGAGACCTACAAGAGCGTCAAGCGCCACAAGGTGAAGACCTGTCCCCACGTGACGGCGCTGCGCATTGACGAGAGCTTGTATTTCGCAACGGCCAAGGTGCTGGAGGACACGTTAATCGGGGTAGCCGTGGACAACCCGGCATTGAAGTACATCGTCTTGGATTGCAGTGCCGTCAATCGTATTGACCTCAGCGCGCTGAACACGTTGGAGACGGTAGATAGCGAACTGCGCGCCATGGGGGTGACGCTCGTTCTCTCGGCGGTCAAGGGCCCGATTCATGACAATTTGCTCAAAGCAGGGTTTGTTTCCAAGTTCGGCCAAGAGCGCATCTACCTATCCACGCACGAGGCGATGAAGGCATTGGAATGTGCGTAATGGGTGTCGCTGGTGTCAATCGCGTCGAAGGGGTCGCTCGCGTGCGTGTGATCGCTGTGCGCTTTTGAAGGAGATGACAAATGGGACGAAAACTCAGGCAAGGCGATCCATGGATGCCCGGCTTTCGCTATGGCGCGCTGTTGCCACCGCTATCGCTCAATCTGATCGTCCGCGATGTTGAGCGGTCGGTTCGGTTCTACCAGGCCGTCTTCGACGCCGAGGTGCATTACTACGATGTGGATTTCGGCGCAATGCGCGTAGGGCCGGCCGAGGTGATGTTGCATGCCGATCACACGCATGAAGATCATCCCTGGGCGCCGGACTTGAACGCCGGCGCGAAGCGCGGCCTCGGCTTGCAGATTCGCGTGCTGGGAATGGATCCGGATGGGGTGGAGCGACGGGCGCGCGAAGCAGGAGCCGAAATCGCCGCCGGCGCGACCGACAAGGGGCATGGCTGGCGCGAAGTATGGGTGCGCGACCCTGACGGCTACGAATGGGCGGTGGGCGTGTTGATCCCGCCGGCCAAGGGGCCTTTCGGCCCAAAGACATCGAGCTGAAACCCGGCGCATCAGGTCAACTACGGTGTGCGCTTGTAAGACGACGCCCACGGCGCCGGCGACACTGCTGAGGCTGTGGAGGCTCGGCCGGACGAAGGGCAAGGCCTGCGCCCAGCTGGGCTTCAAAGGGGCCACGCCTTTGGGGTATAGCGCAGAAAAGTGGGTGACTTTTTGCGCGGGGAGGCAAAGTGGACGGCATGAAAGCCATGCCGGTCCGCACATTTGTTCATCGGTTGTCGGTGTGGCTTGACTTTCGATAAGACCCGCCCAGGCGTGAACGCCTGGGCTGAGCCGACGGGGATGCGTGCGGCTTGCCCCTATGCTCAGCGCTGGGATTCATCCCAGCGCGATGGCTGACACCTACAAATCTGCGCTATACCCACGCCTTTGCGGGCGTGGAGACACGACGTCGGACGAACCGGTTTGTACGACGTCGGACGCTTCAATGGGGCCACACCTTTTCAGGCGTGGAGACGCGTGATTTGGAGCGCAGCGTCGCGTGGCAAGAGACCGCTTCAATGGGGCCACACCTTTTCAGGCGTGGAGACTGACAGAAGTGCCGCACTTATTGCTGCCGGTAGTCCGCTTCAATGGGGCCACACCTTTTCAGGCGTGGAGACGGGTCTTTGCTCTCAAAACCATATCGCTCAATCAAAGAGCTTCAATGGGGCCACACCTTTTCAGGCGTGGAGACGACTTCACCACGATGACACGAAGACACGAAGCATATGCTTCAATGGGGCCACACCTTTTCAGGCGTGGAGACGCCAAACTCCGGTATTCCCAAGCCTTTCGGGAAGTTGCTTCAATGGGGCCACACCTTTTCAGGCGTGGAGACAACGCGCTGCAGGCCCTGCCTAACGGCCTCTACGTGCTTCAATGGGGCCACACCTTTTCAGGCGTGGAGACGACTTCCCAGAAGAAGCTGCGTTGAAAGTGGCAAGAGCGCTTCAATGGGGCCACACCTTTTCAGGCGTGGAGACGCGTCGCCGACTGGCCGCCGTCTCCAGCGTCGGCTCTGCTTCAATGGGGCCACACCTTTTCAGGCGTGGAGACACACGCGACAACGCACTAGCAATCAACGCATTGCGAAGCTTCAATGGGGCCACACCTTTTCAGGCGTGGAGACCTGCGGGCCTGCGCGGATGCTTTTTGACGTTGGGGGCCGCTTCAATGGGGCCACACCTTTTCAGGCGTGGAGACGCGCTCTACACCTAACCACCTCCTCAAAGTCGCGCAGCTTCAATGGGGCCACACCTTTTCAGGCGTGGAGACGGAATTTGCCACTTGACAAACGTGGTGCGGTGTGTAGCTTCAATGGGGCCACACCTTTTCAGGCGTGGAGACCTAACGACGAACACACGCAATACGCAATCGGTCATAAGCTTCAATGGGGCCACACCTTTTCAGGCGTGGAGACATACTATCCTAAAGTGGGGAAGGTTCAGCGCATTCTGAACGGAATGACCGGGTGTGTGGGGAGCTGCTCGGCGGACAACAGCGCCGCACCCTCGGCTTCGAAGGGCGCTGTCCCTATCGGTCGAGCAGCCCGCTGCCGAATGCCCGCGTTGGACGCCTGCGCCGGTTCGCTGCACTATGCTGCTTGCCGCATGATATGGAAGCGGCTATTTGCGAGCGATCCCCCCGCCCCATGGCGCCATGTCGCCGCTCGCGGCCGGCGCGGCGACATGGCGCACCCTCTAAAACGCCGCTTGCGATGTTATTCGAGCTATTCGATTGGTAAGGTGCGTTGTTCGGCTCGCATCAGGCGACGACCGCGCCCTGACGCACCGGCGAATAAGCCAGGCCGACGGCATGGATGTGCTGCTCATCCACGCCGCCCACCGGCCCAAGCGGAAAGAACAGCACCTGATCCTCGGTATGCTTGATTACCCGCGACAATTTCTCCATCAGCTCCACCCGCTCGCGATCGGACAGCGCGCAGCGGAACACCGAATACTGCAGCCGGTCGCCATGCCCGCGCATCAGTTTGAAGACTTTGCGCCAGCGCCGGTCGTCGGCAATGTCATAGGCGACGATGTAGAGCGTCCGCATAGGAGGGTGTCGGGAGTGTCAGCAGTGTCGGTTGGTGTCGGTTGGCGTGCATGATTTGCCTCCGGTGGGTCAGCGGGTGGTAAAGGTTGGGTAGTCGGCGATCTCGCCGCTAAGGACGCGTCCTAACAGGCGTAATTGCACCTCCAGCACACGCCGATAGCTGACGCGATAGCCAAAGATGGGATGAGTGATCTCGCTCTGCAGGCGGTTTTCGAAAGCCTGGATGAACTTTTTGCGGCCGGCCGGCGAAAGCGCCACCGCCGGTCCGCCGGTCATGAAATCCCCTGGCGTGATTACACCGGTGTTCACCGCCGTCAACACTACCGAATCGGCTACCAAGGGGCGGAATTCTTCCATCGCATCTAGCGCCAGCGACGGCCGGCCATAGCGCGGCTGGTGATAGAAGCCCAGATAAGGATCGAAGCCGATTACCTGCGCTGTCACGGCCAGCTCTTTGACCAGCAGGCTGTAGGCGAAGGAGAGCAGAGCGTTCACCGGATCGCGCGGTGGACGCCGGTTGCGTCCCTCGAAGTCGAAGCGCCACGCGGCATCGTCGGATGGCTCGCTGCGCGGCTTGAGCATACCGGCGAAGGCGCCGAAGTAAACGCGGCCGGCGTTGCCTTCGATGCCCAATAGCGACGACAGGCTGGGCGTAGCCTGTGCATCTTTGCTGAGTTGCAACAGCGACGCGATCGCCTCTTTGGGCGGGTCAGCGTGGTTGCGCATGAGCAGGGTACGGCAATTGCGGATTTTGGCGCTCACGAAATTGCGCGCCAGCGCCAGGCTGCGCTCGGGGTCGAGGGCGGTGCGGTATTGCGCCATGCGCAAGGCCACGTTTTTGTGCACCGGGCCATGGGCCATGCCCTTGAACCAACCGCCCATGGAGAAGAAGGCGACGGCAATGCCACGGTCGAGCGCCTCGCCGAGCGCCGGCGTGGTAATTTGGGCACTGCCGAACAGGGCGATGTGCGAAGTCTCGAAGATGCGCGCTTCGGCCAGGCGAGCGTCTTTCAGCCAAACCTCGAATAGCTCGCCGCTCTTGCTCACGCGCGCGCCGGGTTCTTGCACGTAGAGCGGGGCGGCGTCATCGCGGGCGGGCATCAGCCGTCGGGGCGTGGATGGAGCGGCGGGCGCCTGGGGTGGGTTGAGCAGGTTGACTTCGTCGGGCAGGCAGATGGGCGCCAGCGAGCAGCGCACGCACTTGGGACTATCCACCAGCGGGGGCGGAATGCGGCCGGCGGCGGCCATCTCGCGCAGACCGCGCACCAGCGCGCGCGTGCGGGCGATCAAGGCGTCGTCGAAGGGAACCGGTACGCGGGTTTTGGTTTCGGCGTAATACACCACGCCGCCGTCGCAGGTATAGCCGTTGGCGCGCAGGATGAGGCCCTGGGCGCACAGTTGCACGCGGTCGGTCTCCCAGGCGCCTTCGGGCAGGTCAGGCGCGCTGCCCCGCTTGTAGTCTACGGGGGTCACGGTCGTGCCCTCGCCCTCGATCAGGTCAATGCGCGCAGTGAGATGTTCTTCTTCGGCGGACAGCCATACCGAGCGGGCGTGGATGCGCTCTGGCGCGCCTTGAGTGCCGCCGTCGTCGTCGGGGGCAGGGAGCGCGCCGCCGGGCTGATCCACGGCGCGGTGCTTGTAACGGCCTTCGGCGGTGTCGGCGTTGTCGGCCCAGTCGCCCTGTACCCATTCGAGGTAGGCCAGGCGCGGGCAATAGGCGTATTCGTTGACCATGCGGGCCGGCACAGCATCGGGGACGGGCGAGAGCGCGACGTCGGGCATGGGTCAGGGTCGGTCGTCGGCGGGCACGAACAGGCCGAGGCCGAAGTGGCAGGCGTAGCCGAGGGCGACGCTAAACTGCTCGCGCCGGCGCAAACGCGCGATACCTGCCGACATTAATCCGTTGCGCACGGTACACCTCTACGATCCCAAGCGGCGACAAATCGGTGCGTGATGGTTGTTCCGCTTGCAGAGTTGACAAAGCAAGGATGGAACGCACAACCGATACATTCAGGAAGCCACTCCACAGCGGCCATGTCCAGAAAGTATCGTCTTTGCCGGAACCGCGAAAGCCCGTCGTCTTCAGTTTGGTTCCTGCCGGAAAGACGGGGCACAGAGGCAACCCTTCTGCTGCCAAACGATTGGCGCCCCAAACTGTCTTGATGGGGTCTTTGTCAGGGCTTTTCCAGCGTAAGGCATGACGACGGTCCTCGCTTGGATCGAAGCGTAAATTGAGCTTCTCGTCCTGATACTGCCAACCAAAGAGCGCCTCGTCAATGTGTTTCTTCTCCAACCTTTCCTGTAGAGAGCGTATCTGCTTAAGAAAGTGCTGGTGGCCCTGGCCGCTCATCGTTCGGAAAGCTGTATCCTCAACATGTTCGCCATCGGTGACTACATCACATGCCGATGCTGCTGCCCACTCCGCTGGCCGATGATCGGCATTGCTTGCGCGGAAGAAAAGGTCTCTCGCCTCGGACGCGTACTCGCGGTAGTCTTCGGGCGAGATATCGTGCGTGTCATTCCAACGCTGAGCCGGATGCTTTTCCATCCTTTTCAACTCCTCGAAGATGGCATTGACGATCACCGCCTTTTGGCCGGCCTCCTCCTTGTCATCCAAATTGGCATGGCTGGCGCGCAGAACGGGCCGCCAGGGCGCGCCGATTTGTTGCCACTTCATTTTCACTTCGGAGTCGGGCCAGGCATTGCTCAACGTGCGCAGGATGCCCAGCGCGCACAGAAAGCCCAGCGGGTTGGCCCCATCGGGGCCGGTGAGGGTGAGTTCAACTGTTGCCATAGTTCACTTACCCATATCCTTTTGGCTCTGGCGGTGGTCGGCCAGCCGGAAGATGGCTTCCAGATAAGCCAGCCCCCACCAGCCGTATCTACGGGTCAGTTTCCAGAAGCGCTCGGCCACGCCGCTGTCCAGCCGTTCGAGCCCGGTGCATGTGTTGCCGGTGAGTTTGTGGTCGTAGAGCTCCACTTCCACCGTCTCCGGCTTGGGGTCGTCCACCACCGGCGCAAAGGGGCGGCAGCGCCCGTGATGGCTGGCGATGAGGTGGAGCACCAGGTCCCAATCGTGCGCCTGCGCTTTCAGGTGTTCGTTGTTTTGAATCAGGCTGACCGAGAGCAGTTCGTGGCGCGCGCCGTCAGGATAGCCGCTCTCGGCTTTGGCCTCCCACTTACGGGCTTCACTTCTGGCTTCGGACTTGGCGATGAGCTCGTTGCGCCCGCGCACGTAGCGGCCGTTCATGCAGCCGTACAGCCAGGCCTGAAAGCGCGGATCGGCCTTGCCTGCATCGTGGAATTGGCCGGCCAGCCGAAAATCGTTCACCAATTTGGGCGGCAGGCCGCACTGCTCGGCAAAGCGCACGGCGAGGTTCGTCACCCCGTCAACGTGCTGCTTCAGTGTCACACGCCCTTTGAGCGAGAGCTCATCATCCTCCTCCGCTGGAGTCGGTTCGACGTCTGCTTCCGCTTTGGCGTCGGGCAGTTTCCCGGTAATGACCCAGCCCAGAGGAGGTTGATCACGGTAAGCCGGATATTCTTCTGCTTTCAGGTTTGCGGCTGCCAGCGCCTTGAACAGTTCACGCAGATGCTCCGGCCCGGATTGCGCCAGTTCTTCAAAGGCCATTCTGACTTCTTCAAGGTCAGGCTGGTCTTCGGCGTTGGCGGCCTCGAGGAGAGTGCGCTTCGCCTGGCCATCGGGCAGATAGGCCAGCAGGCTTGGATGTAGCCGGAAGACCAATTGGCGGCGGGCCTGAAAGCGCGCAGCCTCGGCGATGTCGAGCTGCTCCGGGTTGAGCACGTGGCCGAAGATCTCCCAGCCGCCGTAGCAGGCCGGAACAATCACCGTGTCGCCGGGCAGGATGTCATCTGGGTTGTCGGTGACGCGGCTCTCCTTCTCATCCTCGCCGCCCTGTTGTGCGCGGCCTCGCTTCTTTTTCTTCTTCGGGCCGCGCCAGAGCAGCACGGAGCGGCCCTGCATGTTCGAGTCGCGATCGCCAACCAGCTGTGCGCTTTCCACGTCGGCCAGACGGTCATCGGCGGCGCGATCTTTTTGACGCAGCCAGCGCTTCACCAGATACAGCGGCGCTTGCAGGGCCTCCACCGAGGTCGGCGGGCAGAGGGCGACCGTATCAATGCACAGGTCTTCGTTCTCCTTGGTCAAGTCCGGCAGGTCGGCGCGCCACACCAGTTGCACTTCGGGCTGGCCGCGCTGCGGGCCGTGCAGGAAGATGGACACATCGGGCGTGGGCAGCGGCATGGGCGAGGTCTGCGCCCAGGCGTCAATGTGGGCGGGGAGCATCACCGGCGCGTTGAGCGAGTCCTGCAAAAGGGAGCTGAGCTTCTCCGGTTTATTGTCCAGCTCGTCGAGGTGCGGCTGGAGTGCGGTAATGCCCAAATCTATGCGCTTCTCACCTTTGGCCGCTTTTGACTTTTTGCCACGTTTGCCGCCGGTTGACTTTTCAGCCATCCCAGGCAGGTCATTCAGCCATTTCCAGGTGTTGGCCAATGCTGCGCCATAGACTGGGTCGGATTTGGAGTCTTTGGCCTGGTTGGCTTGAATCACGATCACGCCTTCAGCCTGAATCTCGCGCCCCATGCGATTCAGGCGGCCGAATCGCTGACGCAGGGCATCCAGGCTGGCGCACTCGCTCACCAGCCCGTCGAAGTCCAGATTTGCGCCCACTTCGAGGGTTTGCGTGGATACCACGAACATCGGCGCTTCGAGCTGGCGCGTTTCGCTCTTATCGGCCAGCAATTGCTCGAAATCGGCTCCCCGCTGAACGAGGTCGCGGTCAAAGGGCCGCATCCGGCCAATGAGCAGGAGCGACTTATGGCCTTTGGCTTCCAGCGCGGCATGAACGTCTTTGGCCGTCGCCACGCGGTTGACCATGACACCGATAGCCTTCAGTCCATTGTTGGCCAATCGCTCCGCCTGTTCCACCAGCGCGTTCACCAGCGTCTTGCGTAGCTGCGAGTCGTCATCTTCAGGGTTGCCCACCGGCTCGAGGAGCAGGGTAGGCTTGGAAGCATTCAGGCGGCTTGAAAGCACATCATGCTTTTTGTCCTCATCGTCTAGCTCAAAAGTCCGGCCGGCGTCGGTGGGTGGGGTGGCCGTCATGGTGACGAAGCGGAATGGGCCGGGCAGGGTTACTTTCGCCCACGCGCGGTAGCGTTCTATCGCAGAAGCAGTCTGATAGAACGGATGAGAGCAGTGGGCCTCGTCCAGCACGATAAGCATATCGAATGCCGTCAACCCGGCGTGGATGGGGTAGGTGAAGCCTTTGACAAAGCCATAACTGCGGAAGAGCAGGCGCGAGCCGATCTGGTCAACGGTGCTGGTGATGAGCGTGGGTTGCGTGGGCGTGCGCGCCCAGTCGTCGTCGCGGTACATGCCGCCGCGTAGTTGGAAGCATTGCAGGGGAACGGTCGAGTCCGGCCAGGCCAGTGCGCGTAGGGCGGCCGCCACTTCGTTCAGAATGCCGTTCTTTGCTTCGGCCAGTTGCCTGGCGATTTTCTCGGCCCGCTTGTGCGCCTCGTCCACGATCACGCGCCGATCCACCACGAAGGCCATGCGGCGCGGAGTAGTGCGCTGAGCGGCGGGCAAAGCGGCCTGCGCCGCCAGCGCATACACCCACACATCGATCAGCGCTGTCTTGCCGCTGGCAGTGGGCAGTTTGACCGTTTTCGGCCATTCCTCCGCCAGCACTTTCGCAGCCAGACGCTTCTGCCACGGAAACGGTGAGTACCCGTGCAATTCGGTAAAGAACGCTTCAAAGCGTTCAGAAGTCAGATTTGTCATTGCTCACCTCCCGAACGCCAGGGGCGACACAGGCCGTAACCGCGATAACGGCCTGCGCCGAGCAGAATCGGCCCGCGCACCGGTTGGTCAAAGATCAGCAGGGCGTGGGTGTGTTGATCAACGGTCTTGCCGAACTTCTTGGGCAGAGGCGGGAAGCGGTTGGCCGGCGGAGCGCCGATAAACAGCGAGCCGGGCATCAGCACAACCTCGCGCGGGCGCGGCAGGCCGATGCGCTCGCAGGCCGCTACGACCATCTCTTCCGCTTCCCTTTCGTCCTTCTTCGGGTAGCGGTCGAGCACAATCGGCGTGACGGTGGCCCAGCGCTCGGCAGGGCCAAGCCACACGGGCTTGCGCAGCGTGATCATGCGCGGGAAAGAGCGGGTTTCCTGTTCGAGCCGCCACACCCCGAGGCGGCCCAGAGTCAGTTCCAGCGGCCGGGCTTCGCCGGTCTGCTTATTCCACGGAAAGAGCGCGTCCAGCAGCAAAGTCTGCTCATCTTTGGTCACGTCCTGCGGCACGGCCAGCGCCACGCCTTTCAGTTCACCGTCGGCGTGTTCGTGGCCCACATTCGGCAAAGCCACAAAGGCCAGATGGCCGTTCTCGCGCCGGCTGCGCTCACCAGCGGGGGTGTGGCCGCTGAGCCATTCGGGGACGGGCGGCCCGATGCGCTGTTCCCAAAGGCTGAGGGCGGCGTCGCGCAGGGTTTTCGCCAGCCAGAGCGCATCGGTGATGTCCAGCGTCGGGCCGGCGGTGCGGCGAAGTATCAGCAGTTCGGCGAAGTGCGAAGAAGGTGTGGGTGCCTTCTCCTCTTCCGGTTCTCGGTAGTAGCCCCACTTGAACGTGCGCGGGCGATACTCGCCGGCTTCCTGATCGCGCTCATAATCCGCTTTCAGCTCGTCAAGCGTGCGGAACACGCGCAGGCGGCAGGAGTAGTGGCGCTCGTCGGTCGGGACCAGCGTGGGCGGTGGCGGGTTATCCTCCACCCACATCTGCACCAGCGAGGACGTATCGCCCAGATAGCCCACCTTAGCGCACAGCCGCTCCAGCGCGGCGCGGTGCTCGGCGGGCAGTTCCACGTCCGGCCAGATGAGGTACACCGTGTCGCTTTCGGGGATGACGGCGGGGAAGTGGCGTTTATCGCGTTTGCGCTCAGACGGCAACACTTTGAGCAGGTCTTTGCTCTTTCGCCCTTTACGAAGCTCATCATCACTGATAGGTGTCGGTACGTACACAGGCACGGGCACGCGTTCCTCCACGTCGCTGTTGCGTTGAAAGACGGAGATAGCGGCGTGCAGCTCGAAGTCCGGCGACACGCTCAGATATGGTTCAGGCAGTTGCTGCAAGAACAACAAGCTTCGCCGTTCGGCTTCATTCGCTTCCGTTTCGGCCCAGGTGGCAACCAGTGCCATGAACACGCGGTCGGGATGCGGCGGCCATTCAGGCTCCTCCTTCTTGTGGGAGGCGGCAGAGGCCCAGCCGCATAAATAGCGTATAGCGATGGAGAACATCAGGCTTCCTCCTCATCCTGCTCCTCAACACCGACCGCACGACTGCGTAAAACCATTTCAACCAGATCGGCTCGCGGAGTCAACTTCATGCCAGCCGAGTTCCAGGGCAAGCCGGCGTTCTTCGCGTCTTCGACAGCCTGATTGAAAAGCTTCACCGCATCATCGGCGCTCAAAACAAAGGTCTCATTTCGGCCCAGAATTTCCCATTCCGGCACGCCCGAGGGAATATACAGATCGCATTGCGAGCGCAGGTTGTAGCCTTTCTCGCCGCTTAACGTTGCCGCGCACAATGCCAACGCCGTGAGCGCCACGCGCGCGGCGGCATCCGCATCGTTATTGCCATTTACCGGGAAGCGTAGACGCCGCAGGGTCGGAAGCGAAATCACGGTGATTTGCTCGGCGCGGTCAATGGTGAAGCCACCGATAGGGATCCATTCATCGGCACGTTTGGTAGGGGCGCCACTCTTATCAAGCGGATTGCCGTTCTTGTCCTTCTGAACCACCAGAGACGGCGTTACGTTGCCGTGATTAATCTCAGAGGGCCTGCCCTTGTTTCCATAGAGAACGAGTTTTTCGTTGCCGCTCTTGTCCTTCTCGCGTTTCGCTCTAGCCTGGTCAAGCGTCCAGTCGCCGTCTTCGGTCTCATAAACGGGCCCCGCCTTCAAAGCAATTTGCAGTGGATCCAGCCGACCGCCGGTGCGCTGGCCGGGCACCGCGCCAATGCCGATGATTTCCGAGACAATGGCGCGCGGGAACTTCACACCCAGACCGCCGCGTGCGCCGGTTGAGTCCCACATCCCAAACACCAGCGCGGTCGGGCAATACTCAAACAGGGCCGTGGCATTTTGCAGGCTCGCGGCGTCCAACGCCGCCCCCGCAGGCGTTTTGCGAAACGGCAGCTTCGTTCCCGTGCCATCATTCCACTCGCTGTCGCGCAAGATCGCATCGGCGATGCGGTGTGGAGCCTCAAGACTTGTGACCCTGCCGATGAACGAGGCCTCCGTGCCGGAGAAATCCACAGTGATGACCGGCAGGGAGATGCGCTTTTCTTCTACGGCTTCCTGCAGCGCCAGCTCCATTCGATTCGCCTGTGATTGAACCGAATCGAGCAGGACGCAATCCACGGTCTCGCCTTTGATGCGGCGCTTTTCGGTGGCGTACTTGCCACCTTCATAGGTAGGCGGAAATACCTTCGCTCCTGGCCCGCCGGCCGGTTGCAACTCCACCACGCGCCGCAGGGCAGCGGCATTCCCTGAGACGATCTCTTTCAATCTGTCGAGCGTGAGCGAGTTCATCTGAAAGCCCTCCTTCTATATTTGATTGACAAAGGTTTGCGAGGAGTTTTACCCCTCCTTGGTGCACCCAACGTTCACTCTGCGTCGTATACAGCGGCCATTTTTCGCACCTCCTCGGCCACGGCCCGCCGCAGCGATTCGGGCGCGAGCACCTGCGCGTGGCTGCCGTACTGCATCACCCAGCGCTGTATCTCGCCCAGCCCACTCGTCCACAGCCGCAGCGTCACGCCGCCGTCGTCGCGCGGCTCCAGCCGGGCCGTGTCATGCCATTTGCGCTCGCGGATCCACGGCGCCTGATACTTGTCGAAACGGATCACGACCTCGACCGGCTCATCGCCCCCTTCAGCGCCGAAGGAAGACCTGAGCCAATCCGAGATGGAGATCGAGTCGCGCCGCACGAACTTGTCCGGCAGCATGCGGCAGGACTGGATGCGCCCGACGTGAAAGGTGCGCTTGGCCGCCTTGCCCACGTCGTAGGCCAGCAGATACCAGTCGCCTTTGGTGTTGTTCAGGTGGTAGGGCTCGACGGTGCGCTCGGTGCGCTGGCCGGTGGTGTTGGCGAAGTAGCCGATGAAAAGCAGCCGTTGCTCCCGGATGGCGCGGTGGATCATCATCAACGTTTGCATGTTCGTCTCCATCAACGGCGGCGGCACGAACGTGTAGTGCATGTGCAACGTCTCTAGGTCAATCGTGATGTCGCCCTTGAGGGTTTGCGACAACTTCTGAATAGCCGAGTGCAGCGGTTGCTGAAAGTCGGTGCCGATGTAACGCTGGGCTAACTCCACGCTGAGGAAAAACGCCAGCAGCTCTCCCTGGGTGGCCATCACGTTGGGCAAGGCATAGGCCGGCTCTGTGTAATACCACCCGCCGCGCTGCCGGTCGGTGGCCAGGGGCGCGCGCAGTTGCTCGATCATGTAGGCGCGGTCGTTGAAGATCACCCGTCGGCTCACCCCCAGTTCTTTTGCCAAGCTATCCGCGTTCGGGTATTTGCCGGCGCGCACCTGCCGGTCAATCTCCAGGATGCGCGCCAACTGTTGACGCTGCGACATCTTCTCCACCCTCCTGCATTGCGGCGCTGTGCAGCGCGATCGCTCGGCGCTGCCAAGACGGACCTACACGGTTTGTCTAATAGTCGCAGTGTAGGCAGAAAAGTGCATCAGACGTGCACTCGCGCAGCAAAGCAGGATGAGGCGCGCCCGGTCAGGGCCTGGCCGAGGAGAAGCTGTAGGTGCGGATCGGGCCGCGCGAGTCGGCGTCGGTGACGCGTAGCTTGTCGCCGACGCGCGCGAAGGTGAGCCGGCGGGTGACGCCGTCGCCGAACTCGAAGGCGACGGTGTGGGGCTCGCCGGTGAACGGCCGGCTGCGGACGCCCCAATCGCAATCGCGCGGCCGACAACGGACGAACGCCTGAACGGTGATAATCGGGCCGTCGTTGCCGATGACCAGCCGCGTGACGCCGTCGGTCGCCGGGTCGTCGTTCACCCAAACGCCGCTGTATTGGCCGTAGCGCGCTTCCATCGCCTGTGCCGTCGCCTGCACGACGGCGGTCGCGGTTGCTCCCGCCATCTGCTGCGCGCTCGCCGTGGCCTGCGCGCTCACCGTGCCCTGGGCCTGGGTCGTCCCGCGCGCGATGGCGGTGCCCGTCGCGCTGAGGATGGCCAGGGCGTCCTGGGTGGCTTTGGCTGCAGCTGCCTCCTGGGCGCGCACGAACGCGTCGGCGATGGCGGTCGCCGTGGCCTGCGAGGCAGCCGTCGCCGTCGCTGCGATCTGCGCCTGGGCAGCAGCTTCGGCGTCGCGTGTGGCCTGGGCGATGGCCGACGCGGTCGCGTTCGCGGCGGCCGTCGCTTGGACATCCACCACGACCACCTTGACCGAGCGGTGCACCTCTCCGAACGAATTACGGGCAATCAGCGTGTAGACCGTGGTCTCGTTCGGCGCGACGCGCACGGCGTCCCGCGGCCTGAACGTGCCGGCCGGCTGCAGCTCCACGCGCTCGGCGTTCACGGCGTCCCATTCGATCAGCAACGGTTCGCCTTTGTTCAGGAGGATGTCACTCAGGTCGTTGACCTTGTTCACGCCGTTGAACGCGAACACGGCCAGGCCAACTTCGGCAGGCGGCGGGGTGAAGGTGGGGCGCGGCGTCTCGGTGGGAGAGGGGTAGATCAGCCGGGCGGTCGTCTGCCGGCCCAATCGGTTGTAGGCGACGAGCGTGAGGTCTTCCTCGCCCTGGGCAATCGTGTATGCGCCTGCACCGGTGCGCGGGTCGAACGTCAGCCGCAATGGGTCGGCAGGCCGGCCGTCCACCAGCAGTTCGACGCGCTGCGCATTGCCGACTTCGAAGCGCACCGTCGGGCCTGCCTCGCCGGTGACCAGCGCCAGGCTGCGAATCTCCGCCGGCTGCGATAGGACGCCGTAGATGGCCAATGCCAGCGCCGCGAGCGCAAACGCGCCGACTAAGATGGCGGGCCCATAGCGCCGCTGAGGCGGCGATGTCGGCGCAGGGAGTGGATCGGCTGCCTTGGCGGGTTGCACGGGACCGGATAGCGTGTTGGAAGCCGACGCGGGCATGATGAGTTTGAACGTGTAGCTACCGACCCGAAGGCGCTGGACGCTCTCCCACGGGGAGGGCGACTCCGGGGGCAACCTGCGCTCGTCCAGGTAAGTGCCGGTGGTCGAGCCCAGGTCGGTGACCGTGACGCGGCCGGATGCGCTGTCCCAGCGGATGCGCAGGTGCAGCGGGGAGATCGCTTTCGATGGGAGCGCAACGTCGCTATGCAGGGCACGACCGACGGTCAGCCCTTCGCCGTCCGGCGGCAGCAGAAAGACGTTCACCACGCGGCCCAGTTCATCCTGCACGCGCACACGCGGCGCGCCGGCGTTCGACTCACCCATCGCTTACTGTGGAGAGTATAGCTGCCGCCGTCTCGCGCCCGAGCTTGATGGCGTAGTTCGTGCCGCGATCCCACGGATATACCTGGCTCATGCTGGCGAAGAGCAAGCCTGGCAGCGGTGTCTTCACGGGCGGGATGTGACGCGAGTGGTTGACGAACGGCACCGGTTGCGCGTATGGCTCGCGAAAGACCCAAGCGTCCTGTATCCACGATGGGTCGAACTGCGGGTTGAAGCGCGCCAGCGAGGGCAGGAAGGTGTGGCGCAGTTCGTCTTCCGTCATGGAGAAGTAGGGATGAGAGGTCGGCAGATAGTCGCCACAATAGATCAGGTGTTGTCCGCCGAAGTGCTTGGCTGCGACGAAGTTGGTGTGCTCGCACATGGCCAGATAGGGAAAGCCGGCGCTCTTCGGCAGGTTGTGCCAATAGTAGCCTTGCCGGTCGAGCTGCCGGTCGAGCGCGAAGATCACGACGACGGCGCCGAGCGACTGCAACGCATTGAGCGCGCCCAGATAGTCCGGCGGCAACTGCGGCGCGAGCTTGGCCATCAGGCGCGGCGACGTCGTGCTCAATACAGCATCGAATGCGTGGAGATTGGAGTGGAGATTGGAGATTGGGGATTGGGTGCGCACGATCCACTTTCTCAATTCTGCATTTTCAATTCTCAATTCTTCAACACGCGTGGAGTAGTGAATGACGCCGCCGAGGCCCTGCACGCGCGCGGCCAATGCGTCGAAGAAGGCTTGGAAGCCGCCGGTGAAGGTGCCGAGCCGAGGGCTGCGCGCCTTGATGCGCGCCCACAGCCAGGCCATGTTCACTTGTTGATATAGGTCGCCGAACTTGCCCTCCAGCAGCGGCTGCCAGATGACTTCGTAGGCTTGCCGGCCCATCCACCGCGACGCCCATTCATGCGCGGTGTAGCGCTCCAGGGCGCGCCAGTTTGAGGTGAGATACTTCAAATAGATCGTGGCCAGTCCGAAGGGGATCTTTGCGGCGAACGATAGGCCGGGGAACTTCAGCGCAGCCGCCGGCGAGTCGAGCGGATAGAAACGGCCGTTCCAGTAGGAAACCGTGACCGGCCGCTTGAAGATCACATGGTCGCGCATGCCGATCTCGTCAGCCAGCCTGAGCACGTCGGCGTCAGACTCGAACCAGTGGTGATAGAACTTCTCCAGCGACCAATCCCAGTTCGGCATCTTGAAGCCGGCTGCCAGGCCGCCGGGCTTGTCGTTGGCTTCGAAGATCGTGACGCGGCATCCGGCCTTCAATAGGTCGTGCGCAGCGGCCAGGCCGGTCGCCCCCGCGCCGATGATGGCGATGTCCATTCGTGCCCGCTATGCTACCTGGTCGAGACCCGACTTGGCGCGCTAGCGTGCGCCGACCCGCCCCGGCGTAAACGCCGGGGCTGAACGAGGCGGGCGATGCGACGCACGAACGCTTGCGACGTGCCTGCACTCTCAGCGCCGGGGTTCAGCCCGGCGCGGTGGTATGCGCCGACCCGCCCCGGCGTAAACGCCAGGGCTGAACGAGGCGGGCGATGCGACGCATGAACGCTTGCGACGTGCCTGCACTCTCAGCGCCGGGGTTTAGCCCGGCGCGGCGGTATGCGCCGACCCGCCCCGGCGTAAACGCCAGGGCTGAGTGAGATGGGCGATGCGACGCATGAACGCTTGCGACGTGCCTGCACTCTCAGCGCCGGGGTTCGGCCCGGCGCGGTGGTGTGCGCCGACCCGCCCCGGCGTAAACGCCGGGACTGAACGAGGCGGGCGATGCGACGCATGAACGCTTGCGACGTGCCTGCACTCTCAGCGCCGGGGTTCGGCCCGGCCCGGCGCAGCTTGCCGGCAAAGTTGAACGCCGGTATGCTCATCTCGCTTGTCCAAAACATGGCCCACTGGCGATTGTTCTACCACTTCGTATGGAGCACCAAGCTGCGTCAACCGCTCATCACGGAGGCGATTGAAGCATCGCTCTACAACGTCATCGTGGCCAAAGCCGAAGAAGTTGGCGCGCTGGTTCATGCGGTTGGAGGCATCGAGGATCATGTTCACTTGGTCGCCTCCGTGCCACCGGCGGTTTCGTTGTCCGAATTCATCAATCGCGTCAAAGGCAGCAGCTCACACTTTGTGAATCATGCATTGGATGTGCCCTTTGCATGGCAAGCTGAGTACGGCGTCTTGTCCTTCGGTGGCAAACAGCTTGGCTTTGTGGTGCGGTATGTCAAGCACCAGCGTGAACATCACCGTGACGGCACGATATTGCCGGCGCTTGAGGTTACATATGGTCGTGGCGAGTCATCGCGATAGACCCACTGCAGCGTTTGCTCGACCAGCGACGGTATGCGCCGACCCGCCCCGGCGTAAACGCCGGGGCTGAGCGAGGCGGGCGATGCGACGCACGAACGCTTGCGACGTCTCGTGCGCTCGGCGCCGAGAGGTGGCTCGGCACGGTGTCTCGCTCGTTCTTTCAGCGCCGGGGTTCAGCCCGGCGCGGCGGTGTGCGCCGACCCGCCCCGGCGTAAACGCCAGGGCTGAACGAGGCGGGCGATGCGACGCACGAACGCTTGCGACGTCTCGTGCGCTCGGCGCCGAGAGACCCGCCCCGGCGTAAACGCCGGGGCTGAACGAGGCGGGCGACGCGACATTTGCCCGACGCTCGCGGCTTGCCCGTATTTTCAGCGCCGGGGGTTTAGCCCGGCGCTCTGCCCGTCTCCCACGGCTCGGCACGGGCGAGGAAGTCTTCGGCGAAGCGCCGGGCGTAGCTGTCAAGGAGTGCCTGCACGCGCGCAGCATCGGGTGAAACCACGATCAACCCTGCGTGGTGTCGTTTCTTCAACCGCCAGACCACTTCCGGATCATCGTAGCCGGATAGGTCGGGGTGCTCCTGGCGTGCCAGGCAGATGAGAATGCCCGCATAATGGCGACGCACGGCGGGCAGCGTGTAATCCTCGCCGCGGAAATGGGCAACTTCCATGCGCGCCCATTCGACCCATGGGTTGACGCCGGCCGCGTGCTCGATCATATCGGCAATGTTCGCGCCACCCACGCGCGCAGCGATCTCCAGGAAGAGCCATCGGCGGTCCTCGCACGTGCGCAGGTACTCGGCGTGCACCGCGCCGCTGAAGCCACGCGGCGCCAGCGCGTCGATCACCTGTGCGTTGAGCGTTGTCAATACCTGCGCCTCATCGCTCTCCGCCGGCAGCGTGCGCGTGGTGAACACGCCGCCGCCGTGCGACACGCTGAGCGGCGGCTTGCCGTAGGCGCTGGCAAGGGTGAACACGACCTTGCCTTGCCAGACCAGGGCGTCCACGTGAAACACGTCGCTGGGCACGAACTGCTCGAGCAGCCGGCGCGACTGTTCATCGCCGAGCTGATCGAGCCAGCGCCAGACCTGTTCGGCGTCCTCGCAGCGCTTGATGCCCATCGCGCCGGCCTCGTGGCGCGGCTTGAGCAGCCACGGCGGCGGCACGCGCGCCATCCACGCCCGCAAGACGTCGTAGTTGAACACCGGCGTGAACTCGGGCACCGGTATGCCGGCGGCCTTCGCCCGAACGCGCATCGCCAGCTTGTCGTTGAACGGCTGCGCCTCCGAAGCGGTCATGCCGGGCATGACGAAGTGTTCACGCAAGGCGCCGGCCGTCTGCACCTCGTATTCGTCCAGCGGGATGATCAGGTCGAACTGCAGGCCGCGCGCCATGTAGCTGGCCGCGTTGATGACGTGTTGGCGATTGGCCAGGCTGTGCATGTAGTGGATGCCCTCGAGCGCTTCGTACGGCCACTCGTCATCGCGCCAGCGCTCCTCGGTCAACAGGAACACGCGGCATCCCAGCCGCTTGAGTTCCTGGACGAGGCGCTGGCCTTTGACGGCACTGCTGAGGCACAAGACGGTGATCGGTTTGGACATAGGGCGCTCCTCACTTCCGCGACGATTGCTCTCGTATCGTGGACGCAATTGGCCTGGATGTCAACTTGCGCCGAACCGATGAACGGCGCAGCGTGGTGGGCGTGATATTCTCTTCCCACGCGGCGAGCATTTCGACCCGCAATCCTATGCGCAGAACGTCCATCGAGCGAAAGCGCCTGTTCCGAGACTTCCGAAGGTTGGTGATCAGCTTTGGATGGTTCTTCGTCGCCGAGGTCGTCATCCTCGCCCTGCTCGCGCTCATCATGCCGCGCCTCTCGTTCGCACCACTCTCCGCTGGGCTGGTCGTGCGTGGCCTGATCGCGGCTTTCGTCATCGCGGCGGCTAACTTCGCTATCTTGCCGGTGTTGCTGTGGTTGCGCGCGCCGCTGATCGTCTTCACCGTCGGGGCGACCACGCTGATCGTCAATGTGCTGTTGCTCGTGTTGACGGCCGATCTCTTGCTGGACGCGGACTTAGACCTGGCGCCGGCCGACATGCTGCCGAGCGCGCTCTTTCTCTCCCTGGCCAATGCCTTCGCCAATGGCCTGATCGCTCTGGACGACGACTACACCTATCTGCGGTTCGTCATTCAGACGGTGCGCGGCGCCGACGGGTATGTTGACCGGCCGAAAGTCCCGGGCCGGCGTGGCATGGTGCTGTTGGAGATTGACGGCCTCTCGTATGAGCGCATGCGAACGGCGGTCGAACGCGGATGGATGCCGGCGGTGCGTGATTTGCTCAAGGCCGGTCACTGCCTCATGCGGTTCGACTGCGGCTTGCCCTCACAAACCTCATCGTCGCAAGCTGGCATCATGTACGGCGACAACGAGGACATCCCGGCCTTCCGCTGGTACGACAAGCGCCGGAGCAGGATGCGGGTTTCGAACAACCCGGACGATGCCCACTTCATCAACGTGCGCCATAGCAACGGGCGCGGGCTGTTGCGTCAGGGCGCTTCCATCAACAATTTGATCAACGGCGACGCGGCGCGCTCGTTGCTCACCCTCAGCACCATCGCGCGCAACAGCAAGCTGCAGACCGAACGCGCGCTGGATGTCCTGGCGTCGTTCTGGTTCAATCCCTACACCTTCGGCCGCACGCTTACGCTGTGCGCTGTGGACTTGTGCATCGAGGTGTATCAGGCGTTGCGCCAGCGCGTGCGCAACATCCGGCCGCGGCTCGACCATCGCTTCCCCAGCCCCTACACCGGCCTGCGCGTGATTACCAATGTGCTGCTGCGCGATCTGGCCGTCTACGCTGCCATGCAGGAGATCATCCGTGGCGCGCCGGTGATCTACATGTCGTTCATCGGCTATGACGAAGTCGCACATCACGCCGGCCCCGACACGCCGGACGCCATGAACACGCTCAAGGGGTTCGACCGGCATATCCGGCATGTGCAACAGACCATTCGCTACTTCGCACCGTTCGACTATGACCTGGTCATCCTGTCCGATCACGGTCAATCCTCGGGGGCAACCTTCCGGCAGCGCTACGGCAAAACGCTCCGCAAGTTGATTGACGACCTGACGCGCGCCGAGGTGCACGTGGGCGAAGAGAAGCCTAGCGAGGCCGGCCATTCCTTCGTGCAGGCGCTGGTCGCCGAGCTGAACGCTGCCAGCCAGCAACTTAAGTCGCAGGAAGGCCGCCGCATTCGCCGGGCGGCTATGCGTGCGACGGCGCGCACGCTTGAAGGCGTGGAGAAGCGCCGCCAGCAGCCGGCCATCCAGGGCGGAGAGGATATCGTCGTTTGCGCCTCGGGCAACCTCGCCCACATCTACTTCAACTCGATCGGCGCGCATCGCGTCGCGCTTCGAGCCATCGAAGCCGAGCATCCCGGCTTGGTGGACGCCCTGGTCCAGCATGAGGGCATCGGATTCGTGATCGTGGCGAACGACGACGGGCATGTGTTGGTGTTGGGCAAGCGCGGCGCGCGCGACCTGAGTATCGGCGCGGTGACCGGCGAGGACCCGCTGGCGCCGTTCGCCGACGGCGACCTGGACCGTCGTGCCGAGCAATTGCTGCGGCTGGCGCAGTTTGAAAGTTCGGGCGACTTGATCGTCAACAGCGCACTCTATCCCGATGGCAGTGTGGCCGCCTTCGAGGAGCTGATCGGCTCACACGGCGGGCTGGGCGGCCAGCAGACGCATGCTTTCATCTTGCATCCGTGCATCGAGCGCACCGACGGCAATCACATCAACAACTCGGTTGATGTCTATACGCTGTTGGAGGCATGGAAGCGCCGGAGCGCTGCAAATTGAAGCTGCATGATGCCCGCGAAGCTCGTCCCCGCGTAGGTAGGGAGTAGGCATCCTGCTTGCTGCGCCAGCGCGCCCGAAGCGACGTTACGATCACTCGGCGGCTGCGCTGGCTGCCTGCGTGCCGGCTTTCTGCTCCGCGAGGTGCACTAAGTCCCAGAATTCGCTCTCGAACTGGCTTTTGCCTTCTTCGCTGGGCAGCACCTTGAACAACGCGCGATAGGCCAGATAGAACGCCACGGCAAATACGACGAACGACCCCAGCGTGAAGGCGATGCGCGTGATCGCGTTCACCTCGGCCACCTGGCTGTTGAACGCCTCCGTGCCGAACGGCGCGGTCACGATGTTCAAATTGAGCAGGAAGTTGGCAATGCCCAACGTGGCGTTCGTCGCGCCGACGAGCGCCGTCGCGGCGACCATGCCTCGCTTGACCTCCGACTTGGTGAACAGCGTCTGGAGCGAGCGCGCCTTCTCCGGCGTGTCCGGCTGCACGACCTGTGCGATGAAGAACTGGAACATCGGCTTGCCGATGACGAGCGAGCCGAAGAACAAGATCACTGCGACGATCAGGCCGGCCGTGTCCTTCAATGCGTAGCGCCAACCGTCCACGAACCAGAACGCCAGCACACCGTTCATGATGGCCGTGAGTGCCACGTAGGTGGTGATGGCGTTGAAGCGCCGGCTGATGAAGAACGTGTCGGCCAGCACGTAGGTCACCGGCACCAGCGCAGCGAGCACGTAGGCCGGCGGCGCGCCGATTACACGAGTCAGGTTGTTCAGGATGAGGATGGGAATGACCGCTCCCATCACGATGTCGAGCAGCAGCTTCGTCCAGCCTTTCATGAGCGCCGATTATCTCCCCACATTCGCTCATCCGCCGCTCACGCGCGCGCATATACTGCCCCGCATGTCTCGCGCCGTTCGACTGGCTATCCTGGTGGCAGTGTCCCTCGCGCTCGCCGCTCTCGCAGTCTTTAACCTCATCCGGGCCGGTCAGGGCGTGGAGCGCCGGACGCACGACGTGGACGGCGTGCCGATGACGCTCTTCCTGCCCGCCGATTCAGAACCCAACGCAACACGCCCTGCCGTCCTGGTCGTGCATGGCTTCAGCGGCAATCGTCAGTTGATGTACGGCTTCGGATACACGTTGGCAAAGAACGGCTACGTCGCGGCGCTGATTGACTTCGCCGGCCACGGCGCCAGCTTAGATCGCTTGCCCGACTCGTTCGCCGGTGATGTGCAATATCGGAAGCTGGCGGCGAACATCGCGGCGGCGCTGGTGCATTTGCGCGCGCAGCCCTTCGTTGATTCGGAGCGCGTGGCGATCCTCGGCCACTCGATGGGCGCGAGCGCCGTCTCGCGCTACGGCAGCACACACGAGGATGTGCCGGCCACGATCGCGCTGTCGCTCGGCAACTTCGGTCGCCAATTGCCCAATGACCCCGGCCGCCCGCGCAACTTCCTCATCCTCGTCGGCGCCAACGAGTTCGCCGGCTTCATCCAGGGCAGTACCGCCGGCCTGACCGCTGCCTACCCCGACGGTGTGGCCGGCGTGACCTACGGCGACTTTGCCGATGGCACGGCACGTCGGCTGATCTACGTGCCCGGCGTCGAGCACATCAGCATCCTCTTCAGCCATGATGCCTATCGTGAGATGGTGCGCTGGCTCGACCGGGCATTCGCCTTCGGCGGGCCGGACCGCCCACTCGCAACCGATTCGCGCATCGGCTGGGTGCTGTTGCTCTACCTCGCTGCGGCGATCGGCTTCTATCCGCTCGCTGCGGCGTTGTTGAGCGGTCCGGCAGTCGGCAGGGGTAGTGCCGAATATGCCGCGCCCGGCGGATTCGTCATCCTCACGGCGCTGGTTGCCGCGATTATTGCGCCGGCGCTGCTGGGGTTAGGCATCGTCCCCTACAGATGGATGCCGCTCACCGTCGGCAACTATGTGGGCGTTTACTTTTTGATCTATGGCCTGATCGTCGGTGGCGCGTATCTCGTGCTGCGGCGACACCGTGCGCCTGCGGCGCAGACTGTTCAGCCCGCGCCGACTTCCGCGCTCGGCATCGTCAATGTTGCATCGGCCGGCGACGTGCTCAGGCCGATGCCGGCGGCGCTTGCGCTCATTGCCTATGCCCTGGTCACGTTCGGGCTGACCGCGCATCTCACGTGGAACAACTTCGCGCTGGTGGGGGAGCGCGCCTGGGTCGCCGGGGTGTTGTTCGTTTGCTGCTTCGTCTTCTTCCTGGCCGATGAGTGGATGGTCGCCCGTTCCTCGCGTCGCGCGCGAGCCGGTCTCTACGCCCTGACCAAACTGATCGTCATCGTCAGCCTGATCGCCTCGGTCGGCGTGTTCGGCGCGCCGGGCTTCCTGCTGTTGCTCATCCCCGTCATTGCCGTGCTGTTCCTGTGGCATGGCCTGTATTCGCACTGGCTGTTCGGCCTGGTGCGCCGGCCATGGGTCGCCGCTGCCTTAAACGCAGCCGTATTCGCCTGGGTGATCGCGGCGACGTTCGCCGTCGTGCAGTACTGATCCGCTTCACGGTTCGAGCGCCGACACGAACGCGCGGAGCAGCTCGATGACGCGCTTCGCCCGATCCGGCAATTGCCCACCGTCCAGCATCGTGACGCGCTTCGATTGCTTGCCGTCGTTGATCGTGATGGCATAGGCAAAACAATCGGCGCAGGCGATGTCCTCGTAGGCTGCGTCCAGCTCGAAGAAGCCGGCTGCCGTGACCTCGTTCAGCAACCGGGCGACGCGCTCCGGCGCGACGGCGTATGTTTTGCCCGTTTTGTCCGACACGCTGCCATCGTCGCGAATGACCCATGATTGTTCGATGCCGCCGATGCCCCCGCTGATCTGGAAGGTGATCTCGACCTCGGACGAGTCATTGGGTTTGGCAGTTGCAACGGGAAGCATCTCGGTGGGGGAGGGTGAAGGTGGAACAGTCTGCGCCGGCGGCGGAGTGCATCCGACGAGCGCCGCGCTGATAAGGACGAGGAGTCCAACCGGCCTGTGCCATATCGAAGCGATGAACACGATGCACTGATTTTACGCTGTAAGGTAGCCGACGGCACTGCCGTCGGCTACTCGTGTTAGCTTCCTCTCATCTCGGTTCACTACGATTGCGCCCATGCGACCGCGGCTGGTGGATTGGACACTGTTCATGCTGGCGACGTTCGTCGCCGCCAGCGGCTTCGGCGCGTGGCTGTTGCTGGATGAGCAGGCCGCACCGATCATCGCTGTCCACGCCGCTGCCGGCCTGGCCCTCCTCATCCCGCTGGCGTGGAAGTTTCGCCGCGTGCAGCCGCGCGTGACGCGCACCGGCGCCTGGGACTGGAAGACGCCGCTCTCCATCCTGACCGCGATCGCGGCGGTCGGCTCGGTCGCTACCGGCATCTTCTGGACGCATGCGCAAGCGCCGACCGGCTATCCCAACGGCATGCATTTGCACATCGTCTTCGGCATCACGCTCATGATACTGATCGCCTTGCACATCGCGCTGCGCTTCAAGCTACCGTCGCGTCGCGACTTGCAAGGCCGCCGCGACGCGCTGCGCTGGCTGGGCATGCTCGGCTTCGGCGCGCTGCTGCTGCCTGCGCAGAACGCGATCAATCACGCCCTCGACCTACCCGGCGCGCAGCGGCGCTTCACCGGCTCGCGCAACGCCGGCGACGACACCGGCCCGGCCATGCCGATCACCAACTGGATGTTCGACCGGCCTACGCCGATTGACGTGGCGACATGGCGCTTGACGGTGCGCGGCGCAGTGCAACGCCCGCTTACACTCGCCATACACGACCTGCAACGGGATGACCGAACGACGACCCTGCGCGCTACGCTGGACTGCACCGGCGGTTGGCACAGCACGCAGGACTGGCGCGGCGTGCGCGTGGGCGACTTGCTCGACCGCGCCGGCGCGCAGCCCGAAGCGCGCTATGTCAGCTTCGTCTCGGTCACCGGCTATCGCTGGAGCCTGCCGATTGCCGAGGCGCGCGAGGCGCTGCTGGCCACGCACTACGAAGATACGCCGCTCGATCACTGGCACGGCGCGCCGCTGCGGCTCGTCGCGCCGGGTCGGCGCGGCTTCATGTGGGTGAAATGGGTGCGCGACGTCGTCGTGTTGACCGCCCCGGATCCCGGCCAGTGGATTGCGATTTTCACCAGCGGGCTGGACGGATGAACGACGCTGCAACGGTCGGTGAGCTGGCCGACCTGATCCTGCAATTGCTTCAGGCGCGCGGCGCCGGCAAGACGCTCTGCCCGTCCGAGGCCGCGCGTGCGTATGCACCGGACGACTGGCGCAGACACATGCCTGCGGCGCGCCAGGCCGCGCTCGAACTGGCCGACGCCGGCCGGATCGTCATCATGCAGCGCGGCAGGGTGGTAGACGGCCGGTCGGCCAAAGGGCCGATTCGTCTGGCGTTGCGCGAGCCTTGAGCGCAGTCGTCGGTTTCATCATGCGTGCCGCGGAGTTGCCATCGGCAGCACGATGCCGAACGTACTGCCGGCGCCCGGCGCGCTTTTGACGAACGCCGTTCCGCCATGCGCCTGGGCAATGCTCTTGACGATGGCCAAGCCCAGGCCGCTGCCGTCGGCGCGATGATTCTTGCCGCGGTAGAAGCGCTCGAAGACGTGTGCCTGGTCCTCCGGCGCGACGCCGATGCCGGTATCGCGCACCAGCAAGCGCACGTTGCTGCCCTCCGCCTCTGCGCTCACCTCCACACGCCCACCGGCCGGCGTGAACTTCAGCGCGTTCTCGATCAGGTTCGACAGGGCAATCTCGATGCGCGCGCGGTCGCACCGGAGGGCGAGCGGCGAGGGATGAATGACCAGGCGGATTCCCTTCTGCTGAGCAGTCTGCTCGAACGGCTGGGTCACCGACGCAAGCAGGTCGGCGACGTTGTGCTCGGCAAGGTCGAGCTGGGCGATGCCGGCATCGAGCCGCGATAGGTCGAGCAGGTTGCGCGTGATCCACTCCAAGCGGGCAAGCTGCGCCGCGTTCTGCGCGAGGAACTCCGCGCGTGCCGCCGGATCCTCGCCGGCCGGGCCTTGCAGCAACTCGTTGGCCATCTTCAGCGCGGTGATCGGCGTGCGCAACTCATGTGAGGCGTCGGCGATGAAGCGGCGCAGCACATCGCGCTCCGCCGAGAGCGCCTCGAAGCTGGATTCCAACCTGGCCGCCATGTCGTTGAAGCGGCCGGCGAGTTGTTCGATCTCATCGCGCGCCTGACCTTTGGCACGCACCGGCGCACGGGCCGAGAGGTCGCCCTGCGCCATGCGCGTTGCAGCAGCGGTCAGGTCGAGTAGTGGCGCAGACAAGCTGCGGCTGACCCACAGGCCGGCCAGTACGGCCAGCAGGGTCGCCCCTAGCGCAGCGAGCATGAACGCGCGCTGTGCAGTCTGCAGCGTCGCCTCGTTGAGCGCCGAGGCACTGCTGAGTTCGACGTAGCCGATGACGGCGTTGCCCAGCTCGATGGGCACGCGCACGCGCGTTGCGGTCGCAGGTGGCGGCGGTTCTTGTTGCGCGGGCGATGCGTTGGTTTGCTGGCGCAATTCAGAGAAGACGAACCGGTCGCCGTAAGGGCCGGACACACGCTCGACGACCATGATCTGCACGTTCGGTGACGCATCGCCCACGCCCAGTGCTTCGAGCAGGCGCGTCTCGAATTCGGGATAGGCCGTCCTCCGGGAGAACACGCCGGCGATGATCCAGGGCTGTCCGGCAGGGCTGACGATCTCGGCCCGGCTGGGCGGGGTGATCCACATCAGGCGATCCGCTGCTCCGTGCGGGCCGGAATCCACGATTACGTTGCCGGTCGCATCCAGGATGCGCACCTGCACGTTGCCGAGGAAGGCCGCCATGTCGGCCAGTTGTTGCAAGCGGTAGCGGTTGGATATGGGCTGGATCGCGCGCGCCGCTTGGCGCGCCACGGCCTGTGCGTTCATCGTCAGCAGCTCGGTTTCCCGCTGTGCCAGGTTGCTGCGAATCAGCCCAAGTGCCAGCGCGCCGACCACGCTCACGGTGAACACGGCCAGCAGCGCGTAGCTCAACACCAATCGCCAGCGAATCGAAAGCGTCCGCATCTCGCTATCCCTCTACTGCACAGATCGAAAAGGCCCCACGGGCCGCCGCATGACGCCGGCAGCCCGTGAGGCAAATCATAGGCCGAGCGAGGGGGAGGCGCCCGACGCTATGCTTCGCGCCTGAACGCGTCCGGGATCTGCGGCAACGGCAGATCGTCGAAGTTGAAATCGAACGGTAGGCGGAAGCCTGGGATGATCTCGAATCCCTGTGCGCCGTTCCCCTCGCCGCCGGGCAGGATGCGCTCGAAGCGGATGAATTGCCCGAGCGATACACCCATGTAGGCAGCGCCGGCTTTGTCCGGGTTCTCGCCCAGCGTCACGGTGATCTCGACCGGTTTGTCTTCGCCTTGGCGCTGCACGCTCAGCGTGACCCGATCACCGGGCTTGCTGTTGCGCACCAATTCGACCAGGTCCTGTGGCGACTTGATCGGCTTGTCGTTGGCGGAGAGGATCATGTCGCCTTGCTTCAGGCCGGCTTTGTCCGCTGGGCTGCCGGCCACGACGTTGTTGATTGTCACGGCGGCCCAGGTTTCAGGCATCGGCACGACGTCGCCTGGCGGGACAAGGATGTTGTGCGGAGAGCGCCACAGGGCCACGAATGCCGGCGCGTAGCGAACGCCGAGGAAGGCCGCCCCCTTCTTCTCCGGGTTCTCGCCCAACGTGACCTTCAGCGTCTGCTCGACGTCGTTGCGCCGAATGGTGAGCGTCACGACATCGCCAGGCTTGAACTTGGTGATCACATCGGCCAACGAGTTCTGCGCATCCAGCCGGGTGTCGTTCACCGCGGTGATGATATCGCCGCGTTGCAGGCCGGCCGCGGCTGCCGGGCTGTTGCTGATCACCTCGGTGACGCGCACCTGTGCCGAAAAGCGTTGCAGTCGCTCCTCCAGGCGCTTGCGCCACTGTTCGGGGTCGAACGGTGGCTGTCCGGGCGCTTGGCCCGGCGGGATCGGCACTGCCTCGACCGCTGGCGGCAGGCTCTGCAACGGCGTCACGCCCAAGAGGGCGCGGCCATCGGCTTCGCCCAGGGTAACCTTGAACGTCAGCTCACTGTCGCCACGGGCGACGCGGATTTGCGCTTCGTCGCCCGGTTTGAGTTTGGCCAGCGCGTCGCGCAGCGCCTGCGCATCGTTGACTTCGACATCATTCACCTGGAGGATGATGTCACCGCGCCGGATGCCGGCCTTGGCTGCCGGGCCGTCGCGCTGCACCGAGACGATCAGCACGCCCTTCTCGTCTGTGGACTGGGCCACCGGCGCAGCCGGTGCATTGGCCGCTGCGATGTTGACCGTCGTCGCCGCGCCCGCCAAGGCGATGGCCAGGGCGGTGATTACGCTCATGATCTTGATCGTGCGTCGCGTCATATCGCTCATCTCCCTGTAACTTCCACTAAGGGATTCTAGGGAGGAAAGTTTGCGGAACGTCGGCGCGTTCGGTTAAGGTTTCGCAATAGATCCGCTTCTCCACTCCCGCCTTCTGACTCACGAGAGGATGGGGAGTCGGAAGTCGGAAGTCGGAAGTCGGAAGTCGGGAGTCGGGAGTGGGTCACTCACGGCTCGAACTTGTAGCCGACGCCGCGCATCGTCACCAGCCAACGCGGCCGGGCGGGGTCGTTCTCCAGCTTCTCGCGCAGGTGGCGGATGTGCACGTCCACGGTGCGGTCGTCGCCGATGCTGCTGTCGTAGCCCCACACCGCTTCGATCAGCGCGCTGCGGCTGAAGGGCCGGCGCGGATGGGTGACCAAGTGGCGCAGCAGCTTGAACTCGGTCGGCGTGAGGGGGATGGTCTTGCCGTCGCGCTCCACGACCAGGCGCGCCATGTCCACCTTGACGTTGCCGAAGATGATCTCTTGAGCATTGGCATCGCTGGCAGCCAGTTCGCCATAGGTCCGGCGCAGGGCAGCGCGCACGCGCGAGATCAACTCGCGCAGGCTGAACGGCTTGACGATGTAGTCGTCGGCCCCTAACTCTAGGCCGAGCACTTTGTCTACCTCCTCGTCGCGCGCGGTGACCATGAGGATGGGCTGGCGTTTGCCCTCGGCGCGCAGTTGCCGGCACACGTCGAACCCGCTCATGCCCGGCAATCGCGCGTCGAGCAAGATCAGGTGGATGGCCTGTTTGCGCACGGCTTCGAGCGCTGCCTCGCCAGTCTCGACCACGGTGACGGCGAAGCCCTCCTGCTTGAGAGCAAACTCCAGCCCACGCGCGATGGCGCGGTCGTCCTCGACGACGAGGATGTGGTGGGATGCTTCGGTCATGGACGCGATGATGATAGAGGCGCAGGATAAGAGGATGAATAGAGCGCAGTGATCGTACGGTTGCGCCTTTTCGCCGTTGCGCTATAACGGCGCGCAACCGAAGGACTCGCCATGCACCTGATCAAACTGCTCGCCCGCCTCGCCGCCGTCGCGCTTCTCGTGTTGCCCGCAGTCGCTGTGCTGCCCTCGCCCGCTGCAGCCGCCGGCCGCAAGCGTATCGTGGTCGTGATTCGCGAACAGCGCGTGTATGCCTACGAGGGCAACATCGTCGTTTTCACCACGCGCGCGAACATCCGCGGCGCCAAGCGCGGCAACTTCCGCATCCAGAACAAGATTCCCATGGCCAGGTCATCGGCGTTGGGATGGAAGCTGCCATATTGGATGGGAATTTACTACGTCGGCCGCATCCAGAACGGCTTCCATGGCTACTCCATTCGTTCGAACGGCGCCCTGGCTGCCAACTCGCTCGGCTGCATCGTGATGCCCACATCCGCCGCAGCATGGTTGTATCGTTGGGCGAGCGTGGGCACGCCGGTGACGATTCGCTGAGATCGGCCATCGGTGAAGCCGGCGGCGGGTGTGTGCAGACCTGCCGGCGCGGGTTGCCTGCTTTTTAACGAAGCCGGGGTGCGGCGCGAATGGGTCGCGCGTCGAACGTCGGCAGGCGCGGCGGGTTGGCTTCCAGCAAGCGCAGAATCTCGGCGATGGCGCGCTCGAGCTGCGCATCGCGGCTGTTCACCCAGTCCTGCGGCGTGTTGTCCACCACGATGTCCGGCTCGGCACCGTAGTTCTCCAGCCGCCAATCCACGTCGTGGAACCACAGGGCAAACTCCGGCTGCGTGGTGATCGTGCCGTCGGTCAGCGTGTGCTGCGGCGAGATGCCGATCACCCCGCCCCAAGTGCGCATGCCGATCAGCGGGCCGAGCTTGAGCGCCTTGAAGCCATGTGCGAACACGTCCCCGTCGCTGCCGGCGTATTCGTTGGCGATGGCGACCAGCGGGCCGAGCACCGATTCCTCGGGATAGGGGATGGGCGTCTGCGCCCAGCGCGCCACGTCGTAGCCGATGCGCTTGCGGGCCAGCTTCTCCAAGATGAGCTGCGAGACATGGCCGCCGCTGTTGTAGCGCACGTCCACGATCAGCGCGTCGCGCTCCAGCTCGGCCAAGAAACCGCGATGAAATTCGGCGAAGCCGCGCGGCATCATGTCGGGGATGTGAACGTAGCCGGCGCGCCCGCCGGTCGCCTCGTGTACGCGCCGCCGATTGCGCTCCACCCAATCGCGATACCAGGCGCGCCGGTCGTCATACAGCGTTTTGACGATGATGACTCTGGAGTTCGGGAGTGGGGAATAGGGAGTAGGTTGTGTTGCGGTTTCACCTTGGACTCCCGACTCCCCCCTTCCTGCTTGGCTCTCGGTTCTCGGTTCTTGGTTCTGCGTACTCACCGTCAGCGCCACATCCACGCCGGCCTGATTGACCAGCAGCATGTTCGGCGAGATCTTGCGCATGAGCTTGACGCCGTTGATGGCCAACAAGTGATCGCCCGGGCGCACGTCCACGCCGGGCGCGTTCAGCGGCGAGTCGTCCTTCGGGAACCATGTGTCGCCCTGCGCGATGCGGACGATGCGCCAGACGCCCGCCGCGTCGTCCCATTCGAACTCGGCGCCCAGGCGGCCCAGGGAGACCGAACGCGGGTTGTGGCGATAGTCGCCGCCGTATTCGTAGCAGTGCGATGTGCCCAGTTCGCCCTGCATCTCCCACATCAGGTCGCTGAATTCGCTGCGGCTGCTCACCCGTTCGACCAACGGCAAGTAGGCCTCGTAGACGGCCTTCCAGTCCACTTGCGACATGTCGGGCGTCCAGAATTGATCGCGTTGCAGCCGCCACGCCTCGCGGAACATCTGCCGCCACTCCGCGGCCGGATTCACGCTGACGTTGACGCGCCCGAGGTCAATCCAGCCGGTCTTGCGGGATGGGCCGTCGTTGGTCGGTTGCGCGCCGACCTTGAGCACACGCAGCCGCGCGCCGGTCGAATAGACCAGCCACTGGCCGTTGGCCGAAAGAGCGAAATCGCGTACGCTTTCGGCGATGTCTTCTTCCTTGCGCGACTCTAGGTCGTAGCACTTGAGCCGAGAGGGCGGCTCGCGCGCGTCGTCGAAAGCGTCGTTCGACACCGATTCCGGTGTGTAGCTGGTGTAGAAGACGCGCTTGCCATCGCTCGCGCCGGCGATTTTGCGATATAGACCTTCGCGCACCGGGAAGGCCAGCACGCGCTTCTGGATGCCGTCCAGGTCAATCACCAGCTTGGGCTTCTCTTTGCCTTTGTCGCCGTCGGATGGTTTCTCTTTGCGATCCTCCTTGCTCTGGTTGCCCGCTTCGTCGTCCTCGTCCTTCTCCTTCGGCGGCAAGGGAATGAAAGGTGAAGGCATGTCCCTCTGCAGGGTGATCAAGCACGGAATCATGCCGCGCGGGAAGCTCAGCTCGAACTGCAGGTTGTCGTATACCGGCGAGAAGACGCGTGAGGACAGAAAGAACAGATATTTGCCGGCGGGATCGAAGGCAGGTTTCACGTCGGCCAGCACCGGATCGGTGATCTGCGTGACCTGGCCGGTCGCGCTGCGCCACAGCTTGATGGCCGTGCGTCGCAGCGAGATCGAACAGTCGTAGGCCAGCCATTCGCCGTCGGGCGACCAGTCGAAGCCTTGAATCGGCCTGCTGACCCCGCGATCCACAACGGTGAGCGTTTCGCTCTCGTGGTCGTAGACGATCAGCTCGTAGCGGTGGTTGGTGAACGCGATTTGGCCCTTCACCGGATTGACTTTGATGGCCGTGATGCGACCGGTGTCCAGGATCGGCGCGCGCTCGCTCGGCGCGTCGCCCTGGAAGGTGAAGCTTTGCCACGTCTCTTCGCCGCCTTCGTCGGTGATCGCCAGCACGGTCTCGTCGCTCGTCCAGACGGGCAGGCGATAGCGCACGCCGTCGGTTGCGCCGTGTTGCATCACCGCGCCTTCGTGGTTGTAGAAGGTATAGAGTTTGCCGCGCGTGGTGATGGCCAGCTTGTCGCCCTTGGGGCTGATGGCGAAGCCATCGAGGCTGACGCCGGCGTAGGAGAACTTGCGCTGGCGCTGCGTTTGTGGCGATCGCCACTCGATGGGGATGATCCGCGAGTGACCCGTCACCGGATCGAACACGTATAGGTCGGCGCCGGCGTGGTAGACGATGCGTTGGCCATCGGTAGTAGCGTTGCGCACGTAGAAGTCGCGATGCGCGGTGTGCCGGCGCAGTTGCTTGCCGTTCGGCGTGCAAGAATATAGGTTGCCCACGCCTTCGTAATCGCTAATGAAGTAGATGCGGTTGTCGTCCAGCCACATCGGCGAGGCCAGGTTGCTGTCCAACTCGATCAGCGGCTTCCAACCGCCGTCGCCGCGCACGTCTATCCACAAGCGTCCGGCCATGCCACCGCGATAGCGCTTCCAGCGGGCGGGATCGCCGGTGTTGCGCCCGATCACTGCGCCACCACGCGGTCCGTAGGCGATTGCCCGGGCCGGCCCGCACGGGATGCGCTGTGGTTGTGCAAGATCGTTCGGGGCGACGGTGTAAAGGAAGGTGATGCTGCTGAAGGGTTGATTGGCAGCGCTGGCGAAGATCACACGACCGTCGCGCGTCCAGCCCACCACGTCGCAGTCGCCGCCAACGTAGGTCAGGCGCTGCGGCGCGCCGCCCAGCGCGGGCATGACGTAGACCTCTTTGCCTCCTTCGTCCTGGCCGGTGAAGGCCAGCCATTGGCCGTCGGGCGAGAAGCGCGGCGACGACTCTTCATCCGGCGCGGCGGTAAGCCGGCGCGGGATGCCGCCCTCGACCGAGACGACCCACAAATCGTCTTCACACACGAACACAACGGTGTCTTTGAAGATGGTGGGGAAGCGATAGTAGCCAGGCGCCATCGTGGGCGCGATTGTACTGAAGGCCGGGCGGGGTCAGGGGATGTGTGTTGTGTCTTACGTCTTGCGTCTTGCGTGTTGCGTTCTACGCTTCACGTTTCACTCGTAGCGGCTCCTGGCCGCCTCGCTGCGCGAGGAGACGCCGAAACGCTTCAGCATTTCGCGCAGTTCCTGTGGCGATATGGTGTTGGGGTCGGGCAGCCCCTCTTCGCGCCAGCGCACGCTGACCTCGGCGGCGGTGAGTGCCATCTGTGCTACGTCGTATGCTGCCCTGGGCTTGCCAAGCTGGCGCGCCCGCGCCGCAGCCGCCGCCAGTGCCCGGCCCTCTGCTTGCAGCCAGTGGCAGAGGTGTTCCAGAACGTCGAGCGGCGATTCGGCGACCACACCGGCGCCGCCTTCCACCACGTAGCGAGCGTTGCCCTCTTCCTGGCCGGGCAGCACTTCGATGAGGATCATCGGCAGGCCGCACGCGAGTGACTCGGTCGTGATCAACCCGCCGGCTTTGCAGATGATCGCATCGGCAGCGTGCATGAAGGTGGGCATCTTGTCTACAAAACGGTAGAGGTGCGCCGGCACGTGCCACTCGGTCGCGCGCAGCTCGCGATCTAGAGCATCGTCGCCGCCAGCGCTGATGACGAGCTGGATGGGCAGGCCGGAATGATTGAGCCCGCGCAACATCTCACCCAGCTTCGGCACGCGCGCGCTACCGATGGCGAGGATCGTTGTCAGCTCGGGCCGCCAGCCGAGCTGAATGCGCAGCGCGTCCTTCGGGCCTTCGTCCTTGCTCAGCGCCGGGTTGACCGGGATGCCGATCAGCCGGATCTTGTCTTCGCGCACGCCGGACTTCACGGCCAGGTCATACGCTTCCTGCGTCGGCACGACCAAGCGGTCGCTCGCGTTGTTGAACCACACGCGATGCACGCTGACCAGGTCGGTGACGACGGTGATGAGCGCGGCGCTGCGGCCGTTCAGCCGGAACAGCGCGTTCAGCGGCGCCTGATACAGCGGCCAAGTGTTGACGATGGCTTCGGGATCGTAGGTGTTGAGCGTGTCGCGCAGCGCCTCGTACAGCATCAGGATGATCGCGCTCTCGAAGATGAGGCTCGTGAGGGGTTGGTCGGTGGCGAGATAGCCGAGCTGATAGAGTTCCGGCGCCTGCTTGACCAGCCGATCGTAGTCGGTCTGGCTATCGCGCAGCAGCCGGGGCACGCGCGGATGGTCGAGCGCGTTGACCACATCCACCCGGACTCGGTCGCCGGCGAGTTCGCGCAACGCATCGGCGATCGCGTTGGCCGCGCTGCGATGGCCGAAGCCGGCGTCGGCAGTTAGGATGAGGATGCGCCTGCGCTCGGTTGACATGATGCGATTATCGCCTCGCCCGGGGATTTCACAGCTATCATCTTCGCCATGGCGTTCAAGATCAAACGACGTGGCAAACTGACCTACTACTATGAAGGCGATGACGCTGTGCTCTCCAACCTGGTGACCGAGGCCCAGTCCGACGGTAGCTTGCGCATCCACTTCGCCGGTCTGACCGGTGGCTACTCGGCCAAGGGCGTGCTTGGCCTGGATGAGCTGGTGATGATGGACCCCGAGCGCGAAATCCCGCTGGTGTTTCAGTGCTGGGAAAAGTGGCTGCGCGAGGCCGGCATCTGCCGGAGCATCGCCGAGGTGGACTTCATCGAGATGCACGTGTTCGGCTGCCAGCCGAAGTCGCCCAATCCGCTCGTGGATCCGGTCGGTTTCCGGCAGGAGATCGAGCGGCTGCGTGCGGCGTATGCGCGAGCGTACCGCGGCTGGTGGCAGACGCACATGCCCGACCACGGCCTGCCGTGTCGCTTCACGGTGCACGTGGTGGATGTTCCGGACGCCGCAGCGTCGTACGAGTTCTATAGCGTGGGGCTGTTACAGAGTTAGTGTCGGATGGTCTCGGTGACAACGACACTACCGACACTACCCGACACCAACGGCACTATCGGCACAGCCAACACTACCGACACTATCCGACACCGAGGATAGCCCTCGCCGCGTTGCGCCCGTTGATGGCGATCACGCTGCCGCCGGGATAGGTGCCTGCGCCGCATAGATACACACCGGCCATCGGCGTTTGGTAGCTCAGGCGCTTGTCCCACATAAAGTCGGGCAGGCATTCGCCCTGGAAGATGTGTCCGCCGGTCAGGCCGGTGCGTGCTTCGATGTCCGGCGGGCCGAGCACTTCGACGTCTATCACCGCGTCTGGAAAGTTCGAGACGAAGCGCGCGATGGACGCGATGCCGAGTTGCTTCACCGCTTCGCGGCGCTCGTCCCAACTGTGGCCGTCGGCAAAGGCGTAGGGCACGTATTGCGCGAATACGCTCATGGTATGACAGCCGCGATACGGCGAATCCGGCGCAATCACGCTCGTGTCATGGACGGTCTGGAAGTACTGCTCCGTCCACAACCACGGCGGCAATTCACCCCGGCGCGCCGCCGCGAAGCCGGCCTGCCATTCGGCCTTGGTCAGCGGCGTGTTGATCTGGGCGAAGTGATGCGGCTGACTTTGGCCCGGCCGGGCCTTGAAGTCGGGTAGTTCGCGCAGCAGGAAGTTGAGCTTGACCGTGCAACCTTGAATCGGGATGTGCTGAACCTGCTCGCGCCAGCACGGCTCGGCATCGTCGCCGAGGAGACGCAACGTCGCCTGCGGATCGGCGTTGCTCACCACGATGGGCGCGCGAATTACCTCGCCGCCTTCCAGCGCCACCCCCTCGCCCGGGTGGATGCGCGCCACCGGCGTGCCGGTGGCGACGACGGCGCCGGCTTCCTGCGCCGCATCGCAGAGGATGAACGACACGATGCCCATCCCGCCCTTCACGTAGCCCCACGTGCCCGGATAGCCGCCCAGCCGACCGCAGCTATGGTGGAAGTAAATCGAGGCCGTGCCACGGTCGAACGGGCTGGCATTCGTGCCGATCACCCCCTGGCCCAGGTAGGCGATCTGCAGGCGCTCGTCGCGTAGGTAGCGCTCGACATACTCGACCATGCTCCATTCGAAGAGCAGTCCGCGCACTTCTTCGTCGCCGCCGATGCGTGCCTCGAGTTGCTCACGTGAAGGAGGCGGGTTGAGCCAGAGGTCGTTCGGGCCGTCAGGCCGGATCAGGTCGCGTGCGCGCGTCATCACGTCGTGCATGGCGCGCCAACCGGCCACGTCGTTCGGCGCTAGTCGGCGGATCTCGGCCTCGCAACGCTCCGCGTCGTCGTAGAGTTGCACGCTGCTGCCATCCTCGAACGGCACGAACAAGCCGTTGAGCGCCGGCACCCAGTCGTAGCCATACTTCGCGAAGTTCAGCTCCTCGATCACCAGCGGGTGAAGCAGGCCGGCCAGATAGGCGCACGGCGACATGTGCACGCCAGGCCACGGCTCATCCATCGTGCACGCGCCGCCGACGCGCTCGCGCGCTTCCAGCACCAGCACACGCTTGCCGGCGCGGGCGAGATATGCAGCGCATGTCAGGCCGTTGTGCCCCGCGCCAACGACGATGACATCCCATGGGCGTGCCGCCAGTTCTTTGATCGGCGCGGGCAAGCCGATTCGACCGGATAAGGCAATAGCGGAGAGAAATGGCATATCAGGACCGGACAAAATCATGAATCATCAATCACGATGCATGGTTGGTGGATTCATGAATGCGATTCCGTCAATGCAGATAAGGCCGCAGCACGTCGCGCGCGATTAGAAAGCCGCGCTTGACCAAATCCTCGGTCTTCTCGAAGGCGCGGTCTTCGTGCTCGATGCTCAGCACATAGTCGTAGCCGACGGCATACAGCGCGCTGATGAAGCGCCCCCAGTTCACCTCGCCGAGCCCCGGCAGGCGCGGAATCTGCCAGCCCATGCCCAGCGATAGCACGCCGCGCTGGTAGAGCTGCTCGCGGTTGATCTCCATGTCCTTGGCGTGCACGTGGAAGATGCGATCACGAAAGTCATACACGACGCGCTCGTAGTCAATCATCTGCCACAGCAGATGCGAGGGGTCGAGGTTGAGGCCGAAGTTGGCGTCGGGGATGAGCTCGAACATCTTGCGCCAAACGGCCGGCGAGATCGCCAGGTTGTTGCCGCCCGGCCACTCGTCGTTGCTGAAGATCATTGGGCAGTTCTCGATGGCGATCTTGACGCCGTGGTTGGCGGCGAACTTGACGATGGGCGGCCAGACCTGGGCAAACTCGTCGAGGTTGGCTTCCAACGTCTTGTTCTTGTCGCGCCCGACGAATGTGCCGACGATCGGCACATCCAGCATCTGTGCCGCGACGATCACCCTCTTCAGGTGTTCGATCACCGCCTCGCGGTGGTTGGCGTCGGGGTGCAGCGGGTTGGGGTAGTAGCCCAGCGACGAGATGGACAAGTTGTGCTTGCGCATCAGCGCGCGGATCGAGCCGGCTTTCGACTTCGACAGCGTCGTGACGTCAATGTGCGTCACGCCGGCGTAGCGCCGCTCGGCCTTGCTCACCGGCCAGCACGCCAGCTCTAGCATGTCGAAGCCGTTGTCGGCAGCCCATTCGGCCAACTGTTCCAACGTCAACCGCGGCAGCGCCGCGCTCATCAGTCCGAGTTTCATGGTTTGCTCCTACGGTTGTTTCCGGAGACTAGAGATTGGAGATTCGAGATTAGAGATTAGAATCTTCAATCTCTAATCTCTAATCTCTAATCTCTAATCTCTGATCTCTGATCTCTGATCTCCGACCTCTGATCTCTGATCTCTCTAATCCTCCACTTCGACCCAGCGACGCTCTCTCGCGCTTTGCAAGATCGCCTCGCCGAGCGCGAGTTCGTAATGTCCGTCTTCGAACGTCGGGAAGTCCGGCACGGCGTCGAAATTGCCGGCTTGCAGGTAGCGATACACCGCAACGTAGAGCTGCTTGAACGTGTCGGGGAAGCCCTCGTTGTGACCACCAGGGTATGAAGCGAACTGGCGCGCCAGCGGGTCGAGCAGCGACGGATCTTTCATCAGCACTTCGTTCGGTCGCTCGCGATGGCCGATCCACAACTCGTTCGGCCGCTCGCTGTCCCACGCCAGCGACGCCTTCGCGCCGTTGATCTCGAAGAACAACCGGTTCTTGCGGCCGGCGCTCACCTGCGAGACGGTCAACGCGCCGCGCGCGCCGCCCTCGTAGCGCAACAGGATCGTGGCGTAGTCCTCGGTGTGGATGGGCTGATCCACGGTGTCCGTAGCGGTTTGCAACTTCCCCGTGAAAGTGTCCATGGGTTTGGTGGGCTTCTTGCGGACGGGGATGAACGTGGCGAAGTCCGCGCACACCGCCTCGACGCGCAGGCCGGTCACGAAGGTCATCAGATCCAGCCAGTGCGAGCCGATGTCGGCCACTGCGCGCATGTCGCCGCCCAGCTCCGGCTCCAGCCGCCAGTTCCAGTCCGTCGGCAACAGCAGCCAGTCTTGCAGATACGACCCTTGCACGATGCGCACCTCTCCTAGGTCGCCGTGCTGCACCATGGCCTTGGCCTGATGTGCGAGCGGGTAGAAGCGGATGTTGAAGTTGACCGCGTTGACCCGTCGGCGCGCGCTGGCCAGCGCGACCAGCTCTGCCGATTCGCGCGTGTTCATGGCCAGCGGCTTCTCGCATACCACGTGTTTGCCGGCCAGCAGCGCCGCCTTCGCTTGCGGATAGTGCAGGTGGTTCGGCGAGGTGATGTGCACGACGGCGATCTCCGGGTCGGCGATCAGCGCCTCCGCCGAGTCGTATACCGTCTCGATGTTCAGCGCCTCGGCCTTGGGCGCAGCCCGTTCGGTGCTGCTGCCGGCGATGCCCTTCACGCGGATGCCCAGCCGCCGCAGCGCCTCGACGTGCGCCGGGCCGATGAAGCCGGTGCCGATCACACCCACTTGTAGATGCGTTGTCATGATGCCTCCTTCAGGATGCTGGCGGGATGATAGGGTAGGGAACGCGTCGGCGCAAGCGAGGCGGGAGTACACTCGTCCTATGTCTCTCCCCGCAGCGCTCGACGACTTTCGACGTGCGCTGATCGCCTACGGCGAGCGCGACTTCGACCGGGCACGACGACTGGCGCAGCAGGCTGCCCAGTCCGATCCGGCGAATATCGTCTACTCGGCAGCCGTCACCTATCTCGACTGCGTAATGCGCGAGGGGCAGTCCCAAGTGTATGTTGCGCCCGAGGCGTTCGGTGCGTTTATCCGCGGTGGCGGCAACATCCCACTCTATGCACGAACCAGCGCTGTGCTCCGGCGTGCCTACGCGGAATATGCATCGCTCGCTCTGCTCGACATCGGCGTGGGCGATGGCCTGGCGCTGCTACCTTCGCTCACGCCGAATATTTCCCGACTCGACGTGCTCGATCCCTCGCGCGCGATGCTGGATCGCGCCAGTGCGGCGCTGAACGCGCGTGGAGTCGCACATCGGGCGATCCACATGACGGTGCAGCAATTCCTGCGCACCGACGCCGGCCGCTACGACATCGCCCAGGCGACGTTTGCGATGCAAGCGCTGCCGCCCGGCGAGCGACCCGACGTGCTGGCCGGCCTGCGCGCGTTCGCGGATCGCCTGCTGATCGTCGAGTTCGACGTGCCGGACTTCGAAGCGGCGCGCGAGGATTTGGCGGCGCCGGCGCGCGTGCGCTACTTCGTCGAGCGCTACCGGCGCGGGTTGGCCGAGTATGCCGGCCATGGCGACCTAGTAGCGCAGGGGTTCCTTATGCCCATTTTCTTCGGCGCGTTCGATCCCGGCGAGGCGCGCTTGAACTGGGAGATGCCGATTGCCGGCTGGGTGCGCGCCGTGCGTGAAGCCGGCTTCGACGCCGTGCGAATCGAGCCGATCTACGACTACTGGTGGGCGACGGCGTATCTCATCAGCGCGACGTAGCGACTTCACGCTCAAACTTCTCGAAACGACATATTGACTCGGGCCGGCGCTGCTGTTTCAATTGCGTGCAAAACGCATAGGAGTGAACTCATGTCGGCACAGGCAGCCATACCCAAGCCTGCATCCACGGTGATCCCCGGTGACTTCGACGAGATCCGATGGAAGGGGCATTGGATCTGGACGCCGGGAGAAAGGCTTACGCTGAGCTTTACCCTGCCCGGGGGCGACAAGCCTTCTGCCAAGGAGTCGCACGGTCTGTTTCGCAGAACGTTCCATCTAGATGATGTCCCCAAGCGTGCGCCGGCGCGCATGACTGCCGACTCGCGCTACGTCTTGTTCGCCAACGGCGAGGAAGTCTTTCGCGGTCCGGCGCGCAGCCAACCGCGTCGCATGCAATACGATCTATTCGACCTCGCGCCCTACCTGAGGGTGGGCAAAAACGTGATCGCGGTCTACGTGAAATACTACGGTTCGCCCAAGTCGTACTGGATGCCTGCCGTCCCCAACATGACGTTGGGGAAGACCGGCGTGATGGTGTTCGAATGTAACCTGGGTGAGGTCGGCTGGCTCGTCAGCGATGCATCGTGGAAAGCGCAGCGCGGCGACGCCTGGTCGGACGAGGGGTATGGGGGTGCCAGCAACACCCTGAGTGGCATCCCAATCGAAGTGTGCGACGCGCGCAAACTGCCGCCGGACTGGCAGTCCGCCGACTTCGACGACAGCACGTGGGGGATGGCCCAGGTGGTCCCGGCAGTACACATCGGCGGCTTCGCCCGTACCCAGCCGCCGACCGATCCCTACGGCCCACTCTTCCCGCGCACGATTGCCAAGCTGGACGGCGAGACGAGATCGCCAGCGGTGATTCGTGTGGAGACGCTACGCGGGCATGCCGACCGGTCTGTCGGCAGCCCGGTCAAGCGCGTCGAATCGAGCTTGAACCTCACGCCCATTGGCGAGCCTCGGATGGTGCAATTGCCGGTCACGCTCGACGTTCCATCGGATGGCGTCGTGCGGGTGATCTTCGACATGGGGCGCATCGTGTCCGGCTTCCCACAATTCGAGGTCGCTGCGTCGGCGGGCGTCGAACTCAACTTCTCATATGTGGAAGAGCCGATCAAAGGGCCATCTCATTTTCTCAGCGGCCACGCCGGCACCCGCTACATCACCCGCGGCGCGCAAGACCGCTTCGAAGTGTTCGATCCCAACGGCTTTCGCTATGCCTATCTCCTCGTGGACGGCCCGCCGGGACAGATCACATTGAACCGTTTCGTAGTGAGAGAACACTTGTATCCATGGCAAGCCGGCGCGTCGTTCGAGTGCAGCGATCCCGATCTGAACGCGATCTACGCCGCTGGCATCCGCACGGTGCAGCTCAATTCGTGCGACGCGTTCACCGACTGTCCCACCCGCGAACAGCGCGCCTGGGTGGGCGATAGCGTAGTGCATCAGATGGTGCATCTGGCGACGAACGCCGATTGGCGGCTGGCTTGGCACTACCTGACGCTGGCTAACTCTCCGCGTCCCGACGGCATCTTGCCGATGAGCGTGGTCGGCGAGATCGAAGCCAGTGGTTCCTACACCATTCCCGACTGGTCGTTGCACTGGGTGCATGGCGTATACAACCTGTATCGCTTCACAGGTGACACAGACGCGGTCAAGTCGTTCATGCCGACCGTCGAGCGCATCTTGCGTTGGTATGTGCCGTATCAAACCGCGGCCGGCGTGCTCAAAGATGTGGTGGAGTGGAACCTGATTGACTGGGCCAGCGTTTCCAACGAAGACACCAGCGCGGTGATCACCGCGATCTGGGCGCGCGGCCTGCGCGAATTCGCCGAAATGGCCGCGTGGTTAGAGGAGCGCAGCAGCCAGCGCTGGGCCGAGCGATTACACGCCAAAGTCAAGGCGGGCTTCGAGATGTTCTGGGATGAAACGCGCGGTGTGTATGTAGACCATATCAAGGACGGCGTGCCACAGCAAGCGGTCAGCCAGTTGGCCGGCGCATTGGCCATCTGCGCAGACATCGCACCGCGAGAGCGATGGCAACGCATCGTCGCCGCCATCACCGATCCAGATCGGCTCGTCGTGCGCTCATGGACCGGCGGTGCGGGAGAGTACTCCATGGAGAAGATGATGAAGCAGTTCCAGGGCATCTACGAGCCGGACTGGGACGTCGAGCGCCAGATCGTCATCGCGCAGCCGTTCATGAGCTATGTCGTGCACGACGCGGTGGTGATGGCCGACATGGCCGACCGGCTGCCGCAGTTGCACAAGCGCTGGCTGCAATTTCTCACCGACGGCTATGACACGATCGGCGAATGTTGGGGATGGGGCACGCATGTGCATGGCTGGAGCTGCGCGCCCACTCGCGATCTGATCTTCTACGTCTTGGGCATCATGCCGGCTGAGCCGGGCTACAAGATCGCGCGCATTGCACCGCGCCTCGGCCCATTGGCTTGGGCGAGGGGGAGCGCGCCTACACCGCATGGTCTGATCCACGTCGAGGTAGATGCGAAGGCGGTGCGGCTGGATTCACCCGTGCCGGTGATTCTGGATCTCCAAGGTCAGCCGGAGCAGCGGCTGCCGGCCGGGCGCCATGAGGCGCTGTTCACGTCATAGCGCTGTGTGTTACTCGATCAAGGCAGTTGCCTGAGAGTCTCGCGCGGAGAAAACGTGCTGGACGCGCTGCCGACTGCGCCGCGCGTCACCTGCAAGTAGACGAACTTCTCCGGCTTCGATGCATCCTGCTGCAGCACGAACAGCATGCCCTGCTGGGGGCGGTCGCGCCGATCCTTGAAGCTCCATGTGCTCCAGGCGGAGCGATCGTCACCGCCGCTCTCCTGCGCTTGCCAGCCGGCCTCCCGGAGCTGCGCATCGTAGTGTGCGCGCAACGCCTGGGCGCTCAGCTCGGTTTCGATGGATGCAGATTGAGAATATGAGGTCTCCGTCCCACCGCCGCCTACCTGGGATTGTTTGGCGCCCTCTGGCTTGACCAGCGGGGGAAACTCCGGCGGCCCGATGAACTCGGGGACAGGTGGCTGCGGCTTGCACGGTGTGTAGGCAGCGCTCGGCTGGTCTTTGAACGTTTGCAGTGAGTAGCGCAGGTCGGTCACGCCGGTCGTGAGTTTCTGCGCAGTGACGAAGATGGCCGGGCCATCCTCGCTCAGGCAGAAGGTCTTGGTCTTGTAGGGTGCGATGACGAACCCGCCGGGTTCATAAGCCACGGTCGGCGTCTGCCAGCCGGCCGCCGTCAACTTCGATTCGACGAATGCGATCGCGTCATCGGGTGATTGGGTAACGTCTACGACCAAATCGGCGCTCCGGTCGCCGCGTGCGATCCCGCCGATGACCCTTGCACCTTCCGGGATGGGCAAGTCGTCGGGAAACAGCGTCGGTACACGACCGACGAATAGCTCGGGCGCAGGGGGCGTCTCGCCCGCGAAGAACAAAGGCGGCGCGATCATCTGAATGGCCAACTCGCGCAGCAGCGCATCCGCTGCCTCGGCTGCGCGGGTGGCCTGGATAGTGGCCACTGGAGCGACGGGGCTTGCCATCGGTGAAGGCGTACGTGCCGGCAGCGGTGGAAGGGCGCAAGCGACCATGACCGTTCCAGAGGCGATCAACATAGCGCATGTGCTGAGCTTAACCATGTTTCGACCTCCGATGGGTGAACTGAGATCAGCATAGTGGTGCGAGGCCGGCTTACAAGTGACGAATCGAATACGTTACGGGTGCGTTTTGTCATCGTGATTTGCCAAGGCATTGCACTCGCCGATAAACTTGCCCTAAGGAGGATGACGATGAACACGACACCAGTTCGTCCCGATCTCGCAGGCATCCGCGCGCAGTATGACCGCGACGGCTATGTGATCGTGCGCAACGTGATTGATGCCGACCTGGTGGAGGAAGCCCGCCAACACATCGAATGGCTGATGGCGCGCAACCCCGGCGTGCGGCCAGAACAACTGCACCACTATCTGATGACCCACGACGCCTTTTGGGTGCGCTTGATCAGCGACGATCGGCTGCTCGACGTCGCCGAGCAGTTTGTCGGTCCGAACATCGCCCTGTTCGCCTCGCATTACATCGCCAAGCGACCCTACGACGGCCAGGCCGTGTTGTGGCACCAGGACGGCAGCTATTGGCCGCTGGTGCCGATGGAAGTGGTCACGCTCTGGCTGGCGCTAGACGACAGCACGCCGGAGAATGGCTGCATGCGCGTCATCCCTGGCACACAGCACCTTGAACTGAAAGGCGTACAGCGGCGCACCGATGTGGATAACGTGCTCAATTCCGGCATAGACGAGTCGTTGGTGGATGAATCGAAGGCGGTGGACGTCATCCTCGCGCCGGGCGACGTTTCGATCCACCATCCCAATGTCATCCACGGCTCGAACGCGAACACCTCGCCGCGCTGGCGTCGTGGCTTGACCATCCGCTACATTCCGACTAGCACCCAGATCATCTGCGACGGCCAATGGCCCAGCGCCTTCCTGTTGCGCGGCAAAGCGGTGGCCGGTGTGAACAGCTATCTTCCCTTCCCGAAGTACTCGCCCGAGACCAGCATGCCGTTCCGTGGCTGCGAGCAGTGGCGGTGAACGCCGACGCTCCGGTTGCCTAGGACGTGCGCCTTAGGCAGCCGGAGTGGGAGAAAGCGAATCCTTGGCGATTAACGCGCAGGCGTATCTACGCCTTGCGCCCGCCGGACAGCGCCTCCAGTAGCGCGGCCAGGCTGCGCTCGGCCGTCTCCTGATCCACGCCGGCGAACTGCGCGAACTCGCCGGTCAGGTTGTTGTCGGTGAGGAATTGCCCGGCATGGCCTGCAGTCAGGCCCTGGATGAGGATGCCACCTCGCTGGCCAGACTGAGGCTGCTCGGAGTCGGACATGGCCTGGCCGATCTTGCCCAGCACTTCCCCGGCGCCCGATGGTGGCGCGCCTGTGCCTGCTTGACCAGGGGCCGGCGGCATGCCTTCCATCCCGCCGAGCAACCCGCCGAGGATCGAGCCGAGGTCAATCTCGCCGGGCGCCTGACCGCCGGGCATCTGCGGCGCTTGCTGCGATGGCTGGCCGCCCAACGCGCCGCCCAGCAGTTTGCTCATCAGGAACATTGCGCCCAGCATAGCTAATTCGCGCGGGATACCGAGCTTGCGCGCTACGTCATCTACGATTGGGCCGATGAGGCCGCCGAGTGGGCTGCCCATGCCCATGCCGGATGGTTGGGAGGACGCCGGTGATGTGCCGCCCATCAATCCACCCAGAATCGAGCCCAGGTCGAGGTTCTGCTGGCCGGCGACGCCCAGCGCACTTGCGTTTCGCACGCTGAACGCTTCGGCGGTCAATGTATTTTGCACTTGGGGTTCGTCCTCTGCTTTGAGGGTGTTTTGTACGGTTGCCTGAGGCTTCGCTGAGGAGGTCTTTTTGCGGGTGGAAGTTCTTTTCTTGGTCATCTTTTGCTCCATCGAACGCCGAATGCGAAACTCGGCCGGCTCTCATTTCCGGCGCCGATTGTAAGCCATGCGTCTCGGGCGGCTTGACCTGTCAGAGAAGCTCGGCAAGCTCTCTTGACAACGCGGGTTTATCGCGTATGCTTTTGCGCAGACTCTTAGTGTATGAACGCCACGAAGCTGTTCATCACGGCCGTCGCTCACGAAACGCGGGTGACGGCTGTTTCGCATATTCGCAACGCACGTGCGTCGCCCACCGTTCGGCTACCGAAGCATAGCCGAACCGCTAGCTAAGCAGAATTCATCGTAGCGTGTCAACGACTGACACAGGCAAAGGAGCGGCGCAGACGTCGCTCTTTTTGTTATCTCGGAACAGAGGCAACTACATGGATAACCAGGGTGATCAGCCTATTCCGTGTGCGGGCTCGCGCACGACCGATGGTAAGCGGCTATCCGCGCCGCTGTATGATGCTCGTTTCGAACACGACGCCTGTGGCATCGGCTTCTTGGCCGACCTATCCGGCCGCCCCACCCACAAAATTCTCGACGACGGCCTGAAATGCCTGGAACGTTTGGCGCATCGCGGCGCGCTGGACGCCGACGGCAAGAGCGGCGACGGCGCCGGCGTGCTGTGCTCGCTCCCTAACACCCTCATCAATCGTGAGCTGGAGCGCATCGGTCAGCAAGCGCACCGCCCCGGCGACGTCGCAGTGGGCATGATGTTCCTGCCGCGTGACCCCGTCGCCAACACTCGTGTGCGCGAGATCGTCGCGGCGGAGTTGGAGCGGCGCGAGCTGCAAATCCTGATGTGGCGCACGGTGATGCACGAGCCGAACGTGCTGGGCAAGCGTGCGCTGGAGATGCTGCCCGACATCCAGCAGGTCATCGTGGAGCGTCCCTATAGCTTCCGCACCGAGCTGGAGTTCGATCAGCAACTCTACCTCATTCGGCGCTGTATCGAAAACGCCGTCGAGGCCGTCGGCATCGAAGACTTCTATATCTGCTCGTTCTCGTGCCGGACGTTGGTATACAAAGCGCTCGTCTCGGCCACACAACTGCGCCGCTTCTACATTGACCTAAACGATCCCGACTTCAAGGTCTCGCACGTCATCTTCCATCAGCGCTACTCCACGAACACCTTCCCGAGTTGGGACAAGGCGCAGCCGTTCCGCTTCCTCTGCCACAACGGCGAGATCAACACGGTGGAAGGCAACCAGAACTGGATGCGCGCGCGCGAGCCGGAACTCAACTCACCGATCTGGGGCAGCGAGATCGAGCACCTCAAGCCCATCGTGGACGTGACCAGCAGCGACACCGGCCGGCTGGACAACGTGATCGAGCTGCTCACGCTGGGTGGGCGCGACATCCGCCACGCGCTCAAGATGTGCATCCCGCAGGCATGGGAGAAAGACCCCGACCTCTCGCCGGCGGTGAAGGGCTTCTTCCGCTACCATGCTTCGCTCATGGAGCCATGGGACGGCCCGGCTTCCATCGTCTTTAGCGACGGCACACTCATCGGCCTGGCGCTCGACCGCAACGGTCTGCGTCCGGCGCGCTACCTGCAAACCAAAGATGGCCTGGTCTATGCCGGCAGCGAAATCGGCGCGTTAGATGTAGATCCGGAGCGCATTCTGGTCAACGGCAAGCTCGGCCCCGGCCAGATGATCTGCGCCGACCTACGCGCGCGCCGGCTGTTCACCAACGACGAAATCCTCAAAGAACTCGCCACGCGCAAGCCCTACCGCGAGTGGGCCTCGCGTCAACGCGTGCGCCTGGAGGAAGTCGCGCAGATCGTGATCGAGCAGCCGGCGGTCAACTCCGATGCGCTGCTCGTCAAGCAGGCGCAGTTTGGTTGGACCAGCGAAGAGCTGACCTTGATCGTCAAGACCATGTTCGAGGACGGCACCGAGCCGGTCGGCTCGATGGGCGACGACACGCCGCACGCCGTGCTCTCCCCCAAGCCGCGGCCGCTGTTCAACTACTTTAAGCAGCGCTTCGCCGAGGTCACTAACCCGCCGATTGACCACCTGCGCGAAGACCAGGTGATGAGCCTGCGCGTGCTGCTGGGCCGGCGCGGTAACCTGCTGGCCGAGACCGAGGAGCTGGCCCACCTCGTCCGCCTGAACAGCCCGGTGCTCTCCAACGAGGAACTCAAGGCGCTCCAGAATCTCGACGATCCGGCGTTCCGGTCGGTTGTGCTGGATGCGACTTTTCCTGTGCCGACGCTCGACTCCCCTGTTCTCGCTCTCGACGCGGAAGTTGGGAGTCGGGAGTGTGCGCTGGAGCGTGCGGTGCGCAAGCTATGCGACGACGCCGAGCGCGCCGTGCAGTTCGGGGCCAGCATCCTGATCCTGAGCGACAAGAAAGCCGGCTCGCAGCGCGCGGTGATTCCGGCGCTGCTGGCCGTCGGCGCGGTGCATCATCACCTCATGCGCAAAGGGCTGCGCAGCCGGGCCAGCCTGGTCGTAGAAAGCGGCGAGGCGCGCGAGGTGCATCACTTTGCCGTGCTGCTCGGCTACGGCGCGAGCGCAATCAACCCCTACCTGGCGCTAGATACGGCGCGCGAGGCCGTTCAGCGCGGCCGCGTGCGCGACAAGTCGCTAAGCGAGAGCGACGTGGTCAAGCGCTACATCAAGGCAGTCGAGAAAGGCATCTTGAAGGTGATGTCTAAGATGGGCATCGCCAGCGTGGACGCCTACACCGGCGCGCAGATCTTCGAGGCGGTCGGCCTGGCGCCGGAGCTGATCGAGGAGTGTTTCACCGGCACCCCGTCGCGCATCGGCGGCATCTGCTACAGCGAGATCGAGCAGACCGTGCTGCAATGGCACGCTCATGCCTATCGGCGGATTGAGAATGAAGAATTGAGCATTGAAAGAGGGGAGCGCAGCGCCGAGGAGGGTTCAACTTCTCAACTTTCAATTCTCAATGCTCAATTGAAGCTGGACCATCCCGGCTTCTACAAAGAGCGCGCCGGCGGCGAGCCGCACGGCTATTCTCAGAAAGCGGTTCATGCCCTTCAGAAAGCCGTGCGCCTGGACAACATCTTCGACTACACCGGCGAGACCGAGCTGGTCACCGGCATCGCGCGCACAAAGGTCAAGACCTTCGCGCTCAACGGCAACTTCCAGCGGGGCTATGCGCTGTACAAGGAATTCGCCAACCTGTTCGAGCCGAACGGCCAGCCGATCGAGCCGCGCGACTTGATGGAGATTCGTTCCGATCGCGCCCCGATCTCGATTGAGGAGGTGGAGCCTATCGGCAGCATTCTGGCGCGCTTCAGCACGGCGGCGATGTCGCTCGGCGCCCTCTCGCCGGAGGCGCACGAGACGCTGGCGGTCGCCATGACACGCCTGGGCGGCTTGAGCAACAGCGGCGAGGGCGGCGAGGAAGCGCGACGCTTCATGGAAGAGGGCAACAGCGGCATCAAGCAGGTGGCGTCCGGTCGTTTTGGCGTGACGCCGGCCTATCTGCTCAGCGCCGCCGAGTTGCAGATCAAGATGGCGCAGGGTAGCAAGCCCGGTGAAGGCGGCCAAATCCCCGGCCACAAGGTGACCGATCTCATCGCCCGCGTGCGCCACACCGTGCCCGGCGTGGCGCTGATTTCTCCGCCGCCGCATCATGACATCTACTCGATCGAAGACCTCGCCCAGCTCATCTACGACCTTAAACAGATCAACCCGAACGCCAAGGTGAGCGTCAAACTGGTGGCGCAGGCCGGCGTAGGCACCATTGCCGCCGGCGTGGTCAAGGCGATGGCCGATATCGTGCTGATCAGCGGCCACAGCGGCGGCACCGGCGCATCGCCGCTCAGTTCGATCAAGAACGCCGGCATGCCCTGGGAGATCGGCCTGGCCGAAACGCAGCAGACGCTGCTGGAGAACAACCTGCGTAGCCGCGTCCGCCTGCGCGCCGACGGCGGCATGCGCACCGGGCGCGACGTGATCATCGCGGCCCTGCTGGGTGCAGACGAGTATTCGTTCGGCACCGCCGCGCTCATCGCCGAGGGCTGCATCATGGCGCGGGTGTGCCACCTGAACACCTGCCCGACCGGCGTAGCGACGCAGAAGCCGGAGTTGCGCCTCAAGTTCGAGGGCAAGCCGGAGCACGTGATGGCGTATCTGCTCTACGTTGCGCAGGACGTGCGCGAGCACCTGGCGCAGATGGGCTATCGCTCGCTCGATGAGATCATCGGCCGCTCCGACCTCATCGCCAAGCGTTGCCCCGCATCGCACGAACCACCGCCGGTGCGCCATCGCGAGGAGATGCTCACCTTGCGCCGCCTCAGCGTCGCACCACCGAGAGGGCGTGCGTTGCGCCACAGCGAACCGGCGCCGCAGTATCCGCGCAATGCGCTGAACGAGATGATCGTGCAGGACGCACGCACCGCCATTGATGAGCAATGGCCGATCAAGCTGCACTACACCATCCGCAACCAAGACCGCAGCATCGGGGCGCGCTTGAGCGGCGAGATCACGAAGAAATACTACGACGGCGGCTTGCCGGCCGGCACCATTGAGATCAGCTTCCGCGGCTATGCCGGCCAGAGCTTCGGCGCATTCACCACCAACGGCATGCGCCTACACCTGGTCGGCGCAGCCAACGACTACGTCGGCAAGGGCATGCGCGGCGGCGAAATCTCCATCCGCCCCTTCCCAGAGGTGACCTACGTGTGGGCCGACAACCACATCCTGGGCAACACGGCGCTCTACGGCGCGACCGGTGGAGCGCTGTTCGCCGCCGGGCGCGCTGGCGAGCGTTTCGCCGTGCGCAATAGCGGCGCGTGTGGCGTGGTGGAGGGCGTAGGCGAGCACGCATGCGAATACATGACCGCCGGTGTCGTGGTGGTGCTGGGAACGACCGGCCGCAACTTCGCCGCCGGCATGACCGGCGGCATGGCCTTCGTGTATGACCCCGATGGCACGTTCGTGAACCGCTGCAACACCGAGCTGGTAGATGTGGATCGCCTGACGCACCCCGGCATGAAGAAGCTGGTGAAGAGCCTGCTGCGCCGGCATTACGAGCTGACCAACAGTCCGCGCGCCCGCGAACTGCTGACCCACTGGGAAGAGGCGTCGCTGTCGTTCCGGCGCGTGCTTCCCAAGGATCGCGTCGCCGAAATCGAGGCCATCAACGAGTTCTCGGATTTCCAGCAGACGTAGCGATTTGCCGTTGAGGTTATAGCGGTGTCGCATCGTCGTGTAGCAGCCAACAAGCTGCTGCACGATTGTCGTCATCGGACGTAGATCGGATTGCTGTAAATCCAGCCGCGCCACCAGCCGCGAAAGAAGCGTCGCACCTCGACGCGATAGGCACCCGGCGCGACGCTGGTGTGTTCCAGCGATCTGCCCAGCTTCCTCGCAACAGGCCGCCCGTTGTGCAACAGTGTGATGAGGCCGGTGCCCGGACAGCGCACCTCGAACCGCGTCGCGCCGTGCCGATGCAGCTCCTCGCCCATCGTCGCGCGTGCGGCGCTGCTGCGCGCCGTGAATGCGAATCCGCGCGCACAGCCGGCCAGATCGTAGGCGACGAAGCAGCGTCCGGCGCGCAGCGCGTCGTAGATCATATGTTTGTCGCGCGCGATGTCCTGTGTCAGCGGCCGCTCGATGAGCAGGTGCGTATTGACGCAACGGAATAAGTAGTCGTATGGAAAGATGGTCTTCCGAATGGGGCCGATCTGGAAGGGTGTGCCGTGTGCGTCGGCGTTACCGATGGCGACCACACGCCGGCCGTTGGCCAGCAACTCATCCCACTTGCGCAGCGTCGCCTTGAACGGGCCGCGGATCACCAGCGAGGGGAAGAAGACGCCGAACAGCGCCGCCGGCCAGTTCCACAGCCGGGCCTTGAACTCGGTCATGTAGTTCCAGAGTTCGATGCCGGTGTTGTCATGCACATCCCAGTCAACCCACGGGATGGCGGCGAAGTCTTCGCTCAGCGGGCTGCCGTATTCGATGGGGTGCGCAAAGAACGTCAGGCCGCCGCGCCGGGTGACCTCGTGCATCAACTGATGCGGATTCGGCGCGAATGGGGCGACCTCATCCTCGGCGCCATATACCAGACAGTGATTGGCTTGTGGCCGGCGTCGCGCGTCGTGCACCTCCTCGCCCACCAACACCAATACGCCATCCACGTAGCCGTCTTTGCCGCACACCAGGACGTTGTGATCGGTGATGATGATGGCGTCCAAGCCGGCGCGCGCAGCCGCCGCGGCGATTTCTCGGTGGTAGCAGTGCCCATCGGAGTACGGTGTGTGCATGTGCAGATTCGCGACGATCTCCACCATCAGCGGCGCGATTGTAAGCGAGGCAGCAACGTGACTTTCTTGTGGGTGCATTCGTGCATAGGGGCAAAATTTGCAGGGTCGGGCGCGGACTCCGTTCCGCGCCTATCTATGCCGCGAATGGGGCAGAGCGCGCCCTAGCTCATACGTCTGCTCCGTTGGCGAATGCCCCTTTTTGTTCAGAGTAGGTGCTATAATTTCGCTCGTCGCGGGAGTAGCTTAGTGGTAGAGCGTTTGCTTCCCAAGCAAAAAGTCGCGGGTTCGAATCCCGTCTCCCGCTTGAGCTGACAGGTTGCTGAACCTGTCAGTTTCTTTTTATGCCGCTGCTGAGCGTGCTTGTCGGAGATGTGACACATTCATTGCTGGTCGAGCGTGGCTCGAACCTGCGTCGCGTGCTGCTCGATGCGGGCATCTCGCCATATGCGCCGCTGGCACGAAGAGCGAACTGCAGCGGGCGTGGCTTGTGTGCGACGTGTGGCGTGCGCATCCTCTCGGGCGCGCCCGCGCCGGTGCATTGGCACGATCGGCTCGCCGCGCGCTTCGGCTATCCTCGGCTGTCCTGCCAAATCACGATCCACAATGATATGGTGGTGCGCATCCTCACCGACAAATGGATCTGGGGCGGGCGCGAGCTATCACCAGAGAGGGGGAAACGATCGAGGCCCGCTGTTGCCAGCGAGCCTCAACCGACCCATACACACTCTCAGGAGAGAAGACCGTAGACGTTTACTTCATGCTTGGCGGTAGGATCACGGTGTCAATCACGTGGATCACGCCGTTGCTGGCCATCACGTCGGCGGTGACCACCTTCGCATTGTTGATCATCACACCGCCGTAGCCATCCGACTTGATGGTGATCTCTTCGCCTTGAACTGTCTTAGCGCTGGTCAGCTTCGCCGCATCGGCCGCAGTCACTTTGCCGGGCACGACGTGGTAGGTCAGGATGGCGACCAACTTGTCCTTGTTCTCCGGCTTGAGCAGGCTCTCGAGCAGGGCCTTGTCCAGCTTGGCGAAGGCTTCATCGGTCGGCGCGAAGACGGTGAACGGCCCTGCACCCTTGAGCGTATCCACCAAGCCGGCGGCCTGAACAGCGGCAGCCAAAGTCTTAAACGAGCCGGCAGCCACTGCGGTGTCCACGATGTCCTTCGCCTTTTCAGCTTGCATGCGCAGCGCCTCGCGCACTGAAGGCGGCAAGATCACCGTGTCAATCACATGAATCACGCCATTGCCAACCGGCATGTCGGCGACGGTCACCTTTGCGACGCCGTTGAGTGTCACCACGTCGTTATCCACCTTGATCTCGACCTCTTCACCTTGGACGGTCTTGGCGCTGGTCAGTTTGGCTACATCGGCCGCAGTCACTTTGCCGGGCACGACGTGGTAGGTCAGAATAGCGGCCAGTTGGTCTTTGTTCTCCGGCTTGAGCAGGCTCTCGAGCAACGCCTTGTCCATCTTAGCGAACGCCTCGTTGGTGGGCGCGAAGATGGTGAACGGCCCCTCGCCCTTGAGCGTGTCCGACAAGCCAGCAGCGTTGATTGCGGTTGCCAGCGTTTCGAACAGGCCGGTCGTCGCGATCTTATCCAGCGCAGTCAGCTCTGTTGCCATCGAGGGCGGCAGGATCACGGAGTCAATGATGTGGATGATGCCATTGCGGGTCGCCACGTCAGCCGTAATGACCTTGGCATCGTTAATCATCACACCACCGGCGTCCGTTTTGATGGTGATCTCTTCGCCTTGGACGGTCTCGGCCTCGGTGAGCTTGGCTACGTCTGCCGCAGTCACTTTGCCGGGCACGACGTGGTAGGTCAGAATGGCGACCAACTTGTCCTTGTTCTCCGGCTTGAGCAGGCTCTCGAGCAGCACCTTGTCCAACTTGGCGAAGGCTTCGTCAGTCGGCGCGAAGACGGTGAACGGCCCTTCGCCCTTGAGCGTGTCCACCAGTCCGGCCGCCTGCAGGGCAGTCGCCAGCGTGTTGAACGAGCCGGCAGCCACCGCCGTATCCACGATATCTTTCAGATCGGCAGCAGCGAGCGCCTCGCTCACCGAGGGTGGCAGGATCACGGTGTCAATGACATGAATCACGCCGTTGCTGGCCATCACGTCGGCTGTGACGACCTTGGCATCGTTGATCATCACATTGCCGCCGTCCACCTTGATGGTGATCTTCTCGCCTTGAACGGTCTCGGCCTCGGTGAGCTTGGTCACATCCGCGGCAGTCACCGTGCCGGGGACGACGTGATAGGTCAGGATGGCGACCAGTTGGTCTTTGTTCTCCGGCTTGAGCAGGCTCTCGAGCAGCGCCTGGTCCAACTTAGCGAACGCTTCGTCGGTGGGCGCGAAGACGGTGAACGGCCCTGCGCCCTTGAGCGTATCCACCAGCCCGGCAGCTTGAAGGGCGGTTGCCAACGTATTGAATGTGCCGGCGGCTAGGGCGGTGTCCACAATGTCTTTCGTCTCCATTGCCGGCGCCGCAGTTGGCGCTTCGGTGGGCGGGGGCGCTTGTGTAGGCGCAGGCATTTGAGCCGGCATCGCACACGCTGCCAAAACCATCGCACTTGCTACACCCATCAAAAGCACTTTTCTCTTCAACATCTTCCGTTCTCCTCCAGTAGATCAAATAGCTACAGAAGCGTTCAGCCCGTCTGTTGCCCGTGCAACAGGCGTGACCTCACGCCGTTCAAACTATGCATAGTCGGTGTGAAGACCTTGTGATGTCTGGCTAAAAACGGACTGAAGAAAGAAGAAGTAACTCGCGAGGAGTGGCTGAGCCTTTCATGAGAGGCTTGGAGGGTCAGGGCATGCAGGGCGGAGGAAGCAAGGCGGGCAACGCATCACCGCGTTTCAGCCTCGACGAAGCCACGCGGCGCCGATGTCGCGCCGGTAGTGCATACCTTCAAAGAAGATATGAGCGACGCCGGCGTAAGCGTGCTGCAGCGCATCGTTCAGGGTGTCGCCTCGCGCGGCCACGCCCAACACCCGTCCGCCGTCGGTGACCCATCCGTCCGGGGTTCGGCGTGTGCCGGCGTGGAAGATCATCACGTCGTCGGGTACGGCGTCCAGGCCGTGGATAGGTAAGCCTTTGCGGTATGCGCCCGGATAGCCACCCGAGGCGAGCACGATGCACGCGCACGCGCCGGCATGCCACTCGACCGGCTGCGCATGCAACCGGCCTTCGATGCATGCCAGAGCGATCTCGGCCAGGTCGGTCTTCAGCAGCGGTAACACGGCTTGCGTCTCGGGATCGCCGAAGCGGCAGTTGAACTCCAACACCTTTGGACCTTCTCGCGTGAGCATTAGGCCGGCATAGAGCACGCCTCTGTAGGGCAAGCCCTCCTGGGCCATGCCGCATGCCGCCGGCTGCAGAATACGCGACACGCAGTGTGCAACGTCCTCGCGACTCATGAGCGGCGAGGGGCAGAATGCGCCCATGCCACCGGTGTTCGGTCCTCGGTCGCCGTCGAAGGCGCGCTTGTGGTCTTGCGCGGGCAGCATTGGAACGACTGTCTCGCCATCGCAGAACGCCATCAGCGAGACCTCAGGGCCTTCCAGCCGCTCCTCGATCACCACCCGGTCGCCGGCGGCGCCGAAGGTGCGATCCACCATGATGGCGTGTAGCGCGGCGCGGGCTTCATCTGCGTCGCGCGGCACGATCACCCCTTTGCCCTGGGCCAGCCCGCTGGCTTTGACCACCACTGGATAGTCCACCAGCCGCAGATGGCGTTCGGCCTGCGCAAAATCGTCGAAAATGGCGAAGCGTGCGGTCGGGATGCCGTGGCGGGTCATGAATGTTTTGGCAAACGCCTTCGAGGATTCGAGCTGCGCGGCGGCTTGGCTGGGGCCGAAGGCGGTCATGCCTGCGTTCGCCAAGTCGTCCACGAGTCCATCGGCCAGCGGCGCTTCCGGTCCGACGATGACCAGTTGCGCGTCGTGGGATGTGAGCGTAGGTTTGCGCGCAGGGTCATATGGGATCAACACGGCGCTATGGCCATCCTGTTCCAGTTTCCATTTCAGCGCGTGCTCGCGCCCGCCGGCGCCGATGATGGCGATGTGCATGTTGGGTTAGAGGTTACACGTTGGCACGTTGCGCGTGAGCAATGTGGCGCTAGCCGAACACGCCCTCGAACACCTGTTTGTCGGGCACGACTTCGATGGGCAACGGATACCGGCCGGTGAAGCAGGCGTTGCAATAGCCGCCGGCGCGGCCGATCGCGCGCATCATGCCTTCCAGGCTAAGGAAGGCGAGCGTATCGCAGCCGAAGTGCTCGCGCATCTGCGCCACGCTCATGCGATGGGCGATCAGCTCGTCGTGCGTGGCCATGTCCACGCCCATGTAGCACGGGTGGGCGATGGGCGGGCAGGTGATGCGCAGGTGGATTTCGCGTGCGCCGGCCTCGCGCACCATCTTCACCAACGGCCCGCTGGTGTTGCCGCGCACGATGCTATCGTCAATCAGGATGACACGCTTGCCCTGCACGTTCTCGGCCAGCACGTTGAACTTGAGCCGCACGCCGCTCTTGCGCAGCCGGTCGCTGGGCTGGATGAAGGTGCGGCCGATGTAGCGGTTCTTGATCAGCACCTCACTGATCGGCACGCCGGACTCGCGCGAGTAGCCCATGGCCGCCGGCGTGGCGCTGTCGGGCACGCCGCACACCACGTCGGCGTCCACGTGGCTCTCGCGGGCCAACTGTATGCCGAGTTGTTGGCGCACGTGGTGGATGACGTGGCCGTCCCAGATGCTGTCGGGGCGGGCGAAGTAGATGTGTTCAAAGGTGCATAGCGCACCACGCTCCGGCGCGACAGCCTGGGTGCGATGGAAGCCGTTTTCGTCCAGCCGGACGATCTCGCCTTGATGCACCTCGCCTTCGTAGGTCGCGCCGATGGTGCTGAGCGCGCACGACTCGGAGGCTACGGCCAAGCCCCCCGAGCCGTTGCCGCCATGTGTCGCGGGCAGCCGGCCCCAGACCAGCGGCCGGAAGCCCCACGGATCGCGCGCGGCGTAGATCGCCCGCGGTGTGAGGACGACGATCGAGTATGCGCCATACCACCGGCGCATGCACGCGGCGATGCGCTGTTCCATCGTCTCACCGGGCGCGCCGGCCAGCATCAGCGTCATCACTTCGCTGTCCGACGACGACGTGAGGCCGATGCCGCGTTGCAACAAGTCGCGGCGCAACTGCGGCGCGTTGATCAAGTTGCCGTTGTGCGCCACGCCCAACGGTCCGTGCAAGGTCTCGATCAAGTAGGGTTGTGCGTTGCGCAAATACGCGCCGCCGGTGGTGCTGTAGCGCGTGTGGCCGATGGCGAACTCACCCTTCAACGGCGCCAAATTCTCTTCGGTGAAGACGTTGCTCACCAGCCCCATCGCTTTGTGGATGTGGGCGACGCGGCCATCGGATGAGCAGATGCCGGCCGATTCCTGGCCACGATGTTGCAGGGCGTGCAACGCGAAGAACGTTACGCGCGCCGCCTGTTCGCCGGGTGTATATGCGCCGAATACGCCGCATTCATGGCGGGGTTTGTCCAGATCAGTCATGTTTGCTGTCGTGCCGTTCGTCACTCGTCTTCGCCGCCGCGCGCGCCAGCCGGTCGGCAATTGCCTCGCCCAGCCCGACGCGCGGCACCTCGGTCACCAAGATGACGTCCACACCGGCACTGTCGAGCGCGCGCAGGCCGGCATACAGGTTGCGTGCGACGTCGCTCATCGCCTCGCCGAGCACGAACTGCGGATGTACATTGTCGCATGCTTCGCGTTGGCTTTCCAGGATCAGCAGACCGGTTTTTAGGCCTCGCGCCGCAAAGGTCGCACGTCGGGCGAGCACGTCATCGGTGTCGCGGCATAGCACCAGCTTCGCCCGCGGCGCGTAGTGCGAGGGCAACATGCCGGGGGAAGGGAGGGGATGAGAGGAGATGAATCTCCGATCTTCAATCTCTAATCGCTTGCCAATTCCGGCCAGCACGGCCTCGATATGCTCGCGCGTCACGCCGCCCGGTCGCAGGATGCGCAGCGGGTTGCTGGTCAAATCCAGCACCGTGGACTCGACACCGATGGGAGTGGGGCCGCCGTCCAGCACCAGGTCAATCCGGCCGTCCAGGTCGTCGAGCACGTGTTGCGCCGTGGTGGGGCTGACGTGGCCGAAGCGATTGGCGCTGGGCGCGGCGATGGGGACGCCGCTGGCGCGGATCAGCGCCTGCGCCACAGGGTGATCCGGCATGCGCACGGCGACCGTGTCGAGACCGGCCGAGACGATGGGCGGCACGTTTTGGCTGCGCGGCAGCACCAGCGTGAGCGGGCCGGGCCAGAAGGCGCGCGTCAATGTTGCGACGAGTGTTGGCAGGTTGGCCGGGTCCGTTAGGTCGGTCAGATCGGTCAAATCGGTCGGGTCGGCGATGTGGACGATGAGTGGGTCGTTCAGCGGGCGTTGTTTGGCTTCGAAGATCCGTGCAGCGGCGCGCGCATCGAACGCGTTGGCGCCAAGGCCGTACACGGTCTCGGTGGGGAAGGCCACCAGCTCGCCCGCCCGGATGGCTTCCGCCGCTTCGCGGATCGCCTCACGCCCTTCTGGCGATTCGACATCGCTGATCCACAGCCTTCTCGTCACAATCTCCAATCCCCAATTACCAATCACCAATCACCAGTTACCCATCCCCGCCAAAATCCGCTCGTTCACCGGATACGCCCCGGGGACGAATGTCTGGCCGGTGATCATCTCGTAGGCCTGGATATAGCGTCGGCAGGCGGCGGCGACCAGCGCGTCGCTCATCGGCGGCGGCGCGCCTTCGCCGCGGTAGCCGCGCTCGGTATACCACAGCCGGACGAACTCCTTATCGAAGTGAATCGGTTCGCCCGCTGGGGAGATCTGCCAGAAGCGCGACGAATCCGGCGTGTGCACTTCGTCAATCAAGGTCAACTCGCCGTCACGGTCGCCGAACTCGTATTTCGTGTCCACCAGCGTCAGGCCGCCCTGGGCGCAGATTTCGCTGCCGCGCGCGAAGAGCGCCAGCGCCGCGCGCTCGATTTGTGCATATACGTCTTCTGGCACCAGGCCGCGCGCAATGATCTCGTCGCGGGTGGTGCGTTCATCGTGCGCCCCCGCGACGGCCTTGGTCGTCGGCGTGATGATGGGATGGGGCAGGCGGTCGTTTTTGCGCAAGCCGTCCGGCAGCCGGACGCCGTAGAGTTCGCGCTCGCCGCGGGCATAGAGCGTCCATAGCGAAGTGGCCGTCACGCCGGTGATATAGCCGCGCACGACGATTTCCACCGGCCAGGGCCTGCAGACCTTGACGATGCTCACGTTCGGGTCGGGTACCTCCAGCAAATGATTCGGCACGATGTCGCGTGTGCGCTCGAACCAGAAGGCGGACAGTTGGTTGAGCACTTGTCCTTTGTAGGGGATGGCACCGAGGATGCAGTCGAAGGCCGAGAGGCGATCGGTTGCAACGAGCGCGCGCCGGCCGCCGGGCAAGTCGTACCAGTCGCGCACCTTGCCAGCGTGTCGCGGCCCCAGCGGCAGGTCGCTTTGCACAAAAGGAGTGGGAAGTTTCATGATCGGCGCTATGCACTCGAATTGTAAGGCGGAAGCTTCATCCTCCTCATCGGGTGCAGTTTCGTGCACGGAAGGTTCAACCCTTGAATTTCTCTCATCCTACGCTCAGGTATAATTTCGTAAATTCACGCCGAAGGAAAGACACCGGAAGTATGGAGAATCAAGGAACCCCCCAACAGGCCAACAACCCGAAGCAGGGGGAAGATGATTTTTCGCAGTTGCTCGACCAGTTCCAGGCGAAGGTGAGCAACTTCGAAAAAGATCAGCTTGTGTCGGGGCGCATCATTTCGATCACCGATCGCGAGATCCTGGTCGAATTGGGTGCGAAGTCCGAGGGCATCGTATCCAGCAAAGACATCGAAGCGCTTCCCAAAGATGTGCGCAGCAGCCTGAAGGTGGGTGACGAGGTCTTCGCCTACGTCGTGCAGCCGGAAGACCAAAACGGCAACGTCGTGCTCTCGATGAGCAAGGCGATCTCGGAGAAGGACTGGCGCTATGCCGAAGAGCTGTTTGAGAAGCAAGAGGCGATTGAAGCGATGATCGCCGGCTTCAACAAGGGTGGGGTCATCATCAAGGTGGGCCGGCTGCGCGGCTTCGTGCCGGCTTCTCAACTCAGCCTGGCGCACCAACGGATGCTGGGTGATGAGAGCCTGCCTCCCGAGCAACGCTTCCAAAAGCTGGTCGGCCAGAAGGCGCTGATCAAAGTGATCGAGCTGGATCGTGAGCGCAACCGTCTGATCTTGAGCGAGCGCGCCGCCAGCAAAGAAGCGCGGCAAGCCCAAAAGGAGAAGCTGCTCGGCAGCATCGAAGTCGGCCAGACGTTGGAAGGCGTCGTCAGCAGCGTCAAAGACTTCGGCGTGTTCGTAGATTTGGGCGGCGCCGACGGTATGATCCACCTGACCGAACTCTCCCACACGCGCATCAAGCATCCGAGTGAGGTGGTGAAGGAAGGTGACAAGGTCAGCGTCAAGGTGATCAACGTCGAGCGAGACACCGGCCGCATCGGCCTGAGCCTGAAGGCGCTCGCGCCGGACCCATGGCAGGCGATCGGCAAGAAATACAAGCCAGGCCAGTTGCTCGAAGCCGAGGTGATCAAGGTGCATCCCAAGCACGGCGTCTTCGCCCGCTTGAAGGACGACGAAGCGATCGAGGGGCTGATCCCGCTCAGCGAACTGAGCGACAAACCGATCAACAGCCCGCGTGAGCTGGTGAAGGAAGGCCAAATACTCACCTTGCGCGTGCTACGCGTCGAGCCGGAGCAACGCCGCATTGCGCTCAGCCTGCGGCGGGTGAACCGGCCGGAGTATGCAGACGCAGACTGGCGGGCCGAAGCGCTGGACGAAGACCGAACCTCCCTCCCGGACGTCGTGGATGACTCGATCAGCGATAGTAGCGAATCTGTCGCTGAACCATCGCCTGCGGATGCGGATTGAACGGCAAGGGCGCAACCGGATTGCGCCCTTGCGCTTTTTCGCCGTCAAGCCTTCGTCGGCGTGCTCTACTTCGTTACTTTGTGTTAAGGTCGCTCTAATAGCATGGATTAAGATTCCAAGAGAGGTGAACCTGTGGCAGGCAAAATAGACCGCTTCAACCAACGCGCACGGCGCGTCTTGCAAATCGCGAACGACGAAGCCGAACGCTTGTCCCACAACTACATCGGCACCGAACATCTGCTGTTGGGAATCGTCAAAGAAGAGAATGGCATCGCCGGCCGGGTGCTGCGCGAATTGGGCGCCAAGCCCGACCGCGTGGCCGAGATGGTCGAGCGAATGACGGGCGCCGGCCGCCGCGCCCCGTCCAGCAAGCCCGACCTCACGCCGCGTACCAAGCAGGTGTTGGAGTTCGCCGTGGAGGAAGCGCGTAAGCTCAGCCACTCCTACATCGGCACCGAGCACCTGCTGCTGGGGCTGATTCGTCATGGCGACGGCGTGGCGATTGATGTGCTGCGCCAGCTCGGCCTGACGCCCGATCGCATTCGCCGCGAGACCATGCGGGCCATCCAACAAGAGCAGCCCGAAGGTGCGAAGGCTGCTTCGGCCTTGCCCAGCCAGAAGAAAGAGCGCCCCAAGACACCGGCGCTCGATCAGTTGGCGACCGACCTGACCGCTCTGGCCGAACAGGGCAAGCTCGACCCGGTGATCGGCCGCGAGACCGAGATCGAACGCGTGATCCAGATCCTGGCGCGGCGCACGAAGAACAACCCTTCGCTCATCGGCGAGCCCGGCGTGGGCAAGACGGCCATTGTCGAGGGCTTGGCGCAGCGCATCGTAAACGGCCAGACGCCGGAGCCGCTGCTCGGCAAGCGTGTGATGCAACTCGACGTCGGCTCGCTCGTCGCCGGCACCATGTATCGCGGCCAGTTCGAAGAGCGCTTGAAGCGCGTGATCGAAGAGGTGAAGATCAGCGACACGATCCTCTTCATTGACGAGGTGCACATGCTCGTCGGCGCCGGCTCGGCCGGCAGCAGCGTGGACGCCGCCAATATCCTGAAGCCGGCTCTGGCGCGCGGTGAGTTCCAGTGCATTGGCGCCACGACGCTGAACGAGTATCGCAAGTACATCGAGAGCGATGCCGCCTTGGAGCGACGCTTCCAGCCCGTCTATGTGGAAGAGCCGACGCTCGAAATGGCCATCGAGATCCTCCAGGGTGTGAAGGGCGCTTACGAGGCGCATCACAAGCTGCGCATTAGTGACGAAGCTGTGCGCGCCGCTGTGCAGTTCTCGTCGCGCTATGTGCCGGATCGCTACCTGCCGGATAAGGCCATTGACCTGATTGACGAATCGGCCTCGCGCGTCCGCATGTATAAGTCGCCGCAGTCTATCAACCTCCAGCGCGCCTTCCGCGAATTGCGCCAGATCCAGAAGGAGCGCGAAGACCTCTACGCCGAGGCGCGCTACGAAGAAGCAACCGCTTTGCGCGAGCGCGAGCGTGAACTGCAGGAGCAGATCGAGCAGTTGCGCTCGAACTTCGACCACGAGACCGAAGGGCCGGAAGTCAGCGCCGATGACATCGCCGAAGTCGTCTCGATGTGGACCGGCATCCCCGTCAAGCGCATCGCGACTACGGAGAGCGAGCGTTTGGTGCACCTGGAAGAGGAGCTGCACAAGCGCATCATCGGCCAAGACGAAGCGATCGAGACGATCGCCAGAGCGGTGCGCCGCGCGCGCGTGGGTCTGAAAGACCCCAAGCGCCCGATGGGCTCGTTCATCTTCCTGGGGCCGACCGGCGTCGGAAAGACCGAATTGACCAAAGCGCTGGCCGAGCAGCTCTTCGGTAGCGAGGACGCGCTGCTGGTGCTCGACATGAGCGAGTTCATGGAGCGCCACACCGTCTCGCGGCTGGTCGGCGCGCCGCCCGGATACATCGGCTATGACGATGCCGGGCAGTTGACGGAAGCCGTCCGCCGCCGGCCATACACCATCGTCGTGTTCGACGAGATCGAGAAGGCGCACCCCGACGTGTTCAACATGCTGTTGCAGATCATGGAGGAAGGCCGGCTGAGCGACGCGCGCGGCCGCAAGGTGGACTTCCGCAACACCTGCATCATCATGACCAGCAACGTCGGCGCCGAGTTGATCAAACGCGAGAGCAAGCTGGGATTCAACGTCAAGCGCGACGAACAGAAGGCGGCTGAGGAGCAGTTCGCCGAGGTGAAGGAGAAACTGCTGAGTCAGCTCAAGCGCCTGTTCCGGCCGGAGTTCCTCAACCGCGTGGACGCAACGGTCGTGTTCCGACCGTTGACCAAGGAGCAGATCGGCCAGATCGTCACGTTGGAGCTGAACAAGGTGCAGAAGCGCCTCGGCGAGCACAACATCACGCTCGAGGTGACCGACGAAGCGAAGTCGTATCTATCGCAGAAGGGCTACGACCCTGATTACGGGGCGCGTCCGCTGCGCCGCGTCATCCAAAGCGAAGTGGAAGACGTCCTCTCGGACGGCCTGCTCTCCGGCCGATTCACGGACAACAGCCGCATCCTGATAGACCTGGCCGACGGCAAGCTCATCTTCACGCCGATGGAGCAGGTGGTCGGCTCGACCGATGTCGAGATCAAGCCGATTGACGCGCAACCCGTCAAGTCGGGCAGCGATGGCCCGCTGTTCGAGTCAGCCATGGCCTAGGCCGGCACGCCGCCCATGTCGTTCGGAAGCCCGGTTTCCTGATGCGGAGGCCGGGCTTCTTCACGTCTCCTCTCCCGCATGCTGCAATTGCTCTCCGTCTTCGTCAACGTCCTGGCGCCGGTCTTCATCATTCTCGGCATCGCCTATATCGCGACGCGACAGTTGCGGTTGGAGAGCCGGACGCTCTCGCGCGTCGCCTATTACGTGCTCACGCCGGCCTTCGTGTTCAACCTGATCAGCACGGCGCGCATCGAGGTGGCGCTGGCGACGCGCATGGTGGTCTTCATCACCCTGGTGTATGCCGGCTCGGTGGCGATCGCCTTCGTAGTCGCGCGCCTCCTCCGGCGCGGGCGTAAGATGACCGCAGCCTACATGATGATCGCTGCCTTCGGCAACGTGGGCAACTTCGGGCTGCCCATCTCGCAGTTTGCCCAAGGCGGGGAGGCATTGTTGCCGGCGACGGTATACTTTCTGGCTAACCTGGTGTTCGCGTTCGTGCTGTGCGTGATGTTGGCGAATTCCGGTCGCAGCAACCCGGTGCAAGCGTTTGCCCAGGTGATGCGCACGCCGTCGCTCATTGCGCTCGTCCCGGCGCTGTTCGTCAACGCTGCCGGTGTGCAACTGCCGGCGTTTGCAGCGCGGGCGGTCGAACTGCTGGCGGTGGCGATGATCGCGATCATGCTGATCGCCCTGGGTGCGCAGTTCGCGAACGCCGGCATCCCACGGATCAGCTTCGATATGCTGATGGCGGCGGGCATCCGTCTGGTCTGCGGTCCCCTGCTGGCATTTGCGCTGGTGGGGTTCTTCGATCTGCCGGCGCTGGAGCGCAACGTCGGCATCCTGCAGGCCAGCATGCCGGCCGCAGTGCTGGTCTCCATCATCGCGATGGAGAACGATGTGCTGCCCGAGTTCGTCACGACGACGGTGCTCTTCTCCAACCTGGCCAGCGTGATCACCTTGTCGCTTGTGCTGGCTGCGCTATAGCTGTGGCCACGATTTACAATGGCCGACGTGCCGCTCGCTGCCTCGCTTGTCACGTGGCTGATCGCCTTCGTTGCATCGCTGGCCCTCACCGCTCTGGCCGTTCGGTTAGGGTTGCATCTCGGCATCGCCGATGACCCCGGCGGCCGACGCAAGCATATCAAGCGCACCTCGCGCCTGGGCGTGATCCCGCTATTCGGCGCGTTCACGCTAGCCGCGTTGATCGGCCGGTCGTTCGGCGTGCCGTCGCTCGATCCGAACGAAGGACTGCGCTTCGCTGGGCTGATCGCCGGCGGTGGCGTGGTCTTCGCGCTGGCCATCGCCGACGACAAGCTCAATCTTTCGCCTCGCACGCAGTTCGGGTTGCAAGCGTTCGCGGCGTTGGTGGCGATCACCAGCCAGATCTTCATCGAACGGTTCACGAATCCGTTTACGCGCCGCGAGGTGGTGTTGACTGCGCCGGAGACCTTCGGGCCGATTGCCGGCTATGCCGTGGTCATAGGCCTCTCCCTGTTTTGGTTCCTCGGCATGATGAACACGGTGAACTTCCTGGACGGCGTGGATGGGTTGGCCGCGACCGTTGGGGTGGTCGCAGCGAGCGTGGTGGCGATCCACATGTGGCGCGAAGGTCAATTCAGCGTGGCATTGCTGCCGGCAGCGCTGATCGGGACGCTGCTCGGGTTTCTGGTCTTCAACTGGCCGCCAGCTCGGATCTTCCTCGGCGGGGGTGCGCTCTACCTCGGCTATGTGCTGGCCTGCATCGGCATCATCGGCGGGGCGAAGATCGCGCTGTTGCTGCTGGTGATGGGATTGCCGATCGCCGATGTGCTGTGGCAAATCCTCGATCGCGCCCGGCGTAGGCGCAGCCTGTCTGCCGCGGACCGTGGCCATTTGCATTTACGCTTGATTGATCAGGGCTGGCCGGCGTCGCGCATCGTCCTGCTCTATGCCGGTGCTTGCGCGCTGCTGGGCGGCGCCGCGCTATTGCCGCTCTCGCCGCTGGCCAAGTTGATCACGCTGCTGGCGCTGTTCGCCGGCGTGATTGCCGTCATGGCCCGCTTGTCCACAATGAGCGAACCGCGCCAGACCGTTCAGGTCGCCTCCTCCGGCGGCGAATGATGCCTCTCAGCCTGCACTTAGCTGAAGCTGATACGCTCTGGTTGAAAACTATTGACAGCGCGCTTTACTTCAAGTTATACTGCTGTCAAATTTAGGTTTGTGTGAAGTTGATACCGGCGTCGTGCCGCATCGCGACCCGAGTTCAAAAAGACACATCACAACTTTACCGGAGCGAACACCTATGGATTCATGGTTCGAGATTAGGGACTTGCACGTCAAAATCGCCGACACCGATCGTGAGATTCTCAAAGGGCTCAGCCTGAAGATCAACCCCGGAGAGATCCACGCGATTATGGGGCCTAACGGCAGTGGCAAGAGCACGCTGGCCTACGCGCTGATGGGTCATCCTGGCTATGAGGTCACCGGCGGAGAGGTGATCTTCAAAGGCCAGAATATCCTGGAAATGGAGGCTGATGAACGCAGCCGCGCCGGCATCTTCTTGGCCTTCCAGTATCCGGTTGCCATCCCCGGCGTGACTGTAGCCAACTTCCTGCGCACGGCGATCAACGCGCGTATCAAGGCCGAAGCCGCGGCGAAGAACGGCGGTGTGCTGCCGCCCGATGTGAAAGGCGTGCCCATCCCGGTCTTCACCAAGCAACTGCGCGAAGCACTGCAGATGCTCAAAGTGGATAATTCGTTCGCCGGGCGGTACTTGAACGACGGCTTCAGCGGCGGCGAGAAGAAGCGCGCCGAGATCCTGCAGCTGGCGATGCTCAAGCCCGAGCTGGCCATCCTGGATGAAACGGACTCCGGTTTGGACATTGACGCGCTGCGCATCGTCGCCGACGGCGTGAACACGCTACATCGCAACAACCCGCAGATGGGTGTGCTGGTGATCACCCACTATCAGCGCCTGCTGAACTACATCAAGCCGCAGTTCGTGCATGTGCTGATTGATGGCCGGATCGTGGAGAGCGGCGGGCCGGAGCTGGCGCTGCACTTGGAGGAGAAAGGTTACGATTGGCTCAAAGAGCCGGAGTTGGTGAATTGAGAATTGAGAATTGAGAATTGAGAATTGAGAATTGAGAATTGAGAATTGAGAAATCCGTCCTTCACTGCTCTCTATTTCTGAACCCTGAAGTCTGACTTCTGAATTTCTGACTTCTGACTTCTGGACTCTGGATTCTCAATTCATGCGGGAGGTGTGAGCATGGCAGAAGAAAAGTCGCAGGTTTCGGTAAACGAAGAATACCTGCAAAAGTATGGCTTCTACGAGCCGGAGAACTACACGTTCAAGAGCCGCAAAGGCCTGGACGAAGAGATCGTCAAGGAGATCTCGTGGATGAAGGGCGAGCCGGAGTGGATGACGCGCTTCCGGCTGGCCGCCCTGGCGGCCTTCAACAGCAAGCCGATGCCCAACTGGGGGGGCGAAGCGCTCAAGGACATCAACTTCGACGACATCTACTACTACATCAAGCCCACCGACAAGCAAGCCAGTTCGTGGGAGGAGTTGCCGAAAGAAATCAAAGATACCTACGACCGGCTGGGCATCCCCGAGGCGGAGAAGAAGTATCTGGCCGGCGTGGGCGCGCAGTACGAGTCGGAGGTGATCTACCACAACCTGGCCAAAGAACTGGAGGCGCAGGGTGTGATCTTCCTCGACACCGATAGCGGTCTGCGCGAGCACCCCGAGCTCTTCCGCCAATACTTCGGCACCATCGTCCCCTACACCGATAACAAATTCGCGGCGCTCAACAGCGCGGTGTGGTCGGGTGGCTCGTTCATCTACGTCCCGCCGGGCGTGAAGATCGAGATGCCGCTGCAAGCCTACTTCCGCATCAACGCCAAGAACGTCGGCCAGTTCGAGCGCACGTTGATCATCGTGGACGAGGGCGCGCAAGTGCACTATGTCGAAGGCTGCACCGCGCCGGTCTACTCCAGCGATTCGCTGCACAGCGCGGTGGTCGAGATCATCGTGAAGAAGGGCGCGCGCTGCCGCTACACCACCATCCAGAACTGGTCCACGAACGTATACAACCTGGTGACCAAACGCGCCGCTGCTTACGAAGGCGCGACGATGGAATGGGTGGACGGCAATCTGGGCTGCCTGGCCGAGGGCTCGACGGTGATCACCCCGGAAGGCATCAAGACGATCGAGTCACTCGAAGTCGGCGACCGGGTGCTCTCCTACGACGAACGCGCCGGCCGGCTGTGCTTCCGTCGCGTCTTGGCCAAGCGTTTCTCCGGCTACCAGCACGTGCATACCGTTGCTGTAGGTGAGCGCAAGCTGCGCGTGACGGCCAACCATCCCTTCTACTCGTACGTCTACGATCCGAATGCTGCGAAGAAGTCAGGGCGATACCGCCTGGCCTACGTACGCGCCGACTATTTGAATCAAGCTATCGTGCCGCGCATCTCGCTGGACTACGGAACGCCTTATCGTTTGCAAGTGCCGGCGACGACTACGACGTTCGACACCCTCAATCAATATGCGGACTCGATCACGGCAACACGCACGCGCAAAGCACGCTTGATGAACGTGGCCGAGACCACCGATGAATTGATGTGGCTGTTCGGTTACTGGATCGGCGATGGCAATTTGGATGTCTGCGAAGCTAAGACCGAGGGCGTCATTCGCTGGGCCAAGGTTGGTTTTGCTACGCCGACCACCGATCGCGCCAGGGAACGGTTGCTGGGAGCGGTATCGGCAATTCTTGAAGCCGAACCGACCGAACGCGCCGACGGCAAACACATCTCCTGGAGTAGCAAGGAGCTGGCCGAGCTGCTGATGCTCAACAGCTTCGAGGGCAAGGCCGGTGAAAAGCGCGTGCCGAGCTGGGTGTGGTCGTTGCCCGAGTCGCAGCGAGCATCATTCATTGCCGGCTACCTGGATGCGGATGGCTATGTGTCGCCCCATCGCACCTTCATGCTCAAGTCATCCAATCGCGCGTTGCTCGAAGACATCGGGTCTTTACTGACGACGTTGGGAATCACCGCGCATCTATACACGGAGTTCGATCAACCGCGCCGCGTAAAGATCATGGGCGTCGAGTGCACCGCCCACGGCGCATACCGTTTGAGTTTTGACGTGGACGATCGTTTGCTACAACGCGTCAGTCCATCGCTCCGTGAGGCGGCCGAAGCTTGTACGCCGGCCAAGTTGCAGCATCGTCGCCGAATCGGTCGCTCGCAGATCGTGCTGCCCGATAGCGTCGAGGTCGTTGATGTCGCCGTCTCTCCGGCCAGCCCCGAGCCCGTCCCTACGTGGGATATCGAAGTCGAGGAGACCGGCAACTTCATCTCGCAAGGGTTCATCGTCCACAACTCCAAGCTCACCATGAAGTACCCGGCGGTGTATCTGATGGAGCCGGGCGCGCACGGCGAGATCCTCTCGATCGCCTTCGCCGGCCGCGGCCAGCACCAGGACGCCGGCGGCAAGGTCGTGCACGCTGCGCCGAACACCACCAGCAAGATCGTCAGCAAGTCCATCAGCAAGGACGGTGGGCGCACCAGCTACCGCGGCTTGCTCAAGGTGTATCGCGACGCCGAGCACAGCCGCAGCAACGTGGTGTGCGACGCGCTGCTACTCGATGAACATAGCCGCAGCGACACCTATCCCTACATCGAGGTGGACACCGACAACGTGGTCATCGGCCACGAGGCCAGCGTGAGCAAGATCGGTGAGGAACAACTCTTCTACGCTATGAGCCGCGGCATCAGCGAGGAAGAAGCCAGCACCATGGTCGTCTCCGGCTTCATCGAGCCGCTGGTGAAGGAGTTGCCGATGGAGTATGCGGTCGAGATGAACCGCCTGATCGCGTTGCAGATGGAGGGCACGGTCGGTTAATCATGGCAGTCGTTCAACCTGTATTGAAACCGGCGCCGGTCGTCAAAGCCGGCGAGTTGACCCGCGAGTTCGTCGAGGGATATTCGGCTGCGCTGGGCGATCCGGCCTGGCTGTTGGCGCGGCGGCTGGAAGCGCTGCGCGTCTTCCGCGACACGCCGGCCCCCAACCGTCACGACGAGCTCTGGCGGCGGGTGGACCTCAGCACGTTCAAGCTCGACGTGATCCTGTCCGGCATCACGCCGGCCAACACCGTGCTCGACGTGAAGCGTTCGCGCCTGCCGGCCGGGTTGTCACAGCAAGGTGTGATCTTCACCAGCCTGGAGACGGCGATCAAGAAGCACCAGCGCCTCTTGGACGAGTGGCTGATGACGCAGTGCGTCAAGCTGAACGACGCCTACTACGCTGCGCTGCACGGCATCTTCATGCGCTATGGCACGATCTTGTATGTGCCGGCCGGCGTTCGGGTGGACAAGCCACTGCGCACCACCATCCGCATGGCCGCCGATCAACTTGCGGGCTTCAACCACACCTTGATCGTGCTGGAGGAAGACGCCAAGGCGACGCTGATCGAGGACTTCGCCTCGCCCACCGGGCCCCATCAGGCCTTGTATGACGGCGTGGTCGAAATCATGCTCGGCAAAGGCGCTGAGCTGGACTACGTCAGCATCCAGGATTGGGGCCGCAACGTGTATAACTTCTCGACCGAGCGCGCAAAGGTAGGCGAAGCGGCCACGCTGCACTGGGTGATCGGCGGCGTTGGCAGCAAGTTCACCAAGAGCTTGATCGAGGCCGACTTGGTCGGCCCGCGCGGCACGGCGCTGCTGAGCGGCGTGTACTTCGCCGATACCAAGCAGCAATTGCACTACGACACGCAGCAGAACCACGTTGCCGAGGCGTGCAAGAGCGACCTGCTCTACAAGGCGGCGCTGCGCGACGAGGCCCGCACGGTGTGGCGGGGCAACATTCGCGTCTTCCCCGGCGCGCAGAAGACCGACGCCTATCAGGCCAACCGCAACTTGCAGCTCTCCAAGCGCAGCCGCGCCGATTCGATCCCCGGCCTGGAGATCGAAGCCGACGACGTGCGTTGCACGCATGGCAGCACGGTAGGCACGATCGAAGAGGAGCCAATCTTCTACCTGCGCAGCCGCGGCGTCCCGATCAACGAAGCGCGCCGGCTGATCGTCGAGGGTTTCTTTGCGCCGGTGATCGAGCGCATCCCGCTGGAGGAGACGCGCGACCGGCTGATCGAAGAGATCGGCAAGAAGATCGGCTGAGGTTTTTGTCGGCAACTTGAAAGACCGGGTCGCAAGGCCCGGTCTTTTTATCCTGTGCAGGGCGGAAGAGTAATACCGCTTGCGGAGTCAAGGTGTGCTAAATCAACTTGGCGTATGAGAACAGGACGACCGCGACAACCGATTGAGATCGCTGAGAGCGTCGAGCAGTTGTATGCCCTGTATCGCCAGGAGAAGGATGGCCTGAAGCGCCGGCGTTACCAGTTCGCCTACGAACTCAAACGCGGCACCAGCACCGACGCGGCCGCTAAAGCATGCGGAATCAGTGGCACGGCTGCCGATACGTGGGTGCGATGGCTGCGCCAAGGTGGATTGACAGAATTGATCGCGGGGCATAGCTGGGGCGGGCAGCGGCATGTGGGCGGGCGGCTGAGCGAAGAGCAGGAAGGCGCGCTAGTGCAAGAGGCGGCCGCGGGCAAGATTCGGAGCATCCACGACGGCGTGGCGTGGGTGCAAGCGCGATGCCAGGTGCGATACACCTACTGGGGCATGCGCGGGGTGTTCGCGCGGCTGGGACTGCGCAAAAAGGTGCCCCGCCCGGCCAATGTCAAACGGAACGAAGCACGCCAAACGGCGTGGAGAGAGGGGGCTGTGTTACCAGCTGGCCCAAGCGGGCGTCAGGTTGGACGGCGCGATCATCATGAGCGATGAGATGCGGGTGGGTTTACATAGTCAGGTGCGCCGGCGCTGGTGTCCAGTCGGCATGAAGCTGGTGCAGCCGCAGCAGATGCGGTTTGACCACCGCTGGCTGGTGCTCGGATTAGCCGTTACCCGGCTCAAGCTGCGCTGGCGTTGGCAGGCCAACCTGCGTCAAGACAGCATGCTGGCGACGGTGCACGCCTGGCAGCAACATCCGGACGGCTTGGATGCTGTGGTGTGGGACAACGCGCCCGCTCACAAGACCAAGGCTGTTCGTACGGCCATCGCTGGCACTAGCACTGGCACTGGTGGTGCGGTGATCTTCCAACCGCCGTATGCGCCGGAGCTGAATCCCGTTGAGCGCATCTTCGAATACCTACGTGACCACATTGAAGGCGAACTCTACGCCACCATCGAGGCCAAAATCGAGCGAGTCGAGCAGATATTGCATGCGTTAGCTGACGACGCCGACGCACTTCGCAGGCTGGTTGATTGGCGTTGGATCAAAGACAACGTCCAGGCCCTGTCCTTATTTAGCACGCCTTGATGTGGCAGTTGGTATAAGTGGTAATGAAGCAGGATGGTAGTAAACTGTCCATAGAACAAATGAGCAAGAAGCAAGAGTTCGGTGGAAACTGGACAGATCAAAAGCTTGAGTGTTTGCGCAAGTACTTGGAAGCGTATTTGATGATTTTTACCAAGAACGAGCGAGCACGATTCTTCAAGACTATTTACTTGGATGCCTTTGCTGGAACAGGCTATCGCCTACCTCGTCGAATCAGTGTCATGAACCCTAAGCTCCCCTTTGAAGAGATGGAGACGTTGGCCGAAGATGAGAACCAAAATCTACTGAAGGGCAGCGCGCGTATCGCGCTAGAACTAGAGCCAAGCTTCAAGGAGTACATCTTTATTGAAAGAGACTCCGAGCGTGCTAAGGAATTGCAGGAGATGTGTAAAGCGTTTGGGAACCGACGTTCTATGGTTATTCAGGACGAGGCCAATCAATTCATCAAGAAGTGGGTTAAGCAGGTAGATTGGAGCAAAAAACGTGCGGTTGTGTTCCTTGACCAGTATGGCATGCAAGTCAAGTGGGAAACGATAGTGGCGATTGCTTACACTGGAGCTATAGACCTATGGATTCTCTTCCCGATTGGCGCAGTAAATCGTCTGCTCACAAGAAACGAACGGCCTCCAAGGGAGTGGGGCGAAATACTCACTAGAGTTTTTGGCTCTACTGAATGGCAGCAGCGCTTTTATAAACATCTTTTGACGCTTTTTGAGTCGGAAACGATGGCAAAGAAGGAAGCCAGGTTTGTGGAAATAGGTAGTTACTTTGTCGAACGACTGAAATCCGTATTCAGTGGCGTTTTGGACCAACCAATGGTATTGCGAAATAGTCGCAATAGCCCCCTTTACCTGCTTTGTTTCGCTTGTAGCAATAAGAAGGGGTGCAAATCAGCGTTAAATATTGCTGGTGACCTGGTTCGCAGATTCTCATTTGCGGAGTTTGTCTAAGATGCCGATTGAGGTGAAATGGCTACTCAAACTAGTATTGAATGGACAGAGGCAACCTGGAATCCTTTGACCGGTTGTTCGAAGGTTAGCCCTGGGTGCAAGTATTGTTATGCTGAACGATTTGCACTGCGACTACAGGCTATGGGTGTGGACAAGTATCGCAATGGCTTCAAGATAACACTTCATGCTGACGCTCTAGAAGAACCGCTGCGGTGGGCGCAGCCTAAATTGGTGTTTGTCAACTCAATGAGCGATCTGTTTCATGAAGCTGTGCCTCTGGAATTTATCCAGCGCGTCTTCGATGTTATGCGTCAGGCACACTGGCATCACTTTCAAGTGCTGACAAAGCGCTCCGCAAGGCTCGCAGAACTCAGTTCTTTGCTAACTTGGCCACCGAATGTGTGGATGGGCGTTAGCGTAGAAGATGCGCGCTATATTTATCGTATTGACCATCTCAGGCAAACTGCTGCTGCGATCAGATTCATTTCTTGTGAACCGCTTCTTGGGCCGCTGCTGAATTTGCCTTTGGAAGGCATACACTGGGTAATTGTCGGCGGCGAGTCCGGGCCCAGCGCACGTCCCATAAAAGCAGAGTGGGTACGCCAAATCCGTGACCAGTGCCAAGCAAAAGATATACCCTTCTTCTTCAAACAATGGGGGGGGGACGAATAAGAAGAAGACCGGCAGACTGCTTGATGGGCGCACTTGGAGTGCGCTGCCGCTAAGACTCCCAGCGCAACTGCTTCAGGCTCACACCTGAACTGACCCGTGATATGTCGAGTCTCGCACTTGGCTTGATATACCTTCGCAGTGCTCACTGAGGCTGCTCATACAGCTCCACCAGCACGCCGAAGGCGCTGCGCGGGTGGATGAAGGCGTAGCGCGTGCCGTCCTCGCGTACGACCGGCTGGGGATTGATCAGCTCGCAGCCATGCGCGGCCAGCCGCGCCAGAGCCGATTCAATGTCTTTCACCTCCAAGCAAACATGGTGCATACCGGGGCCGTGTTTGCTCATCCATTTGACGATGCCGGTGTCATCGCGCGTCGGCTGCACCAGCTCGATGCGCGCGCCGTCACCTAGAGGCAAAAAGGCAACGCGCACCCCCTCGCGCTCCGCTTCTTCGATCCCGTGCAGCTCCAGGCCAAGCGCGTCCCGATAGAAGGTCAGCGCGGCGTCCAGGTCGGCGACGGCAATAGCGAGATGGTCCAGTTTCATCGGCGTGGAGTCGGAATTAGAGATTGGTAATGGCTGTCACTCGCTTTCTCGATTTTCGATTTTCAATTCTCAATTCTCAATTCAATCCGTGGCTTCGACCATGAAGTTCTGGCCGCTGGGGAGGAGGTCGCCGTTGAAGGCGTCGTCGTTCAGGTCGCTACCTACCACCACATTGCGGCCGATGCGAAAGTCGGGCGGAATGATGGTGTTTTTGCCGACCACGCTGATGCCGGTGTTGAGATGCAGTTCGGCATTCTCGGTGTAGTCCGAGCCGTAGCCTACGCACGCGCCGCGCCCGACTACTACGTTCTTGTCAATGATGCAGCGATCTACCATCGCGCCGGGTTCGATCACTGCGTCGGTCATGACGATGGAATAACGCACCACTGCGCCGCGCTTGACGCGCACGCCGGGCGAGAGCACGGAGTACTCGACCGATCCCTCGACTACGCAGCCGTCGGTGATCAGCGAATGGTTGACGGTGGCGCCGGTGCGGATGTTGACCGGCGGGCGCTCCTCGGAGCGGGTATGGATCACCCATTCGCGGTCGAGCAAGTCAATCGGTGGCGTGTCGGCCAGCAGGTCCATGTGGGCTTCCCAGTACGACTGGATCGTTCCGACGTCCACCCAGTAATCGGCGTAGGGGAAGGCAAACACGCGATAGTTCTCGGTCACCATCTTCGGGAAGATGTCTTTGCCGAAGTCACGCGTTGAATTCGGGTTCTTCGCATCCTCGTGCAGCACCTTGACCAGCGTGTCGTAGTTGAACACGTAGATCCCCATCGAAGCCAGCGTGCCCTTCGGTTGCTTCGGTTTTTCCTCGAAGTTGATGACGCGGTAGTTCGCGTCGGTTTGCACGATGCCGAACCGGCTGGCTTCTTCCGGTGTCACTTTGAGCGTGGCGACGGTCACGTCGGCGCGCTTCTCCTGGTGGAAGCTGATCAGGATGCTGTAGTCCATCTTATAGACATGGTCGCCGGAGAGGATGAGCACATAGTCGGCGCGGGCATTGCGCACGAAGTCCAAGTTTTGATAGATGGCGTCGGCGGTGCCCTCGTACCAGTCGGAAGCCAAGCGGCCCTGATATGGCTGCAGCATCCATACGCCGCCGTTCAGCCGGTCGAGGTCCCATGGCGCGCCGTTGCGAATGTGATCCTGCAGCGAGCGTGGGCGATACTGGGTGACCACGCCCACGGTGTAGATGCCGCTGTTCACGCAGTTGGAGAGCGGGAAGTCAATGATGCGGTATTTGCCCGCGAAAGGCACGGCAGGCTTCGCGCGTTTGTTGGCCAGCACGCTCAGGCGACTGCCGCGCCCGCCGGCGAGGATCATAGCCAAGGTTCGCATGACGATGCTTTCACTTCAGGTATCGGGTTGTGAGGTGAGGCGAAACGTGAAACGCTGCTGGAGATGCATCGGCAAAGTTGGAAGAAACAACCGCAATCCATGCGTTTCACGCACGGAATTATATGTGCGGCGGCGAGCAGAGGATTCGGAGCTTTGCGAGCGCGTGCGTTATCGTGGTGTCAGCCAATCGCGCACTGCTTTGCCCAATTGCGCCAGCGGCGCGCGCACGGTCGTCGGCCCCGGTAATGCGTTCAAGAAAGCGGCGCCGTAGCTCTTGGTCAGCAGCCGCCGGTCGAACACCACGATTACCCCGCGGTCGCGCTTCGAGCGGATCAGCCGGCCGAAGCCCTGCCGGAAGCGCAGCACCGTCTCCGGCACCGAGTACTCGTTGAACGGGTTCTCGAATGTCTCGCTGCGCGCGGCGAAAATCGGCTCGGTGGGCACGTCGAACGGCAGCTTGCAGATGGCTAGCGCGCTCAGCTTCTCGCCCTGGATGTCCACGCCCTCCCAGAAGCTCTTCGTCCCCAGCATCACGGCGCGGTCGGCCGCGCGGAAGCCCTCGATCATCGCCCGGCGCGACGTGCCGTCGCCTTGCTCGAACACCAGGATGTCGTCGCGCAGCAGCGCCGGCGTGATGGCGCGTGCCGTGGCGCGCAGCGCCGAGTAGCTGGTGAAGAGCGCCAGCCCGCGACCCTCCGACGCGCGGAAGAGCTCGATCAGCCCGCGCTCCACGGCTTGCTGGTAGCCCTGCTGGTTCGGCTCGGGGATGTCGGTGACGAGGTAGAGCAGCGTCGAAGATGCGTAGTCGAACGGCGAGCCGAGCGCCAGCGTTTCGGCGTCGGGCGCGCTCAGCCGGCTCTTGATGTAATCGAAGCTGGGCTGGCTCTTGCCGTTGGCTACGCTGGTGCGCATGGTGGCCGAGGTGAGCACGACGGCGTGCTTCTTTTGCCACAGGTCGCGCTGCATCAGCGGGCCGATGTGCAGCGGCGCGGCGTTCAACGTCAGCCGCGGCGGGCGCGCGGTCTTGCGCGCCGTTTCGATGTCCACCCAGTAGATGCGGTCGTCGCTCGGCTTGGCGATCATGCCGTTCAGTTGTTCGCTCGCTTCGGTGATGAAGTGAATTGCGCCGTGCAGCCGGGTGACCAGCGCGTCGAAATCCTCGATGAGTTCCGACGCCTCCGAGAGCGCCTTGAAGATGCTGTTGAGCTGCCGGGCCAGCGCGTTCAGGTCGCGCTGCAGGTTGTCGAAGGCGATCTCGACGCGCGTCCAGCCGCTGCGGTTGCGCAGCGCGCGCGTCAGGCGCACGCGTTGCGTGTAGTCGGTTGTGTCGCCGCTCGCGTCGTCGGCCAGGAACTCGCCCAATTCGTCGAAGAAAGCGATGTTGCTCGACCAAGCTGCGCTCACGGCATCCATGGCCTGACCGCACAGGCCATCCAGCACGCCAACGTGCTCAGTGCGCAGCAAGGTGCGCCCTTTCGCGGCGATCTCGGCCAGCAGGCCGCTGCCGCCGGCCTGGCGCGTCTTCGCGGCGCGGCCCAAGTCGCTCAGCGCGCGCTGAATTTCATCGCGGTCGAGGCGATAGGTCAGCGAGTCGGTCGCGGCAGCCTCCAGGTGATGCGCCTCGTCCACGATCAGGTACTTGTATTCGGGCAAGGCGTGGTTCTCCACCGCGATGTCGGCCAGCAGCAGGGCGTGGTTGACGATGACGACGTGGGCGCTTTCGGCCAGCCGGCGCGCTTGGTGGAAGAAGCAGTCCGTCGCGCTGCACGTGTTGGCGTTGCAGATCGGGTTTTGTGCGGAGAGGTGTTGGAAGACCGCGCGCTCGCCCGGCGTGGGGATGAAGAGTTCGTCGGCGTCACCGGTCAGCGTGTTCGGCAGCCAGATCAGGATCTTGGCCAGCAGGCGCGCCTCGTCGGCGGTCTTCGGGCCGTTGCGGCGTAGGTCGGCGAAGCGGTTGGGGCACAGGTAGCGCCCCTTGCCCTTCATTACGGCGGCGCGCCCAGCCTCGCCGAGGATAGCGATGACGGCCGGCACGTCCTTATCGGCCAGTTGCTCCTGCAGATTAATAGTGTTGGTGCTGACGACGACACGCTCGTTGTTCTGCATCGCCCACATCATCGCTGGGATGAGGTAGGCCAGCGACTTGCCGACGCCGGTGCCGGCCTCGATGAAGGCGACGCCGCCTTCGTTGAAGGTCTGCGCGACTTTGCGCAACATCTCCACCTGTTGCGGGCGCATCTCGTAGCCGGGGAACTTGGCCGCGAATGGGCCGTCGCTCGCCAGCGTTGCAGCTACGCGCTCGACGTCCAGCGGCTGAATCTGCTCGTTGGGCTTGAGCGGCTTGGCCTGCAACGCCGAACGGCGGCGCAGGACGGCGGACGGGTCTTTTTGCCGCCTGCCGTCCGGTGTCAGCCGGCGCAACTGGGCGCCGATGCTGGTGCTGAACGTGCCGCGCGCTTGTTCCTCCTTCACGTCGCGCCAGAAATCGGCCAGCGCCCAACCGCTCAAGTCGGCGTGCGTGCTGATCTCGTCCACGATTTCGCGCGGCAACGCCACGGCGCGCTCGAACACCTTCAGGTAGAGCTGGTGCGCAGTGCGTGCGTCGGCTATGGCGCGGTGCGACTCCGGCAGGCTGATGCCCAGCTCGGCAGCCAGGGCGCCCAGCGAGTAGCGGCCGGCATACGGCACGAGGATGCCGGCCAGCTCGAACGTGTCCAGCGCGGTGTTCTTGGTGAAGGGTGGGGGCGTCTTCAGGCTTTTGAAGAAGCTCAGGTCGAACGCAATGTTGTGGCCGATGATGGGCGCATTGCCGATGATCCGCTGCGCTTCACGTAGGCCATCCCACAGCGGAATGCCCTCGTGCTTCACCATGTCGTCGGTGATGCCGGTCAGCTCGGTGATCTTGTGTGGGATCGGGCGCTGGGGATCAATCAGGCTGCCCCATTCGTCGAGCACGTCTTCGCCGCGAAAGCGTACGATGCCGATCTCCAGGATGGCATCGCGTTCGGGGTCGAAGCCGGTGGTTTCGATGTCGAGTGAAACAAGCGTTCGCATGGACGCGTGGATTGTAACGGAGGATAGGGGGAAGCAGCGTGCTTGCTCATCGGTTGTAGAATGTCATTGGTAGGAAGGTGATATACATGACCGTCCGGGTGAAAGACCATCCTAGCATCTATGAGCGGCAGGACGTTTGGGCGCAGTTCGTGCTGCCTGCGCAACCGGAGGTCAAGGATATGGGGCCGGTCTACGCGCAACTCGAACTGGTCAGCGGTGACGATCTGGCGCTGTGGCGACGCGGGCTGATCGGCGAAGATCAGGTCAAACGCGTCACCGTGCCAGCGCTGGTGGACACCGGCGCATCCACGCTGTGCATCAACGAGGCGATCAAGGCCCAGCTCGACCTGCGCGCGATAGATCAGCGCGCTGTGCAGATGGCCGACGGTTCTATCCGGCTGTTGGAGCTGGTCGGCCCAGTGGAGATTCACTTCCAGAACCGGCGTTCGGTGTTGAGCGCGCTCGTGTTGCCCGGCGAAAGCGAAGTGCTGCTCGGCGCCATCCCACTCGAGGACATGGACGTGTTTATTGATCCGGTCAAGCGAGAACTGGTGGTCAACCCGGCCAGCCCGAGCAAAGCTACGGCGCGGGCAAAGTCGCCTCGGCGCATCCGTCCGCACTAGCCCGCTGTCTGGTTCACATTCATCACCAGGATGTGGCGCTTGCCGGTCTTCTCGTCGGCGCCGATCATCAGCGTGCTGACGGAGGCCGGCGACACCCCCAGCCGTTGAAAGTTGTCGAAAGGCATGCCTAGATAGTGCGCCAGCGCCGCCTTGATCACATCGGCGTGAGCGACGACGGCAACGACTTGCGGTCGCTTCTTAGGCGCTTCGGGATGATCGGCGCGGTCTACGGGCTGCGTACCAGATCGCTTTTCGCGATCATCTACGCTTCGGCTTTCACCCTTCGACTCCCCACTCCTCATCTCCAACTCCCGCTCCCTGATCGCTGACCCCTGGCCCCCGGCCTCCGGCCCCTGCTCCACGTCTGGATGCGCCGCGATAATTGCTTCGAGCGCGTCCACGACGCGCCGCTGCATATCCAGCATCGCCTCGCCGTTGGGAAATTTGGCTTGCGACGGGGTCTCGACCACGACTTGCCATAGAGCCTTAGTGGCTTCATCCTCGCTCAGCCGTTTGATCTCCTTGCCGGTGAAGTCGCCGTTGTCAATGTCGGCCAGGCCGGCGCGGATGTGGATCGGCAAGCCATGCGGCGCGGCGACGCGCCAGGCCGTCTCGATCGCCCGTTCCAACGGGCTGCTATACACCGCGTCGAGCGGGCGCTCACGCAGCGCTCGGCCGAGCGCTTCCGCTTGTTTGCGTCCTTCGTCGTTCAAGTGAATGTTCGGCGTTTGGCCGGGCAGCCGGCCGGTCTTCACGAAGTCGTTGGTGGCGTGGCGAATGAGCAAGAGGATGGGCATGGGTTTGCGTATTTCGTATTGCGTGTTGCGGCATCACGTGTCACGTGCCAGATGTCATGTGCGCCGATTCTACGCAAGATGCAGGACGCAAGACGTAGAACGCATTGCCTGACCCCTGAAACCTGGCCCCTGACCTCTGACCCCCTCACTCCGCCTTTACTTTGAACGTGTCGAAGTCTCGCGCGATGACGGCGTTGGGAAAGATCGCGCGCGCTTCGGCTTCCAAATCGCGTTCGCGGTATCGGCCGGAGATATGGGTGAGGATGAGCTGCTTGACGTTGGCCTCGCGCGCCAGGCGCGCTGCCTGGCCGGCCGTGATGTGGCTGTTCTGGCGGGCCAGCTCGATATCGGCGTCCATGTAGGTCGCCTCGGTCACCAGAGCATGCGCGTTGCGCGCCACCTTCTCCAATCCGGTCGTCTCGCCGATGTCCCCGGTCATCACCAGCTTAGCACCCGGTTGCAGCTCGCCGAGCACGTCTTCCGGCTGAATCACGCGGCCATCGGCCAGCGTGATCGGGATGCCCCGCACCAGGTTTCGGCGCTCCGGCCCTTGTGGCACGCCGAGCGCGGTGGCCTTATCGTTGAGAAAGGGCCGGCGCGAATGCTCTTGAAAGATGAAGCCGAAACAATCCGGCCCGCGATGTTGCACCGGAAAGGCCACCACGTCGAAGTCCTCGCCTTTGAGGATAACTCCTGGCTCGATCTCGACGAGGTCGAGCTGGATGGGCGGCCGCGCGCCGCGGAACACGATGCGATAGATCAGATCTTCGACGCGATCGAGCGTGCTCTTGCCACCGTAGATCGCCATGCGCTCGATCGTCTCCCACTGTCCCAACGTGGAGAGGATGCCGGCCAGGCCGAGGATGTGATCGAGGTGCGGGTGCGTGATCAGGATGTGTTCCAGTCGGCGGAAGCCCAGCCCGCTGCTGAGCAGTTGGCGCTGCGTGCCCTCGCCGCAATCCACCATGAAGCGATATTCGTCGTGCGCAACGATGGCAGAGGAGAGGCCGCGCTTGGGCAACGGGGCAGAGGCGGCGGTGCCGAGGAAGGTGAGTTCGAACATGCCGAGAGTGCAGAATCGAGCACAGAGTCGAGCGCGGTGTTTCTCGATTCTGCATTCTCAATTCTAAATTCAAACCGCGTGTGCCAGACGTTCGGCATATTGCCGGCGATAGAACTCCTTGAACTCGCCGCTCTTGATCTTGCGCCACCACCATTCGTTGTTCACATACCAGTCCACCGTCTCGCGCAGCGCATCCTCGAAGTCGGTGCGCGGGGCCCAGCCCAACGCGCGCAGCTTGCCGGTGTCCAGCGCGTAGCGCCGGTCATGGCCGGGCCGGTCGGCCACGCGCTTGATCAGCGATTCCGGCTTGCCCAGCAGCTTCAACATCATGCGGATCACGTCAATGTTGTGTTGCTCGTTTTCGCCGCCCACGTTGTAGGCTTCGCCTACTTGGCCCTGGGTCAGCACGACGTCTATGCCCTTGACATGATCCATCACGTGCAACCAATCGCGCACCTGCATGCCGTCGCCATACAGCGGCAAGGGCAGGTCGTCAATCGCGTTGGTGATGAATAGCGGCAACAACTTCTCCGGATACTGATATGGGCCAAAGGTGTTGGAGCCGCGCGTGATGGTGACCGGCACGTTGTACGTCACGCGATACGAGCGGATGAGCAGCTCGGCGGAGGCCTTGCTGGCCGAGTAGGGCGAGTTCGGTTCGAGCGGATCGGTCTCCTTCGAGTAGCCTTGAGGGATGTCGCCGTACACCTCGTCGGTGGAGACTTGGTGGAAGCGTTCCAGGCCGAATTCGCGCGCGGCTTCCAACAGCACGTAGGTGCCATACACGTCGGTCATGATGAACGCATCGGGGTCGAGGATCGAGCGATCCACGTGCGACTCCGCGGCGAAGTTGACGATGGTGTCAATCCGATGCTGGCGGATGACGTCGAACACGACTTCGCGGTCGGCGATATCCGCTTGCACAAAGCTATAACGCCCCTTAAACTTCTCTGCGACATCTTGCAGGTTGTCGAGGTTGCCAGCGTAGGTGAGCTTATCGAGCACGAGGATGTGCCAGTCGGGATGTGCGGCGAGGGCGTAGCGGACGTAGTTCGAGCCGATGAAGCCCGCGCCGCCGGTGATCATGACGTTCTTCATGTTTGCGAGATTCTACCTTCCGTCATCAAGATTGAGACACTCATTTGTCGCAGTCACGCGTTCAGTCTGCGATGCCTAAATTTGCCGATTCGTGAAATTTGAAATTTCAATCCGACTTGACAATCCCGGTGAGCTTGTATAAAACCGATTTAGTTTCTGGCTGTTGCTCCGGCATCCCGGCAGTGCTGCGTGGCAGTGTGCCCGGGTCGAGGCCGCGAGCGGAGCCAAATTTGCGATGTGAAGGAGGGCGTTTATTCGAGGAGAGGTAACACGAATCCAGCACCGTTGTCGTCATCACCATACCCTGAGACGATTGACCGACGGGTGAATCGTCGCGTGAAGCGAGCGTGACATCGCTCCGAATCGTGAATCAAGTTCTCCGTGATGGGAACTGATTAATCGAAATTTAAAGAAGAGGAAAGCCATGAGAAGAACCAAGCTGATTTCTCTCATCACCGGTGTAGCGTTCGTGTTGGCGGCTTGCGCGCCGGCCGAACAGCCTACCCCGACGACCGCTCCTGCCGCGCCTACGCAACCCCCTGCACCGACCGTGGCCATTCAGGCCGTAGAAGCTACGCCAACCCCCGCGCCGACCGTTGCGCCGGAGGCCGAATTCAAGGAAGCGCCCGAGCTGGCCAAGCTGGTCAGCGAAGGGAAGCTGCCGCCCGTCAAAGAACGCCTGCCCGAGCAGCCCGTGGTCACCCCCGTGCGCGAAGCCATCGGCAAGTATGGCGGCACGATTCAGACCGCGAGCTGGTGGCCCGGTGTCGGCAACGTGCTCCTCTACATTTCGGAGCCGCCGATCAAGTGGAAGGCCGACCTGACCGGCTATGAGCCCGGCCTGGCCGAGAGCTACGAGTGGTCGGAGGACGGCAAGACCTTCACCCTGAAGCTGCGCAAAGGCCTGAAGTGGTCCGACGGCCAGCCCTACACCACTGCCGACTGGAAGTTCTGGTGGGAGGATATGGTGCTGGACGAGGAATATAAGGGCAGCGTCAGCCGCCCGGCCTGGCTGCGCAAGTCCGACGGCTCGTTGATTGACATGGAGTTCCCCGATGATTACACCGTCGTGTGGAAGTCGGATCAGCCCATGTGGGTCAACCCGTTCTACATGGCGCAGGGCTTCTGGGAGTTCGCCAACCCGATGATGAAGCCGGCGCACTACCTGAAGCAGTTCCACCCCAAATATGCCACGGACAAGACCTACGACGACCTGCAGAAGGCCGACCAGTGGTGGCTGAACCCCGAGTTCCCATGCTTGTTCGCGTGGTGTTTGACCGAGCTGTCGCAGGATGGCCAGAACTACAAGTTCACCCGCAACCCGTATTACTGGCGCGTGGACGAGCAGGGCAACCAATTGCCCTACATTGACGCCATCGCCGTGGAGATTGTGGCGGACGAGCAGGTGCGCATCCTGAACTGCGCGCAAGGCCGCTACGATACGGCGTTCCGCTTGTGCGGCGGACCGAACGAGATCCCGCTGCTGCAGGAGAAGGCCGAGGCCAGCGGCTACCGCTTCTTGGAGAACTATATGAACGGCGCCGGCGCGTGGCCGGGTTACATGGTGAACCAGTACTACGTCGAGGGCGGCAAGAACTATCCGGACGACACGCCAGAGATGGCCGCCGAGATCCGCGCGCTGCTGCGCGACAAACGCTTCCGCCAGGCGCTCTCGCATGGCATGGACCGCGAGCGCATGATTGACGTAGCCTGGGGCGGCATCGGTGAGGCCAAGGGCGCCACCATCAGCCCGCAGTCGTGGCACTTCGCCAGCCCGGAGGGGCAAGAAGTCTACAAGCGATGGGCTGCTGCCTATGCCGACTTCGACCCGGACAAGGCCAATGCGCTGCTCGACGAGATCGGCATGAAGAAGGGCGCGGACGGCTTCCGCACGCTGCCCAGCGGCAAGCCCTTCGAGCTGGTACTCGACATCAGTGACTGGGGCGGCAGCTTGAAGGTGCAGGTAGATGCCGCTGCCGAAGCCAAGGCGCAGTGGGAAGCCAACTTGGGTATCAAGGTCAAGGTGAACAACCTGCAGGGCCAGCCTGAACTGGACACCCGCACCAACGAAGGCCAGTACATGCTGCGCGGCGCGCACATCTCAGAGATTGACATCTGGACGTATCCGGACTGGATCTTCCCGATCGTCAACCGCTACATGTTCCCACTCGAGGGGCGCTGGTATGCCGAAGGCAAGGACAAGTGCAAGCCGGTCGAGGGCCAGCCGTACTCCTGCGGCGTGAAACCCGAAGACGGCAGCCCGGCCGCCAAACTCCAGGCGCTCTATGAGAAGGGCCTGCAGACCAAGACCATCGAGGATCGCCACAAGGTGGTCTGGGAGGCGATTGACGTGATCATCGAGGAAGGGCCGTTTGTCATCGGCGTGGCCGGCGACCAGCCCATGCCGATCATCGTCAAGAACTACATGCGCAACATTCTGGACTACGGTGTGGTCGGCCCGTGGGCGCCGGCGACCCCCGGTAACCAGATCCCTGCGACTTGGTGGATGGACAAGTAGTCGTTCGTGAGCGCGGGCGACGCAACCGCGCGTCACCCAAGCCACAAGTGGATGCGGCGGAAGGGAGTTCATCCCATCCGCCGCATCGGCTCCCTCGGCGTTGACCCGTTCCCCTCATCGAGCTGCCTCAACCGGCGTTCGGAAGCGTGGTCTATCCGAGCATGCCGGGGTCTTCGCTGGGTCATTGGATCGCTGTGTGAGCCTCGCTTGCGGGGCTGTATGAAGAAGCGCATATGGTGAACTATCTCATTCGCCGGATCGGCTACGCATTGATCATGATCGTGCTGGTGTCCTTCGTCAGCTTCGTGATCATCGAGCTGCCCCCCGGCGACTTCCTGACCCAAAAGGTCGAGCAACTGCGCGCGCGGGGCGACCGCAGCGCGGAACAACAGGTAGAGATGCTGCGCTTGCGCTACGGATTGGACAAGCCCTTCCTCGAGCGCTACATCAACTGGGCGACCAACTTCGTGCGCGGCGACTTCGGTGAATCGTTCGAGTTCGAGCGACCAGTGAGCGAAATCCTCGGCGCGCGGCTGGGCTACACAGTCGTCCTTGCCTTGGCAACGACGTTGATCACTTGGTTTCTGGCCATCCCCCTCGGCGTGATCTCGGCAGTGAAGCAGTATTCGCTAACCGACCAGGTCATCTCGGTGATCAGCTTCATCGGCCTGGGCATGCCCGGCTTTTTGCTGGCGCTGATCATCATGTACTTCGCGATCATCGTCTTCAACCTGGAGGTGACGGGGTTGTTCTCGCCGCAGTTCCAGGACGCGCCATGGAGCTTCGCGAAGTTCATGGATTTGCTGGGACATTTGTGGCTGCCGGCGCTGATCGCCGCCGTCACCGGCATCGGCGGCCTGGTGCGCATCATGCGCGGCAACCTGCTGGATACGCTTGGCCAACCGTTCGTCGAGTCGGCACGGGCGCGCGGCTTGAAGAACCGCACCGTAATCTGGAAGCACGCCGTCCGCATTGCCATCAACCCCCTGATCACCATCCTCGGATCGGAGGTGTTCCCCAGCATCGTTGTCGGCTCTGCGCTGGTGTCCATTGTGCTGAACCTACCGACCATCGGCCCGGTGTTCGTGGACTCGCTGCGCAAACTGGACATGTATCTGGCCGGCACGTGCATCGTCTTCCTGACGATCATGCTGTTGATCGGCAATCTGGTGGCCGACCTGTTGCTCGCGTGGGTGGATCCGCGCATCCGGCTGGAGTAGGTCACCGTCTGGAGTCTTCGAGAGGAGGATTGAACACATGGCAGTTGCAACTGCGCCTACGGCGTTGCCCGTGGCCAAGAAGAGAGAGTTGGGGCAAAGTTACTGGGACCTGGTCAAATATCGCTTCAAGAAGAACAAGCTGGGTGTGCTCGGCCTCATCCTGCTCGTGGCGTTGTACGTCTCGTTCGTGGCGCTCCCGGAGTTCATCTCGCCCTACCAGTTGGAGAACCGCAGCAACTTCGTGGAGGCGCCGCCGACGGCGATTCGCTTCGTGGACGCGAACGGCCAGTTCCAGGCGCCGTTCATCTATGGGTTGGATCGCAAAATAGACACGGTCAGGCGTCTGCGCACGTGGGAGGTAAACACCGACCGCAAATATCCCGTCCGGCTGTTCGTGCAGGGCGATGAGTATCGGCTGTTCGGCCTAATCCCGATGAACATTCACTTGTTCGGGATCGAGGCCGATCAAAGGGAACAACGTATCTTCATCATGGGCGCCGACGCCTTGGGGCGCGACTACTTCACGCGCATCATGTACGGCGGCCGGCTGTCGCTGATGATCGGCTTGATCGGGCAATTCCTCACGCTGGCGCTGGGCGTGACGCTGGGCGTGATCTCCGGCTACTACGGTGGCGCGGTGGACATGTTCGTGCAGCGCTTCACCGAGTTCCTCTCGGCCTTCCCGAACATCCCGCTGTTCATGGCACTCTCGGCGGCCATCCCGGCGTTTTGGTCGCCTATCGTGGTGTATTTCATGCTCACGCTGATCTTGGCCTTCCTGAACTGGGGCGGCCTGGCGCGCCAAGTGCGCGGCTTGATCCTCTCGCTGCGCGAGCGGGAGTATGCGTTGGCGGCCAAGAGCTTCGGCGCCAAAGACCGGCGCATCATGTTCCGCCACCTGATGCCGGGCACGATGAGCCACGTGATCGTGATCGCCACGCTCTCCATCCCCGGCATGATCCTGGCCGAGACCGCGCTGAGCTGGCTGGGCCTGGGCCTGCGCCCGCCGCTCACCAGTTGGGGCACGCTGCTGCAGGATGCGGCCACGGTGCGCGCCATCCGCTTCGTGCCGTGGTTGCTGTGGGTGGTTCCACCCATCCTGCTCACCATCCTCACCTACAACATGCTCGGCGACGGGCTGCGCGATGCGCTCGACCCGTATAGCAGCCGCTAGGAGATCATCATGGAAAATCTATCCACTCAAGCGCCGGGTGCAACGGCTACACTGTCTGCAGATACGCGCCAGACGCTGCTCGAGGTGCGTGACCTCAAGGTCGAGTTCAACATCCGTGGCGGCGTGGTCAAGGCGGTGGATGGCCTGACCTACGACATCAGGCGCGGCCAGACCGTCGGCATCATCGGCGAGAGCGGCTGCGGCAAGTCCGTCACCGCGCGTGCCATCCTGCGCATGGTGCCCAAGCCCGGCAAGATCACCGGCGGTGAAATCCTGTATTACCGCTACTCGCGCTACCCGAGCAAGGACGGCAAGACCAAGGACGTCGAGGTCATTGACATGACCAAGCTCGACCCCGACGGCGAACTGGTGCGCCAGATCCGCGGCGGCGAGATCGCCATGATTTTCCAGGAGCCGATGAGCTCGCTCACGCCGGTCTACACCGCCGGCACGCACCTGAACGAGGCGATCACTCTGCACCGCCTGCTGCCGCTCAAGAAGCTGGGCGATCAAATGGTCGAGAAGATCATGGAATACCGGCCCGTGACGAAGGAGGAAGCCCGCGAGATTGCCATCCAGATGCTGCGCCGTGTCGGCATCCCCAAGCCGGAGCAGCGCGTGGATAGCTATCCGCACCAGCTCTCCGGCGGCCAGCGTCAGCGCGTGATGATCGCCATCGCGCTCTCCACCGAGCCGTATATGCTGATCGCCGATGAGCCGACCACTGCACTCGACGTATCCATCGAGGCGCAGATCCTCGACATCATGCGCGAGCTGCAGCAGACGGCCAACATGGCCATCATGTTCATCACCCACAACCTTGGCGTCATCGCCAGCATGGCCGACGAGATCGTGGTGATGTATATGGGCAAGCAGGTCGAGCGCGCCAAGGTCGTGGACTTGTTTTACAACCCCAAGCATCCGTACACCAAGGCGCTGTTGCAGTCGGTGCCCAAGCTCGGCCCGAAGACCGGCGCGCGGCTGGCTTCCATCGAGGGCATGGTGCCCGATCCATTGCACTTGCCGACCGGCTGTGTGTTCCATCCGCGCTGTCCGGCGTTCATGGCAGGCAAATGCGACAAACTCGTCCCGAACTGGACTAACGTCGGCGAGAACCACTGGGTGCGCTGCTTGCTGTATGAGGAGTGATGACGATGGCAGAGACGTCACAAAACGGCAAGACTGACAATATCCTGCTCGACGTCAAGGGGCTGAAGAAGTACTTCCCCATCCAAAAAGGGTTGCTCCGGAGGGTCGTAGGCTATGTGAAGGCGGTGGACGACGTCAGCCTCTACGTGCGCGAGGGCGAGACGCTGGGGCTGGTCGGCGAGAGCGGCTGCGGCAAGACCACGGCCAGCCGGTCCATCATCCGCCTGTACGAGCCGACGGCCGGCCAAGTCTTCTTCAAGAGCCGGGTGCTCTCGCCCGACGGCCAGCCGCGCATGGTCAACCTGCTTGAACTCGACCGCGAGCAGATGACCAAGGTCCGCCAGGAGATCTCGATGATCTTTCAGGACCCGATCAATTCGCTCAACCCGCGCATGAGCGTGGCCGACATCATCGCCGAGCCGATGGTGATCCATGGCAAATATGAGAAGGGGCGCAGCGAAGAGATCATCATCAATCTGCTGGAGCGCGTCGGCCTGCGCGCCGACCATCTGCGCCGCTACCCGCATGAGTTCTCCGGCGGCCAACGCCAGCGCATCGGCATCGCCCGCGCGCTGGCGCTCAACCCGCGCCTGGTGCTATGCGACGAGCCGGTGTCCGCGCTCGACGTGTCCATCCAGGCACAGACGCTGAACCTGTTGCAAGACCTGCAAAAGGACTTCAACCTGTCGTACTTGTTCGTGGCGCATGACCTGAGCGTGGTGCAGCACATCTCCGACCGCGTCGCCGTGATGTATGTGGGTAAGGTGGCCGAGATGGCCGGCGCGGAGGAGCTATACGCCAATCCGCTGCATCCCTACACCGAAGCGCTGCTCTCGGCCGTGCCCAAGCCGGATCCGCTCTACAAGTCCGAGCGCATCATCATGCAGGGCGACGTGGCCGACCCGTCTAACCCACCCAGCGGCTGCTACTTCCATCCGCGCTGCCGGTATGCGATTGATCGCTGCAAAACCGAATCACCGGCGTTCCGCGAGGTCAAACCCGATCACTGGGTGGCGTGCCACCGCGCGGAGGAGCTACAACTGAAGGGAATCTGATCCAGGGCAATGCCACGCCGGCATGGGTAGGGCGACCGCGCGTGGGTGGCCGGTCTTACCGGGCTAAGTAACGCCCAGGTCGCCCTTGGCGTAAGAGGGTTGTTCGTGCCGTCCGAACACAAGCTCCAAGCGAAGGATGTGTTGATCGCCGGGCTGGCGTTCGCGTTGTGGCTGATCACGGTCGCTCTCGGTCTGTGGGAAGTGTATGTCCTGCGCCAGCTCTACTACTTGATCTATGCGCGCATCGCTCGGCGTTTCGGCGGGGACTATGAGTCGGCCGACGCGATCGGCTATTGCCTGCTGCCCATCCTGGCCTTTGGCTTCATCGCCTTCGCCATCGGCACCGGCGAGTGGCATCGCCTGAACCTGGGCCGGCCGCGCTCGTGGAAGGTCTTTGCCGTGACCATCGCAATCCAACTGACGATTCTGCTCATCTACGAGATCATCTGAATGGCTCACCTGCGCTGGTGGCAACGCGCCACCTTCTACCAAATCTACCCGCGCAGCTTCGCCGACGGCAACGGCGACGGCATCGGCGACTTCGCCGGCATGATCGCGAAGCTAGACTATCTGCAATCGCTGGGCGTGGATGCGTTGTGGCTTTCGCCGCACTTCCCCTCGCCCAACGCCGACATGGGCTACGACGTCTCCGACTACACCGGCGTCGCGCCTGAGTACGGCACGCTCGATGACTTCAAGCGCTTCCTCGACGGCGCGCACGCCCGCGGCATGCGTGTGCTGCTCGACCTGGTGCTCAACCACACGTCCGAGGAACATCCATGGTTCATCGAGTCGCGCAGCAGCCGCGACAACCCCAAGCGCGACTGGTATGTCTGGCGCGATCCGGCGCCGGACGGCGGCCCGCCCAACAACTGGAACTCCGCGTTCGGCGGCTCGGCCTGGGAATTCGACCCGGCTACCGGCCAGTACTACTACCACTTCTTCTTCAAGCAACAGCCCGACCTGAACTGGCGCAACCCAGAAGTGAAAGCGGCGATGTGGCAGGCGGTGCGCTTCTGGCTGGACATGGGCGTGGACGGCTTCCGGCTGGACGCGATCGGCACGATCTTTGAGGATCCGGCTTATCCGAACCACACTGCTCGGCTTTCACAGATCGAGATGCTCCGCGCCTGGCGCGAGAACCGCTCGCCGGAGGAGCAGCAGGCGCTGATGGCCGAGTTCATGGCCATGTTCAAATACCAATTCGGCCAGCCCGGCGTGCATGCGCTGATGAAGGAGCTGCGCGCGCTGCTGGACGAATATCCCGGCGACCGCGTGCTCATCGGCGAGGATGACGACGTGGCCTACTACGGCAACGGCGACGATGAGTTGCACCTGGTGTTCAACTTCCCCCTCATGCGCACCAATCGCCTGACGCCGGCCTGGGTGCGCGCCAATCAGGCCGAGCGACTGAGCAAGTTGCCGCCCGGTGCCTGGCCGTGCAACACGCTGGGCAATCACGACTCGACGCGCATGTGGAGTGCCTTCGGCGACGGTCGGCACGATGCCGAGATCGCCCGCGTGAACGCCGCGCTGGTGCTCACCTTACGCGGCACGCCGGTCCTCTACAACGGCGAGGAGATCGGCATGACCGACCTGCTGCTGGAGCGATTCGACCAGTTGCGCGACAATCAAGCGATCAACTTGTATCATTTCGCGGTGAGCGACGGCATCCCGCCCGATGAGGCGATGCGCATGGCTGCGCGCATGACCCGCGACCGTTGCCGGACGCCGATGCAGTGGGCCAATGCGCCGAACGCCGGATTCAGCCCACCCGGTGTGCATACCTGGCTCCCTGTCAACCCCAACTATGCGCAAGGTGTCAACGTCGCCGATCAAGAGGGCGATCCGAACTCGATGCTGAACTTCTACCGCCGGCTGCTGGCCTTGCGCCGGCGCACCCCTGCGCTGGTCGCCGGAGATTACGCGCCGGTCAACCAAGATGCGCAAGACTACCTGGCCTTCCTGCGACGTGATCCCGACTCCGGCCAGACCTGTCTGGTCATCCTGAATATGTCGTCGCGACCGCAGGAGGCGCACTTTGCGTTGTCCTGGCCGTCGGCGCGCTGCTTATTCTCGTCGCATGACCGCGAAGGGGCGACCGTTCACCTTTCGGCCCTACATCTCGCCCCGTTCGAGGTCTTCATCGGTGAAACCACCGGCGCACATGCGTGATTCGAAGTAGGCTTAACGCGCATTGCACATGAGGCGTGTGAGGGTTCCTGCGGATAAGGAGGAGACATGAGTGATCCAAAGCAAACGGCTAAATTCCTGGAGCGTGTGCCGCTGTTCGGTGGACTGAACACCCGCCAGCTCGAGCACCTGGCGCGCCGCTTCGTTGAGCGCGAGTATCCTGCCGGCCAGGCCATCGTCACACAAGGCGCGGGGGGCGAGGGCTTCTTCGTCATTGTATCCGGCCGCGCCGAAGCGATCCGTGAGCGCGCCGACGGCTCGAAGGCGGTCGTCAATACGTTCGGGCCGACCGACTTCTTCGGCGAGCTGGCGTTGCTGGATGATGGTTTGCGCACGGCGTCGGTGGTGACCACGGAGCCGACGCGCTGTTTGGTGCTCACCCGTTGGGACTTCCTCGCCGCGCTGCGCGAAGACCCAGAGATGGCGATCATCGTCCTGCAGGAGCTGGCCCGTCGCTTCCGGCGCGCCCTCGAGGCGCTGTAGGAACGAACTGCCCCCGTGAAATGTCCGAACTGTGGCTTCGACAGCCCGCCGGAGATGCGCTTCTGCGGCATGTGCGGCACGCGCCTGGCGCTCGTGTGCGCAACGTGTGGCTTCGCCAATCCCCCTAACTATCGCTACTGTGGCAACTGCGGCACGCGATTGCAGAGTGGAGATGACCGTGTTGCTCACCCGCCGGCACAGCTACCGGCACTGATCACGGATGCAGCCAGCGAAGAGCCGGCCGATTCCACGCCGGCGATCCTCTCCTCGGAGGGTGAACGCCGCATCGCTACCGTGCTGGTCACCGACGTCAGCGGCTCGACGGCCCTGCTGGAGCGCGTGGGCACCGAGGCCTGGGTGGAGCTGATGAACCGCGTGCTTCACATCTTGGAGGAGGAGGTTTATCGCTTTGGTGGCGAGGTGGAGCAATTCCGCGGCGACGGCATGGTGGCCTTCTTCGGCGCAACGCGCGCGCATGAAGATGATCCCGAGCGGGCGGTGCTCGCGGCATTGGCGATGCAGCAATCGGTCGGCGTGTTCGCGGCGCAGGTCGAACAGCAACAGGGCATCTCGCTCCGGCTGCGCGTAGGCGTGAGCACAGGTGAAGTGATCGTCAGCAGCGCTGCCCGGCGCCCGCCTCATGCCGAAGTGGCGATGGGCGCGGCGATCACTATGGCAGCACGCATGGAAGCAGTTGCCGAGCCGGGCACCGTCCTTGTCAGCGAACACACGTATCGCCTCGTCGCGTCGTCGTTCGAGTGGCAGCCGCTGGGCAGCATCACCGTGCGTGGCATCAGCCAGCCGATCGCCGTATATCGCCCGCTGGCTCCCAAGGCCGATAGTGATGGCATGTCCCGACAGTCTTTGTTCGGCTATCCTGTGCCGTTGATCGGCCGCGAGGCCGAGTTTGCTGCGCTTAAGCATTGCGTGAAGGACGTGCTGAGTGGCCGAGGCCGGATTGCGATGCTCACCGGCGACAAAGGGCTGGGCAAGTCGTTTCTCGTCAACGAGCTGCGCCAGTACTTCGTGCATCGCGGCGCGCTGCTCAGCCTGGCGCAGACCGCCGAAGCGGCGCAGCCTTCGCCACCTCAGCTTCGACCGGCTCAGCCCACACCAACGCTCACCTGGGTGCGGGGGCGCTGCCGGTCTTACCATCAAGGCTGGCCGTATTCGATGTGGATTGATCTGTTGAGCGATTGGCTGAGCCAGTGCTCTCCACACCGCGCGCAATCGAAGGAGGAGGTGCGCGATGTGCTGCGCCAGGAGAGCCGGGCGCTGTGGGGTGAGGAGTTTGTCGAACATTATCCCTACCTGGCGACGCTGCTCTCGCTGCCGCTTGAGGACGAATTCGGCGACCGTGTGCGTCATCTCGATGCCGAAGGGCTGCGTCAGCGTTATTTCATCGCAGTGCAAAGTTGGATCGTGGCCATGTGCCGGCGCAGCCCGCTCGTGCTGGTCTTCGCCGATATGCAGTGGGCCGGCGCGTCGTCGTTGGACTTGTTGAAGTATTGCCTGCCCGTGTGCGAGACCGAGGCGTTGTTGATGCTGTTGGTGTTCCGGCCCGATCGCGACCTGCCGATGTGGGAACTCGCCCAGCACATCGAGTTGGAATATCCGCATCGCCTGACGCAAGTCGAACTCAAGCCGCTGAACGATGCGCAGAGTGCCGAGCTAATCGCCGCCATGATCGGCCCAGAGGCGCTGCCGCCGGAGACGCGCGATTTGATTGTGAAGAACGCGGCAGGCAACCCCTACTACATTCAGGAGTTAATCCACGCGCTGGTGACCGGGGGTGTGCTGGTGCGCGATGTGGAGACCGGCCGCTGGCGTGCCATGCGCACGGTGACCACGTTGGACTTGCCGGATAACCTGCAGCGCCTGCTCGTCGCGCGCATTGATCGCCTGTCGCCCGGTGAGCGCCACGTGTTGCAAGTGGCCGCGGTGATCGGCTCGGTGTTCTGGTCGAACGTGGTGCGCGCCGTGGTGGGCAATACGCCGGAGTTGTCGCGCCACCTGGCTGCCCTGCAACGCGCCCAGTTGATCCAGGAGACCGGTCGCCTGCCGGAGCTGGGAATGCAGTATTTGTTCCGCTCGCCACTGGTGCGCGATGCTGCCTACGACAGCCTGCTGACTGCCCAACGCGTTGCGCTGCATGCTCGGGTGGCCGAGTACTTGGCACTCTACGTTAATCCCGATGCGCTGGTGGGCTACTACGGCCTATTGGCAGAGCAGTTCCGCGGCGCGGAGAACTACCCGAAGGAGTTGTTCTACACGCTGCTGGCGGCGGAGGAAGCGCGCAAGCTGTACGCTAATGCCGAGGCCCTGCAACGCTACAACCGCGCCATTGCGTTGCTCGACCGGATGGAGGCCGGCGCGACGGACGACAACCGCCGGCGCGCAATTCGCACGCAGCGATTCGAGGTGTTCGACGGCCGACGTCGCGTGCTGCTGGATATGGGCGAGATCGAAGCAGCGCGCGCCGATGCCCGTGCCTTGTTGGCGCTGGCCGACGCCATGCCCGACGATCCGACGTGGCGCGTGGACGCGCTGCTGGCCCAGCCGGAAGTGATTGCCGGCGAAGCGGTTCGCGACGAGGCTGCGCAGGGCCTGGCGATGGCCGAGGAGGCGCTGGCGTTGACGCGGCAAATCGGCGACCGGCGGCGCGAGCTGCAGGCCCTGATCGCCGTCGCGCAGTTGGGTTCGCACCTGCGCCGGATCGAAGCGCGGGCGCAAGCGGAGCACGCGCTAGTGTTGGCGCGCGAGCTGGGCGATCTGCACGCCGAGGTGAGGCTGCTGCTCGGCTTTAGCCACTTCTATGGTCCCGATGACCTGCCACGCAGCGAAGAGTATCTACAGGCGGCGCTGGCGCGCTCTGAGCAGGTGAATGACAAGGCCATCAAGATCGCATTGCTGGGCGCGCTCAGCGCGCGCTACGAGCGACGCGGCGACTACTACCGGCAACTGGTCGAATTCGAGCAGGAGCGCCTGCGCATCAGCCGCAAGATCGGCAACCGCTTTGCCGAGGGTGACGCGCTGACCTTCTGTGGCCAAATCCAGGCGATTTACCTGGGCGACTACGCTGGTGGCCTGGCCTTGTTGCAGGAAGCGTTGGACAAGTGGTCCCCGATCGCCCGCCGGCTGTTCCCGATGTTGCGCATCGCGCAGGTATATGTGTTGCAGGGGCGCTTGGACGAGGCGCGCGCGATATTGGCACAGGCCGAACCGCTGAGCGGTGCGATCCTCATCGAACTCGGGCGCGCAGGATGGGGGCTGGTCGAGGCGATGCTGCACCAGGCGGTTGGCGATGAGGCGAGCCTGCAGCGCGCGCTGCAGGCTACTCGGCCGGTGCTCCAACAGGTAGCGAATAACCTGGTCTCGCAGCAGTACCGCATGGCGGCCTCGTGCCTGGATGCGGCGACGCACCTGGCGCTGGCGCGGTTGCAGGTCGAGGAAGGTGCGCGCACAGCGCATGTGCAGCAGGCGCTGTCGGCATCAGGCGTGGCGCTCGATTTGTATCGCGCGTTCGGCTTCACGCAGGTAGTGGAGTGCGTGGGCGAGGAGATTCTCCTGCGCCATGGCCAGGCGCTGGCCGCCGGTGGGCGCAAAGCCGAAGCGGTGGATTTCTTGCGGCAGGCCCATGATGAGATGATGCGCAAGTATGACCTGATCCCGCCGGAATCGTCGTTCCGCCGGAGCTTCCTGGAGATTGCCTTGCATCGGGAGATTCGCGCTGCGGTTGAGTCGTGAGGTGCAATGCGTATCCCATCGCTGCCGCGTTCTTCAACTTTCGCGTATAGTCCAGGCCGGGTTCGCCCCTCTCTATGATGCGCTGTACGATCCCACCGCTTGTTGGTTGCAAAGCGTCAAGGACCGAATCTCGATTTCTTAAGGAGGAAGCGTGATCTCACTCACTCAGCTACGCGAAGAAGCCGAGGCGATGCGCGATCGGTTGGTCGCCGTGCGCCGCGATCTGCACCGGCACCCTGAGCTGGCCTTCCAAGAAGTGCGCACGGCCGGGATTGTCGCCGACAAACTGAGCGCGCTTGGCTACGAAGTGCAGACCGGTGTCGGGCAGACCGGCGTGGTCGGCGTGCTCGAAGGCGGACGGAGGGTCAGCCAGCCGCTCACGCTGCTGCTGCGCTTCGACATGGACGCGCTGCCGATTCAAGAGGCGGTAGAGGTGCCTTTCAAGTCGCAGCACGACGGCAAGATGCACGCGTGCGGTCACGATGCCCACACTTCGATCGGGTTAGGTGTCGCGGAGATGATGGCGCGACATCGCGACCTGTGGGGCGGTGTGGCCAAGTTCGTCTTCCAGCCTGCCGAGGAGATCATCGGCGGCGCGCTGGCCATGATCCGCGATGGCGTACTGGAGAATCCTAAGCCGGATCGCGTGCTCTCGATGCATGTCTGGGCAACTGAAGAGGTCGGCATAGTCGGCATGACTGATGGGCCGACCCTTGCGGCCAGCGGTGCATATCGCATCGCGGTGCGAGGGCGCGGCGCACACGGCGCATCGCCGCACCTGGGCGCCGATCCAATCGTCGCTGCAGCGCACATCGTCACGGCGCTGCAAACCATCGTCGCCCGCAACGTGGATCCACTAGAGCAGGGCGTGGTGACGGTGGGCAGCATTCACGGCGGCACGGCGCCCAACATCATCCCTGACGTGGTCGAGATGCAGGGCACGATTCGCGCCTTCAAGGACAAAGTGATGCAGTTGATGCGTGAGCGCATTCGACAGATCGCCGAACGCGTCGCGGTTGCGCTCGGTGTAGAGGCGAGCGTGTCCTTCTCGGAAGTGGGCACACCAGCCACGGTGAACGATCCGGCGATGGCACAGATCGTGCGCGAGACGGCGATCGCGCTGTTCGGCGCAGAACGCGTGCGAAGCGATCACCGCACGATGGGCGCAGAGGATTGTGCCTTCTTTCTGCAGGCCGCGCCCGGCGCCTATGTGTTCGTCGGCGCAGGCAACAAAGCCAAAGGCATGACCGAGCCGCACCACAGCCCGCGCTTCCAAATAGATGAGGATGTGCTGCCGATCTCGGTGGCCCTGCTTACAGCCAGCGCCATCCGCATGTTAGCGTCGTAGGTACAGTGCCGAGATGAGGCGTTGCGCCATCGAACGTGAGCCGGCGCGTTGCGAGCTGAGCGCTCAATAGGCGCGGGGCACGAAGCCGGGCGAATTCAACACGGTCATCAAGTCCTCGCCCGTGCCCAGCACGATCAAGCCGCGCTTTTCGGCGAACGTGACCACGCTCGGATCCACGTTTAAGCTGGCGACTGCGCCGACGAAACGATAGCCACGTGCGGCAAACTCGGGGAAATACTCTTTGACTTCGGGCATCCGATCGGCGAATTCGTTCACTGCGGCGATGTCCAGCCTGATCTTGCTCTCGACGGTGAGGAAGTAGCCGCAACCGGCGGTGACCGTGTCGAATTCGCGATTGCGATCGGGTAGGGTAGGGTGTTTGCGCTTGAGTCGCACGGCCGAGAACGTGATGTCTTCTTCTAGACAGTCGAACACTTCGCGCAGCACGCGCGGGATGCTCGGCGCAACGATGTCTTCGACGAACGTGCCCAGGCTGGCTGCCAGCTCGCCCCAGCGTTTGTTCATCTCGCGTCGTTCATTGCGCGTCTCCTCTGTGAACGCGTTCATCTCATCCTTGAACACCTTCATCTCGTCTTTGAACGCACTCATCTCGTCTTTGAATGCGCTCATTTCGTCTTTGAACGCGCGCATCTCGTCTTTGAATGCGCTCATCTCGGCCTTGAAATCGCGCATTTCGCGCGACAGCCGATCTACCTCCAGGCTGGTGGCGCGCACGACGCGCAGCGTATCCGCCATCAAGGCTTCCAGCGTTTCGACGCGATTTTCGAGTTCGACGCTCACGCCGGCGATTATAGGTGCGTCGGCATCCCTCGTCGCAGTATCATTCTCGTCTCAAACTTTCAGCGCAACAACGAGCCATGAATTCCTTTCCCCTGAGTAGCGACCATCTGGCCATGCTCGCCCGAGCCGACTCGCCCACCGTCGCGAACGTGATTGAGCTGTTCGACGTGCGGCCGCGCGTGGCCGGCTACACCCATGCCACGTTGAAGGCGCTCTACCCGGAGTTGCCCCCGGCCGTCGGATATGCGGTGACGGCGACCTTCCGCTCGGCCTATCCGCCTTCGTCGCAGGACGCTTACGGCGGCATGCTGCAACTGATTGCCGATGCGCAAGCCATCCCTGCACCGCGCATCGTCGTCTTCCAAGACCTGGACGAGCCGCCGGCTGCAGCCACTTATGGCGAGGTGATGGTCACGACCTTTCGGGCGTTCGGCTTCGTCGGTCTGATCACCAGCGGCGCAGCGCGCGACATCGAGCAGGTGCGCGCACTGCGCTTTCCGTGCTGGGCGTCCGGCGTGATTGTCTCGCATGGTTACAACCACATCTTGGCCGGCAACGTGCCGGTGACCGTAGGCGGGCTGCAGGTAAATCCAGGCGACTTGCTGCACGCCGACGCGAACGGCATCGTCAGCATTCCGAGTACTATCGCTGTCGGCGTCGCCGAATTGTGCGAGCCGTTCATGCGAGCTGAATCCATCGTGCTCGATTACCTGCGCAAGCCCAATCCGACGTTGGAGGGTTATCGGCATGCGCAAGGCCGCATGCGCGAGGCACTGGCCGAGCTGCGCCAGCGTGCTCAGACGCTGGTAAGTGGTAAGTCGTAAGTGGCAGGTGTGGAATGTCGAGCGAATGATGTAGCTACCAGTTGCGAATTACCAAATTACCGGTGACCAATCATCAATCATCAATCTATCAATCATTCTCACTGCATGGCAAAGATCATTGACGGTGCAGCGATCGCTGCGACGATTCGCGCGGAGATCAAGGAAGCCGTGGCGCGCCTGAAAGCCGAACACGGCGTGACGCCCGGCCTAGCGACGGTGCTGATCGGCGACGACCCCGCCTCGGCAACCTACGTGCGCAACAAGCGCAAGGCCTGTGCCGAAGTGGGCATCGCGTCGTTCGGATACGAGCTGTCCGCATCCACGACGCAAGACGAAGTGATGCGCCTGTTGCAAGAATTGGGATCACGTGATGACGTGCACGGCATCTTGGTGCAATTGCCCCTGCCGGCGCATCTGGACGAGCAAGCCGTCCTGGCGGCCGTTCCGCTGCACAAGGATGTGGACGGTTTCAATCCGGTCAACCTGGGGCTACTGGGTGTGAAAGGTCGGCAGGCGCCCTTCGCGCCGTGCACGCCGCAGGGCTGCATCGAGCTGCTCGACCGCAGCGACATCCGCATTGCCGGCCGGCGCGCTGTGGTGCTGGGGCGCAGCACCATCGTTGGCTTGCCCGTCGCGTTGATGCTCTTGGCGCGCGACGCGACGGTGACGATTTGCCACAGCAAGACGCCCAACATTGCCAGCATCACGCGCACTGCCGACATCCTCGTCGCCGCCATCGGCAAGCCGCGCTTCGTCACCGGCGATATGGTCAAGGCGGGTGTAGTGGTGATTGACGTGGGCATCAACCGGGTCGCGGACGCGAGCGACCCACGCGGTGCACGCTTGGTGGGCGATGTGGACTTCGACGAAGTGAGTGAGGAAGCGTCGGCTATTACCCCGGTGCCGGGTGGCGTCGGCCCGATGACGATCGCAATGCTGCTGAGGAACACGTTGATCGCAGCCCAGCGCCGTGCGACGGGATAAAAACGAACTTCCGAAGCCGCACAGACTTCGGAAGTTCGGCCCAGGCTCCTCGAACAGGGCTCGAACCTGTAACCTACCGGTTAACAGCCGGTTGCTCTACCGATTGAGCTATCGAGGAATGCACCAAAATTATACACAAACTCCGCTGGCGAATGCACCCATGAGTGCATTTCAGAAAAGGGAGGAGGTCGGGAGGATGAACAACAGGGTGGGCCAAGGGCATTGCCCTGGCCCCCCGATGCACCTCATCGGTGCGCCGCGTTGATCGCAGGGTCGTTCAATCGCTTCCAGCAGGCCTGCTCTCCCCCATCTTGAAATGCACCCCCTTACAATAATCGCATGTCGAAGAACACAGCGCCGACTTCAGCCCCACCGAGCGTCGTCGAGCGCGCAGTCCGGTTGCGCGCCGAGATCAACGAACACAACTATCGCTACCATGTGCTCGACGCGCCGATTATCAGCGACGCCGAGTTCGATGCGCTCCTGAACGAGCTGCGCGAGATCGAAGCGCAGTATCCCGAACTCATCACACCGGATTCACCGACGCAGCGGGTGGGCGCGCCGGCTGCCGAGGGGTTCGCCAAAGTGCGTCACCCGCAGCCCATCCTCAGCCTGGGCAACGCGTTCGACGTAGCCGGCGTGCGCGCCTGGCGGGATCGCCTGGTCAAGTATGTACAACAAAACCTCGGTGATGGCGGTGACCTTCGTAAACTGGACGACTACGTGGTCGAGCCGAAGATTGACGGTCTGACCGTAGTGCTGACGTATGCCGATGGCGTGTTTGTCCAAGGGGCGACGCGCGGCGACGGCCTGGTAGGCGAGGACATCACGGCCAACCTGCGCGCAGTGAAGAGCGTGCCCCTCGCGCTGAGGGGCAAAGGTGCCGCTGTGTTGCCTGCCCGGCTGAGCGTGCGCGGCGAGGCGTTCATGCCCATCGCCGACTTCGAGAAGCTGAACGAGGCGCAACTCGCCGCCGGCGAGCGAACGTTCGCCAACCCGCGCAACGCTGCCGCCGGCGCGCTGCGCCAGCTCGACCCCGGCCTGACCGCCAAGCGCCCGCTCCGCCTGTTGTGCTATGCCATCGTGGACTTCGTGCCGGGAGCCGATGGACGGACGCCGCCACCCACGCAGTGGGAGACACTGAGCTACCTCCGGCAGCTCGGCTTTCCGGTCAGCGACATCGCCCGGCGCTTCGATAACCTGGAAGACGCCATCGCCTACTGCACCTCATACATCGGGAAGCGCGACGAGTTGCCTTTCGAGATTGACGGCATGGTCATCAAGCTGAACGATCTGGAGCTGGCGCAGCGGTTGGGCTACGTGGGCAAGGATCCGCGCGGTGCGATCGCCTTCAAATTCCCGGCGCGCGAGGCGACGACCATCCTGAAAGAGGTGAACGTCACCATCGGCCGGACGGGCAACATCGTGCCGAACGCGGTGCTGGAGCCGGTGCACATCGGCGGCATCACCATCACCAGCGCCACGTTGCACAACTACGACGACATCGCTCGCAAAGACATTCGCATCGGCGACCGCGTCATCGTCAAGCGCGCCGGCGACGTGATCCCCTACGTCGCCGGTCCTGTGGTCGCTGCGCGCACCGGCCGAGAGCGCATCATCACGCCGCCGACCGAATGCCCGTTTTGCGGCACGCCGCTCACGCGCCGCGAAGGCGAAGTAGCGCTCTATTGCACCAACGCCGATTGTCCTGGCCGGTTGGATCGCGCCATCAGCCACTTCGTCGGGAGCGGCGCGATGGATATCGAGGGGTTGGGTGAGAAGATCGTCGCGCAACTGATCGAGGCCGGGTTGATCGCCGACGTCGCCGACCTGTATTCGCTCAAGAAGGAAGATCTGCTCGGATTGGAGAAGTTTGCCGAGCGCAAGGCACAAAAACTGCTGGACGCAATCGCCGCGTCGAAGCGGCAGCCGCTGTATCGCTTGATCATCGGGCTGGGCATCCGCCACGTTGGCGAGGTGGCCGCGCGGGCATTGGCCGATCGTTTCGGCAGCCTCGATGCGCTGGTTCAGGCAGCGAGCGAATCGCCGGAGGTCTTGCAAGACATCGAGGGCGTTGGCCCGGTCATCGCGGAGAGCGTGAGCGAGTGGGCCAAGCGCGACAGCACCCGTGCGCTGATCGCCAAGCTGAAACGCGCCGGCGTGGATCCGAAGCAGGAAGTGGGCAGTGCGGCGGCACGGGGAGAAGGGCCGCTGGCCGGCCGCATCTTCGTCATCACCGGCACGCTGTCGCAACCGCGCGAAGCCATCGCCGCGTGGATCGAGTCCCACGGCGGCAAAGTCACCGATAGCATTAGCAAGAATACGTCCTACCTGGTCGTGGGCGATGCGCCGGGCGCGAGTAAAATCAACAAGGCACGGCAGTTGAACGTGCCGATGATCGGCGAAGAGGAGCTGCGCAATCTGGCGCGCTGAGTTGATGTACGACGTCTCGTTCTCCTCCATTAACGTCATCAACGGCGAGGAGCTCGGTGACACGCCGCAAGTTTCGTTGCAGGTGGCAGGTAAACGCGTGGCGCACGAGGGCGAGAAGCTGGTCATCTTCCTCGATCTGCCCACAGCCTCTCCCTCGACGTGTGCAGACATCGCTCGAACGCTGAACGACGCCTTCGTGCGCGCGCCGGGCGGCGTGACGTCTGCACTGCGCCTGGCGATTAAGCTGGCCAACGACCGCGTCGTGCAGTTGAACAAGGGCGCGCCGCCCAGCCAGCGCCTGGAGGGTTCGATCAGTTGCGCGCTGGTCACAGGCGACAGCCTGATCATCGCCCAGGCCGGCCCGGCCGTCGCCTACGCGCGCTCGGACGCGGGCGCGTTCGAGGTGATCGCCCCTTACACGGCTACTCCCGCTCAGGTCGTCGGCATCAGCCCCTCGGTGGATGTGCAATTCAATAACTTCGCCGTGCAACCCGGCGACGTATTCGTGCTGACCGGCACGCGCTCCACCCTGGGCGTGAGCGACGAGCTGATTCGCGTGTGCATGGGCAAGGGCGACGCGCGCATGGTAGCCGGCTATCTCAACGCCAACGTCAAACGTGGTCGCATGATCGGCGTCGCACTGTCGGTGGATGTCGCCTCCGGCCCGGCCAAGTCGGCTTCGACGACCGGCCCATCTCAAGCGGCTCCACCCTTCGGCGGAGCTGATACTTCCGCGCGGCCAGCGGCGCCGCCGGCCGCAACTACTTCGGCGCCGCCGACGCAAGCTGCCGCGTCGCTGCCCGCCTCACCGGTGGGCGCGACGGTTGTAGCCTCGGTGAATCAAGCGGCGCGTTCGGTGCAACGCAGTCTGAGCACCTTTGGCGCGCGCCTGTTGCCGCAGGAGACAGCCGCAGAAGTGGAAAGGCGTTCTCGCACCGAGACCTTCCTGCTGGCTGCCACTGCCGTCCTCATCCCGATCATCGTCGCCGTCGTCGTTGCGACGTTGTATCTGCAGTTCAGCGGCGAAGCAGAACGGATGCGCCTGCGCAACGATGCGCAAGCCCAGGTCGAAGCGGCCAAGGCTGTGACAGATCCCAATCAGGCCAGAGCCGATTGGGCGCGGGCGCTGCAGATGATCTCTGAGTACGAGGCGAAGAATCCCGAAGACCGCGCGACGTTCGACCAGGCTAAAGCCCAGGCGCGCGCCCGCCTCGATGAGATCAGCCAGGTGACGCGTGTGCAGCCGATTCTGTTGGCCGAGCTGGATGGCAATGCAGCGCGGCGCATCGCTGCTTCAGCACTGGGCGTGTACGTGCTGAACACGGATGCCGATAGCGCCGACTACTATGTGCTCAACGCCGAGCGCACCGGCACGACCGGCAAAAAGGTGAGCATCATGTTCGGCGAAGGCCTGACGACTACAAACGCTGCCTTGGTAGATGTGGCCTGGGCGACCACCACCGCCAATCGCTGGCGCACGGAGGGCGCGGTGTTGTTCAACACCGGCCAGATCTTCGAGTACAGCTCGGCCACCGGCCGCGCCTCACCCATTCCCATCCCCGCCAATGCCGATGCGACGCCGGTGCAGGTGCAGGCCGGCGAGCTCTACAACAACACGGTCTATTTGCTCGACACAGGCGCCGGCCAAATCTGGCGCTACCGGCTGGCCGGCGACAAACTGGGTTCGGGGGATTCCTACTTCCGGTCGCCCTACAACCCGTTGAAGGAGAGCCTGGATTTCGCAATTGACGGGGCGATCTACGTGCTGCAACGCAACGGCGCCATCTTGAAATATTTCAGCCGCCAGCCGATGCAGTTCACCGTGACCGGCCTGCCCGATCAGCAGTGGAACCGCGTAGCCGCCATCGCCCTCAGCGGCGACGATCCCAATCGCGGCAGCCTATTCGTGCTCGACGCCGGCAACGGCTCGGTGGTGGAGCTGACGAAGACCGGGCGATTCGTGCGCCAGTATCGCGGCATGCAAGACGAGTTCCTTGACGCGGAGGACATGTCGCTGGACACGACCAGCAACACGCTCTACGTGGTCACGCGCGACCGGTTGTATAGCTTCACCGTGCGACCCTCGGCGCCGCCGCAGCCAGAAGCAACGCCTACCGCGCAGCCCTGATCGGGACGAAGTACTGGTTAGAGCGGCACTAAAGAGACAGGTGGCCGGCGTGCGTGTTTCGCCCAAATGGTTGGCGCAGGCTTCAGCTTGCGTGTCGCGTCCGGCCGCGCGACGTTTTTGAGCTAGGCGCGAGTGGATGGGAAGAGAATGACATTGGCTCGCAGCAAGGCTGTGGGCATCGCAGCATGGGATGGGCGAATCACACCGGTTCTTTGAAGTCAAAGAAATTACCCCGTGCGCGCCATCGCGTGCCGTCGGCATCGCAGATCAGCACATCGCCTTCACGCCGGAGCGGTTGACCGGAGCGCGGGCTGCGGAAGATTGCCTCGCCGCTCGGCGCCGTGCCTGGCCCTTCGGCTTCGACGCATCGGGCGCCGGCGGCCACCGATTGCACGAACACGCTGGGCGAGAGCAGCGCCAGCGCGGCCGTGCGCTGGAGCACCGCATCTATGCGCACCATCGCCCTGAGCGGCAGGACGCGCTTGAGGAAGCCGGCGCGCAGGTAGGACGCCGTCCGCTTGGCGCGCACTTCGAACCCGGCGTCGCGCAGCGTCTGCAGCATCCATGTGGGGTGGAAGTCGAAGTTGAGCGTCACGAACTCGACCGGCTCGGGCGAGTAGGGGCTCCACGATTGGCGCCGCGCCAAGTAGCGCGACATTGCTTTTAGGTTGCGCTTGTTGGCGAATTCGAGCACGAATGTGCCGCCGGGCGCGATGGCCCGCCGGATCTGCGCCAGCGCAGCCGGCACATCGGCGATGTGATGGATGACGCGGATCATCGTTGCCGCGCTGAGCACGCCGGGCGCAAATGGCAGATGATAGATGTCTGCAGCGACGAACTTGAAGCGCGGGTCGTGGCTCCACTGCTGCATCGCTTCTTCCAGCAGCGAGCGCGAGTAGTCCAGCAGGATCACTTCGTCGTAGCCGGCGTAGAGGTCGGCCAGACGACCGAAGCCGGCGCCAAACTCGGCCAGGCGCACGCCGCGCGGCGGCAGCATGTGCGTAATGGCGATGCGCTCGACGGCGTCTTCATAGGCGCGGTCGGCGTTCTCCCAGAAACGCGTGCGGTAGTCCGAGCCTTCGTAGTCGCAGATCATCGCGATTCGAATTGCTTGAGCGCAGCGGCCAGCACGGGATCATCCTCGACCGTGTACTCGTCCCAGCCGAGGGGAATTAACACGTCCGGCATCAGCCCTTCGCCTTCCCAGATCGCCCCGTTCGGCAGGCGGAAGGTTTCCTCGGCCAGCCACAACCGCGAGCCATCCTCGAAGTCGTGCGAGAGCAAAATCTCGACGTTGCCGGCCGTGCTCTGGCCGATCAGCGTGGCGCGTCCGGCAGCTTGCAGCGCGCCGGCCAGCACCTCGGCGAAGGATTCCGTCGCAGTGCTGATCAACACGACCAACGGCACTTGCTGCGAGTTGCCGATGCCTGATGCACGGACGCGAATCGGCGTCGTCGTGCCGCTGCGCGAGACGAACTCGCCCATGTCGCCACCGGTGAAGAGTGCGAGCAAGCCGCGCAGGTTGCCGTAGGTGCCCCCGCCGTTGGTGCGCAGATCGAGGATGAAGCCATCCAGCGGGCCATCCTTCATCAGGTCGCGGACGGCCGTGCGCGACCGTGAGAGCACGTTGGCTTCGAACAGCGAGGGGACGTTGAGGTAGCCGATGCGCGGATTACCGGCGTCGCCGGCGAGCAGCCGGTGCTCGATGCGTTCGACGCTCGTCACCTCGTCGCGCTGTACTTCGACCAGGCGTGGCGCTTGGCCGGGGGTGCGCACGCGCAGCGTGACCGTCGTTCCGGCCTCGCCGCGCAACAACCAGGACTGCGACTGGCCGGATGCGTCCACCGAAGGTTGGCCGTCTATCTCGAGCACGTGGTCGTGTGGCCGGATGCCAGATCGTTCGGCCGGGCTGTCGGGCATCACAGTCAGCACATAGAGGTAGCCTCGCTCGGCGTTCACGGCGCTCACGATGCCGATGCCGGTGTACGTGCCGGTGCCTTCGTATTCTGCGTCTTCGTCTTTGGCCTCATCAGGCGAGAGGAACTGTGAGTGATCGTCATTCAGGCTGGCGATCAAGTCGCGCATGGCTTCGTAGAACGCCTCGTCCGTCATGCCCGCGTTGATGCGTCGGTTGATCTCGACGCGCGCTGCCTGCCAGTCGAGGCCGTTGAAGTCCGGATAGATGTAGCGTTCGTTGACGATGCTCCACAGTTTGCGGAAGATACGCCGCTGGCGCGCTGTGATGTTGGCGGTGATGGTGGTCGTGGGCGTAGGTGTCGTGCGAAGCGACTGAGCCGCCGGCGCGGCAACCGGTGGCGCTGCATCGCTGGATGCGAATGAAGGCAGCGCCGTGCCCAGGCCGGTGAGGACAAGCGCCAATACCAGGCCGGCGGATGCGCAGCGCGAAACGAAGTGTGAGCGAGTCTCCATCGGGTCAGCGGGCGTCGCCTGGGACACGGCGCGGTTCGATCAGGCCGAGCACGTCCCTCAGGTGCTTGACGCGCGTCGTGTAGTAGCGCTCGAATACGTTGCGCGGGTCAATCAAGATCGCGTCCATGCCGACGTTGAGCGCGCCGATCACATCGGCGAAGAAGTTGTCGCCGATGTACACCGCCTCCGCGGGTGCGACGTTGCCGGCCATCTCCAGCGCGCGATAGAAGATGCACGGGTCCGGCTTATAGCAGCCGGCTTGGCCGGCCGAGAGCGTGAACGCGAAGAACTGCTGGATGCCATATTGCTCCACGAATGGGTCGAGCGGCTCTTCGCGGTTCGAGACCAGGCCGATCGTGTAGCCCGCATCGTAGAGCGTCTGCAGCACCGGGCGCGTGTCGGCAAACACGACATCCTGAGGGTCGTATCCGTCGAACAGGTCCTGAATGCGGTGCGCGCAATCCGCGCAATCGCGGGCCACGTTCATCGCGTTAAGCAGGATCTGGTTGTAGTTCACCCAAAATCCGCGCTGGTCGTAGCGCGCCATGTCGGCGTCCACGCGGTCGCTGGCCCAGTAGCGATGCGCTTCGCGCTCGCAGATCTTGATCTGCTCTTCGGTCAGGGCAATGCCGACCCGTCCGGCGTATTCTACGAACGCCTCGAAGCCTTCGGGCTGGTTTGCGCGCAGAGTGCCGTCGAGGTCGAAGAGCACGGCTCTGTATCTTCGGGTGTGCATCAAAAGATTGCTCTCGAGCGAATTGGTCGAGGATATTACCATGGCCTATAGGTCAGATCGCTCGAAGTGATCTGCCCTATCGCGACCCGCCACAACATCAATCTTCGCGCGGCACGGTGAAATAGAAGGTCGTGCCTTTGCCCAACGTGCTTTCGGCCCAGATTCGACCGCCATGTGCCTCGACGATGTGCTTGGCGATGGCCAGGCCGAGGCCGGTGCCGCCTTGGCCGCGCGCGCGATCCACTTTGTAGAAGCGTTCGAAGATACGCGGCAGTTCCTCGCGTGGGATGCCCACACCGGTGTCGCGCACACCGACGATCAGCACATCCTCGGTGGTCAGGTCTATGCCGTTGGGATCGGCGCGCAGTTTTTGCAGTTGCTTGTCCGCTTCTTCGTCCGTGAGGACGAAGGCAGTGACGCTGCCCTGCGGCGTGAACTTGATCGCGTTATGCAGCAGGTTGGAGAGCACACGCCGAATTTGGTCGGGGTCGAACAAGCCGCGCAGTTCTTCCGGCACGGCGTTGACCATGCGCAGTCCGGCGCGTTCGGCCTGTGGCATCAGCCGCGTCATGGCGGTGCTGACGACTTCGTGCAGCGAGGCGCGCACCATGCGCATCGGCATCTGGCCCGATTCGATCTGCGTCAGCTCCGAAAGCTCTTGCACCAACTGGGTGAGCGATTCGGTTTGGTCTTGCATTTGTCCGAGCAGGCGTTGCTGCGCAGGCGTGATGTTGGCGGATTCGGCGCGGAAGGTGTCGAGCAGCAGGCTCATCGCAGTGAGCGGCGTGCGCAGTTCATGCGAGATGTTCGCCACGAAGTCGCGCCGGGCGCGCCCTAGGCGTTGCAGCTCGCTCACATCGCGCAACACCAGCACGGCGCCCCCGTCGAAGCGGGTCGCCTGTGCACGGAACAGGCGGTTGTGCAGAGCGAACTCGCGCGGCAGTTCGGCGCGTCCGGCGATTGCGTCGCCGGCCAGGTTATCCAACTCATACGAGCGCGCTGCTTCGATCAGGCTGTGGCCGACCTTGCAGATCCCGATTCGGTTGGCGGCGTTGTTGCAAGCGACGATGCGCCGGTCATCATCCACGAAGACGACCGGATCGAACACTGTCTCGACCAATGCATCTTTGACCGCGCGGCATTGTTTGAGTTCGTCGGCGGTTGCCTCGAGTTGCCGGCGCGTCTGGCGCATTTCGGTGTCCAGGCGCGTGACCTCATCGAGGGTGCGCCTGAGTCGCACCAACAAGATGATGACAACGAGAAATGAGACGGCGATGACGCCGATCATGAGTGCGGTGTCCATGCGTTGCATCCTCTACGCGCCAACGGGGCTTCACCTGCGACGGCGCAGGTAGAACAACATCGCCACGAGCGAGAGTGTAGAGAGTACCGCTGCAGCCAGCACGCTGCGCTTCACCCATGCCGGCAGCGGACGGACGACGGGTGAATCCATCAGCTCTTGCTTGGCGCGCAAGATGAACTCGGGGCGAGGCGCGACCGGCTCAACGGCGGCGCTGAGCCGGCGCTCCAACCAGGCAATGTCCTCGGGGGTGAGTTTCGGCGTTGCGTGGGCCATGTGGATTACTTCGCGTGCGGGTGCTCCAGCGCGTCCATGATCTCGCGCAGTTGCAGCAACGTGCGGTGATACAGCGACTTGATCGCGCCTTCGCTGCGGTTCATGATCTGGCCGATTTCGGCATTCTGCAACTGCTCGACGAACTTGAGCACGATCAAATGTTGTCTTTCCTCGGGCAACATGCGGATGGCCTGCAGCAGCCGCTGGCGATCGCGCTCGCTATCAATACGCTGATCGGCGTCTGCGTGATCCACCTGCGATGCCGGCTCGCGCAGCGCCTCCACCTCGTCGAGCGGCACGGCCGGCCGGCGGCTGTTGTCGCGATGGAAGTTAGCCACCACGTTGTGGGCAATTCGATATAACCAGGCGGTGAACGGCACGCCGCGGTCGTTGTAGTTGTGGATATGTTTCAACGCGCGCGCGAACACGCGCGCAGTGAGATCCTCCGCATCCTCCACGTTGCCGACGCGATAGAAGACGTAGCGGTAGATCGCTGCGACATGGCGCTCGTAGAGCGCGCCGAACGCCTCGCGATCCGTCTTCGCGCGCCGGGCTAGGGCCTGATCGCTCTCGTCGGCGAAAGGGTCTAATGTCGCATCATCGGGCCGCGTCGCTGTCAGGGCCTCCGGCTCGGCCTTGTGTGTGGGAGATGACGCGGGAGCGGGCATGAAGAATTACTCCGCAGCGGAAAATTATAATGTCCGTTGCGCATGCTCATCTCTGTGGTCATTCCGAATTGGAATGGCGCACCTCATCTGCCCGTATGCCTAAATGCGCTGCGCCGGCAGACACTCCCGCCGCTGGAAGTCATCCTGGTGGATAACGCTTCGCAGGACGAATCGCGCTGCCTGGTGGCCGCATCCTTTCCTGAGGTGAAGCTGCTAGCGCTGCCGGAGAACCGTCGCTTTGCCGGTGCGTGCAACGCCGGCATCCGCGCGGCCAGCCCATCCGCCGAAGCGATCGCGCTGCTTAACAACGACACAGAAGCGGATGTGCGCTGGCTGGAGCACGTGGCGCGCTGCTTCCGCGATCACCCCGACGCCGGCTTCGTCGCCAGCAAGCTGCGCCTGTTCGACCGGCGCGACTACCTGCACAGTGCGGGCGATTTCTACTCGGTGCGCGGCGTGCCGGGCAACCGCGGCGTATGGCAGCGCGACGACGGCCGGTTCGACGTCGAATACGTCTTCGGGGCGTGCGGCGCAGCAGCCGTGTATCGGCGCGCCATGCTAAACGCGATCGGACTGCTGGACGAGCGATTCGAGTTCTCGTGTGAGGACGTGGACCTGGCCTGGCGGGCGCAGTTGGCCGGCTACAGGTGCGCCTTCGCCCACGACGCCATCGTCTATCACAAAGTCAGCGCCACCGGCGGCGGCGTGATCAACAGTTACTACGACGGCCGCAACTTCATCTGGCTGCTGGCCAAGGATGTGCCAGGTGAGGTGATCCGCGCGCACTTCGGCGCGATCGTCGGCGAACAGTTGCGCATCGCCTGGAGCGCGCTGCGGGCGTGGCGAGGTCAGGCGGCGCGCAATCGGCTCAAAGGCCAGCTCGCCGGCTTGATCGGCATCCCACACATGTTGCGCGCCCGCCGCGAAGTGCAGCGGGCGCGCGTGATCTCGTCGGAAGCGCTGCGCGCGCTCCTGATGGCCTGAGGGCTTCGCTCAGCGCAGGACGATCGGCATCACCGCGCGCTCGCCGATTTGCACTGCGCCGACGCGCGTGGACGACTGGCCACCCGGATTGATGATGGTGACGTCGTATAGGCCGGGCGGCGTGCCGGCCGGCACCGTGGCGCGCACCGTCGTCTCATCCACGAACTGCACGTCGCTCAGCGAGATGTTGCCGAGCTTCACCGACGGCGTAGCAATGAAGTTCAGTCCGGTGAGGGTGATCGGCGTGCCGGGCTGATTGGCCGGCAGCTTGGCGGGCGTCACTTGGGTCAGCACCGGCGTGTTCCATTCGCCCAGCGAGACGGCGTCCAGCCAGGCTTCGGCGTAGGGCGCGCCGGCGGCTTGCGCCAGCTCGATGGTGAGGGTCACGGTGCCGGCCCAGGCGCTCATGTCCAGCCACTGCAGTACCCAGTCGCCGGCAGGCGTCTTCTTCTCCAGCGGGGTCTGCGTCCCTGCGTCGTCGGTCACCTTCACACGCAGGGCCGAGTCGTAGGATGGCAAAGCGCCGCGCGTCTGGTGCATGAAGGCGAGCGTCGGCTTGTTCGTGCCAGTGGGTACCGTTGCGATCTGACTGATTGCCGAAGCGCCGGCCTGGTTCGCTAACGGGATGCGCATGATCATCGTGTCTAGGAGCGGACGGACGAAGAGAAAGACATCGCCGGATGGCCCGACTGACCACAGGCTTGGATTGGCCACCTGAACTGAACTTGATAGGAGGCGAAGTCATTCCGCTGGGATCGCGAATGATATAGGAGGCGCCCAGATCGGCCAACGTCGTTGAGTCGGGCTTGAGATAGGTGATGTGCTTGCGTCCTCCGGCGTCAACGACCAGGCTCGCATTCAATAGACCAGTCCATTTTACGTCGTCCACGAACTCGGGCGCGCCCAACGATCCGCCGGACGGGCGCGAGGCGGTATAGAGCTTGCCGGAGCCGCCGAACGCTGTGCTCTCCTCCACTGTGAGCAGGATGTGGATGTTGCCAGCGGCATCTGCGAATGCATCTGTGGGCCGCACGGCAGATCCTTTGATGATCGGAAGCGCCTCGTAGACGAAATCACCTCCTGGAAGTTGCGTCCGATACGCGACGGTTGGGGAACTGCTGCTCCAGTCGCGGAAGAGGAGGTGGAGTTTCCCATCAGGGCCAGTGGTCATCTGGACACGTTCTACAGCGTAGTAATCAGTTGAAGAGGAAGGCAGGCTCGTCAAATCGAGCGGCGGTTGCCAAACCCCGGCTTGTCCTTCGCGGTAGACGAGCTTTGGGTTGCCTGTCACAAAGATGACATACGCAAGATACACCCGGCCATTAGCGTCCGCGGTCAGCGTGAGGCGCTCGGCCGTCGGACGACGTGTTGGTCAGTTGCTGCAGCCCGCTGCCGTCCCAGTTCATCACGTACAGGTCGAAGTTGCCGGTGCGGTTGGACGCGAAGACGATCTTCTGGCCGTTGCGGCTGAGTCGCGGTTCGATATCGGTGGCCGGCGTCGCCGTCAGGCGCAGCACGCCGCTGCCGTCGCCGTTGGCACGGTAGATCTCCCAGTTGCCATTGCGGAACGACTGGAAGACGATTCGCGTGCCGGCTGCGACATTCTGGGCCGCTTGCGTCCCGGCGCGCTCAAAGGGCAGGCGTGCTGTATCTGCAGGGCTGGGTGCGGGGATGGCCAATTCGACGCGCGCTTGCCAATGGGCACTTTTGATCGCGGCGAGCGAAGGTTCAGAGGGTTGGGCGGATGTGGGGACGACGGTAAAGGTGAGCAGAGTCAGCACAATGAACGGTAATGCGACTCTTCTCATGACAGATGCTCCTGGTTCAGCACTTCCTTCTCGTGTTCAGTATTCAGTTGTGTGGTGAGTATAGCGCGTGGCATCACGCGCTGCAAATCCGGCTCATCCCATCATTACGCGCACCTCGTGCTGCTCGCCATCGTCGCGCAACGGAATTGCGTCGCCGGTCAGCACCGTGTCGTCCAGCGTGATCTTCACCACGCCCGTGCACACCCGTCGCGGGTTTTCGACGCAGATGTGGTAGGTCGCTGCCCCGAAGCGATAGGTGACCTCATAAGCCGGCCAATCAGAAGAGATGCAAGGTCGGATGTGCAATGCGTCGCCGCAGCGCTGGATGCCCAGGATCGCCTCCAGACCCAGTCGGTACATCCAGCCGGCCGAGCCGGTGTACCACGTCCAACCCCCCCGGCCGACGTGTGGCGGCGCGCCGTACACATCAGCAGCGATCACATACGGCTCCACCCGATAGCGCAGCGCCTTCTCGCGCGAATCGGCGTGGTAGATCGGGTTGAGCAGGCGGAAGAGCGCCTGCGCCCGGTCGCCGTCACCGAGCTGGGCAAACGCCCAGACCGTCCACAGCGCCGCATGGGTGTATTGCCCGCCGTTCTCGCGGATGCCAGGCGCGTAGCCCTTAACGTAGCCTGGATCGCGCTCGGTCTTGTCCAGCGGCGGGGTAAACAGCAGGATGAGGCCGTCTCTGTCACGCACCAGCCGCTCGCGCACAGCGGCCATCGCCTGCGCGGCGCGATCGGGCCGGCCGGCGCCGGACAACACCGCCCATGACTGCGCAATGGCATCAATCTGGCATTCCACATCGCGCGACGTGCCCAGCGGCGCGCCGTCGTCGTAGAACGCGCGCAGGTACCAGCCGCCATCCCAGGCGTGGGATTCGATGGCCGCGGCCAGCCCACGCAGCTGGGCGCGATAGGCCTCGGCCTGCTCCGGCTCGCCCATGCGCTCGCACACTTCGGCGAATCGGCGCAGCACGGCGCAGGCGAACCAGCCCAGCCACACGCTCTCGCCTTTGCCGTGGATGCCGACGCGGTTCATGCCGTCGTTCCAGTCGCCGGCACCCATCAGCGGCAGGCCGTGCGCGCCGTGGGTGATGCCTCGGGCGATGGCGCGCTTGCAGTGCTCGTAGAGCGTCGCCTCGGTGTCGCTCACGTTGTATTGGCTGTAGCGTTCCTCTTCGCCGTCGCCTAGGGGCGCGCCGGCCAGGAAAGGCACCGGCTCGCTCAAGATGGACGTGTCGCCGGTAGCCTGCACGTAGTGGGCCGTGACGAACGGCAGCCAAAGCAAGTTGTCGGAGATGCGCGTGCGCAAGCCCCGACTGGCCGGTGGATGCCACCAGTGCAGCACGTCGCCCTCGGGGAACTGATGGCGCGCCGCGCGCAGGATGTGTTCGCGCGCGATCTGCGGTTGGACGTGGATCAGCGCCATCACGTCCTGCAACTGGTCGCGAAAGCCGAATGCGCCGGACGATTGATAGAAGGCCGAACGCCCCCAGATGCGGCATGCCAACGCCTGGTAGAGCAGCCAGCGGTTGAGCATCAGGTCCATCGCCGGGTCGGGCGTGCGCACCTGCACTGCGCCGAGGATTCCGTCCCACAGGCGTTGCACGGCGCGCCATGCTGCCGCGGCGTTGTCCGGGTTCTGGAAGTGCTCCACCCAGCGCAACGCTTCGGCGCGATCGTCGCCCTGGCCGAGGATGAAGTACACCTCCTCGCTGCCGCCCGGCGCTAGGTCGAGGTGAAGCTGCAGGGCGGCGCACGGGTCCAGCCCTGGGCCGACCGCACCGGCCAGCCCGATGCGCTTGAGCGCCGCTGGCGCATGCACGCTGCCCATGCGCCCGAGGAACTCGGCGCGATCCGCCGTCAGCCCATGCAGCCGCTTGTTCGCCGCAGCGAAGGCCACGCATTCACCGAAGTCCATGCTGTAGGGGTTGCGGGCCAACAGCGCCTGCCGCGCGTGGTCGAACTCGGTCACGATGTAGGGCTGCGTCTCCTCGCGGCGCACGCCCAGCACCCACTCGGCGTAGAACGTGGCTGTGATGCGCCGGGAGCGCCGTGATGTGTTCTCCAGCCGCACCTGCACCAGCTTGACCGGCGCATCCGGCGCGACGAACACCTGCACGCGCTGCTTCAGCCGGTGGCTGTGATGCTCGAAGATCGAGTAGCCGGCGCCGTGGCGAATGAGGTACGGCGCGTCGTCGCCCATCGGTTGTGGCGTTGGCGACCACACCTCGGCCGTCTCTTCGTCGCGCAGGTAAATTGCCTCTCCCGGCGGGTCGCACAGCGGATCGTTCGACCACGGCGTCAGGCGGTTCTCGCCGCTGTTGGCGTGCCAGGTGAACCCGCCGCCCGATTCGGTCACCAAGCACCCAAAGTCCGGGTTGGCGATTACGTTTGACCACGGCGCCGGCGTGTGCTGGCCGCGCGTCAGGTAGATCACATACTCGCGCCCGTCCAGCGTGAACCCGCCTAGCCCATTGTCGTAGCGCAAGTTCGACGGCCGAATCAACGGCGGTGTCGCCTCCGGTTCCTGTTTGAACGCGCCGGTGGGGACGAAGGGGGGCAGGCGATCGGGCTCGCCGCGCAGCCCGCCGAGCTGGTCGGCCAGGCTGCCGCGCGACGAATCCAACACGGCGCGCGCCGCCGTCTCCAGCAAGATGCGTCCCTCCTCGCCGGCCTGATCGGCATAGACGATGAAGATGCCGCCGCGCTGGTTCAGCCACGTTTCGCCGTCCATGCGTGTGATCAGCCGCTGCAACTGGCCGCGCAGCTCCTGGCTGTAGTCGCCCGGCTGCAGGATCAGGAAGACCAGGTCTATCTTCAGCCCGCGGTTGCGCCAGTAGCGATGCGCCTGCAGCGCCTCCTGCGCCAGCGACAACGCCTCGGGGTCGTGCAGGCGCACGAGCAGGATGGGATAGTCGCCCGAAATGCCGAACGGCCAGAGGCTCGACTGTCCTCGGCGATTGGCGGCGATGAAGCTTGGCTCGGTGCGCAGCGCGTTGTTCGGATACAGCAGGCAGGACAACAACCGCTGGAATCGCTCGATCTGCGGCGTGCCGATGCCCAGCCGGTGCAGCTCCAGCTCGGCGCGCGCTCGCGCATGGTCGAACGTCCGCTCGATCTGGCGCCAGTTGCGGTAGCGCCGCACCAGCGATAGCGCCTCGACGCGCGATGGCGCGACGAGGGTGAGGAAGGCCAACTGCACCGTTTCGCGCGGCTTCAAGACCACCTCTTGCGTGAGCGAAAAGATCGGGTCGAGCGTGCAGACCGGCCCACGCGCGTCATGCGCACGTGCAGCAGCGCTGCCGTCGCGCAGTGCCTGCGGCACTTCGCCCGGTGCAGCGTTGCGGTCGAGGAAGCGCGACCGGTCGCTCTCCCAGATGCTCGTCAGCGGCACGCCCTCTGGCGGCGCGACGGCATGCACCAGGAAGAACGGCTGCTTGGCCTCAGCCTGTGAACGCGGCCGGCGACGGAAGACCAGCGCGCCGGCGCCGGCGATGTACTCGCTCTCGATGAACAGCTTGTTGAAGGCCGGATGGCGCGCATCACCGGCCTGCTGTGCGAGGATCGCTTCGCCATAGCTCGTCACCCGCAAGCGCCGTGGACGATCCGTGTGGTTGGTCAGCGAGAGGCGGCGAATCTCCACGTCGTCGTCCGGCGATACCACCACGTCGAGTGTCGAAGCGATGCCGCAGATGCTGCGGCGGAAGGCTGCCGTGTGGGCGAAGCATTCCATCTCGCCGCCTTCGCCCTCGTCCGGCATGGGCTGGGCACATGCGGACCAAATGCGGGGACGCGCTTCCTCGGTGTGTTCCTGCCGGCCGTTCTGCGACGGGCGCGCCTTGCTCGGCGTCACGTCCTGGATGTAGATCCATGCGCCATGCGCATCGCGCGTGGCGTCGGCGCGCCAGCGCGTGAGATCTATCGTTTGCCGGGTATCGGGGTTGCGCCATTGGCTGAAGCCGCCACCGGCGTTGCTCAAGACCACGGTGTAACGCCCGTTCGAGAGGGCGTGCACCTGTGGAGAGGGCGTGCGCGCCGGCATCGTCCAGGGCGCTGTTACCAGGTGTGGCTGGTTCATGCCCGGCGGCCAGGTCGTCTCCAGGCCGGGCTGCTCGATCGGTGCGTCCAGCGGTGCCTTCTCCTGCAGGATCAGCTCGATGCTGCGCATGCGCGGATCGGCGTGGAAGCGTCGTGCCATCCCGCCTGGATTCTCCAGCAGGTAGTTGGCCAGTGAGAGGAAGATCATGCCCTGGTGGTGGGCCATGTATGAGCGGACGATGGCATGCTTGTTGCCGAGGGGTAGCCGCTTCGGCGTGAAGTCTATCGCTTCGTATAAGCCATACGCACCCAGCGCGCCCAGCCGGCGAAGGTGCGCGATGTTGTCCACCACCTCGCGTGGGCGCACCGGCAACGCAAGCAACGAGGCGTACGGCGCGACAACGAGATCCTCGCCCAGGTCGCGCTTGAAGCCCAAGCCCGGCACGCCGAAGGCGCGGTACTGATAGTTCAGCGCGGCGTCGAAGGCGTAGTAGCCCGATTCGGAGATGCCCCACGGCGTGCCCTTCCGCTTGGCATAGGCGATCTGGCGTTCCACCGCGCCGCGCGTGCTGAAGTGCAGCAGCGTGCCTTCGTAGCTGCGCATGAACAGCAGCGGCATCAGATACTCGAACATAGTCGCGCTCCACGACATCAGCACCGGCGAGCCGTTGACCTGCGCCAGCGGGCGGCCCAGATACAACCAGTGCCGGATCGGCGCGTCGCCTTTGGCGATGGCCACCACGCTGGCGATGCGCGATTCGGACGCCAGCAGGTCGTAGTAGTTGTCGTCCAGCCGGCCCGCCGTCAGGTTGTAGCCGATATGGAAGAGCTCACGCCTGGGGTCGTACAGGAAGCCGAATTGCATCTCTTGGAAGTAGCGCTCGCACGTCGCCTCCAACCACTGGCACTCGGCGATCAGTGCCTGGGCGTGTGTCACGGCAGCCTGAATCGCCTCGACGAGCGACGCGCACCAATCTTGCGCTTCGCGCACGTCGTCGCTCGACGGCAATTCCGAGAGCGCGCGCTGCAAATCGGCTAGGCGGGCCTGACCGATGGCGTACAGGTCGCGTAGCTCCACGAGTTTCGGCGCGATGGGCAGCGCGCTGCGCAGGCTGCGCCATTCGCGCATCACGTTCGCCATCAGCGCGGCGTGATGATGGTTGGTGGGCCGGAAGCCGCCGCGGCCTTCCAAGAAGAGCTGTGGCGCTTGCTCGAAGGCCGGCAGCCACGGCAGCAACTCCTCGACGTCGCGGCGCATCTGCTCGCAATGGTTGTGCAGCCGATCGAGCGCCAGGCGCAGCCGGTGTAGCGTCTCGGCGTCGGCGGACTGCGCGCGCGACTCGACCAGCGCCGTCGCCGCCTGCGCCAGCGTGTGCAAGTGGACGTCGGCCAGGTCCTCGAGGGCGGCCATCCAGCGCGCCGGCCGGTTTTCGATCGTCCGGATCAAGTTGCGTGTCTGCTTGAGCGCCGTCTGCAGCGAACGCAAGGCCTTGCCCGGCTCGCCTGCGCCGGATTCGCCCAACTCGCTCACGACTTCGTCCAGCAAGCCGAGCGTATCCAACAAGCCGCGCCAGCGCTCGCGGCGCATCGCGCTCGTCTCGACCAGCTCGCGACAGCCCTGGGCCAAAATGCGCAGGCAGGCGGCCAGGTTGCCACTGTCCACCGTCGAGACGTAGCGCGGCGGCAGCGCTTGCAGCGTGCGCGTGTCGTACCAGTTCAGGAAGTGGCCGCGATATCGTTCTAGTTGCTCCAGCGTCTCGAACGTCAGGCGTAGCCGCGAGGTGAGTTCTCGCGGGCCGATGTAGCCGAAGTCGTGCGCCGCCAGCGTCGAGACGAGCATCAGGCCGATGTTGGTCGGTGAGGTGTGCGTCATCGCGATGCCGCGCGGCGATTCCTGGAAATTGTCCGGCGGCAGCCAGTGACTATCTGGCCCGACGAAGCGCTCGAAAAACAGCCAGGTGCGGCGGGCCAGCCGCTGCAGCATCACGCGCTGGCTCTCGCTGAGTGGCTCCGGCGCATAGCGGATGGGCTTGCTGATCGCGTAGGCGATGTAAGGTGAGGCGGCCCATGCTGCCAGGAAGGGCAGGGCAATCGGTAGCGCTGCCGGCCGGGCGGCCAGGATGGCGACCACCAGCCCACCGCTGACGACCAGCGCGGGTAGCATCTTGCTCAGCGTCGTCCCCAGCGTCATCTGCTGGCCGAACTGTTCGACGGCCTGCGCCGCGGTTACCCACTGCAATAGGTGGCGACGGGTGAAGACGACCCGCACGAGAGTGACGATCACGCTGCCCAGCGTGAGCACGGTCTCGTAGGGCAGAAACGCCAGCGCCAGCAGCCAGCGCAACAGGCCGGTGAACAGTGGCGACGAGACGTGGTGGAGCGATCGCGCCTTCACCGCGCGCACCGCGCCGGCCGCCAGCCCCAACAGCAGCGGCGGGGCGAGGGTGAAGGTAGCCAGAGCAGTCCAAACCAAGGGCGAACCGGGCAGCCACAACCAGCCCGCGATCAGCAGTGCCAGCAGCGCCGGTGCCAGCAGGCTGCGCCGCAAGTTGTCGAAGATCTTCCAGCGGTCTATCGCCGGCAGGTCATTCTGCCGCCAGCACGGCTTGCCGGACGAATCCGCGGCGCATGGCACGCGAGGCAACAGCCAGGGCAGCAGTTGCCAGTCGCCGCGAATCCAGCGGCGCGAGCGCCGGATGTGCACCAGGTAATTCGGCGGGTAGTCCTCCAGCATCACAATGTCGGTGGCCAGCGCCACGCGACCGTGGATGCCCTCGAACAGGTCGTGGCTGAGCAGCGTGTTCTCCGGCACGCGCCCGGCCAGGCTGCGCTCGAACGCGTCCACGTCGTAGATGCCCTTGCCGACGTAGATGCCCGCGCCGAATAGGTCCTGGTAAACGTTCGAGACGGCGCGCGTGTACAGATCCAGGCCGACGTCGCCGGCATAGATGCGCGTGAACAACGAGCGGTTGGCGCTCATCGGCATCACTTCTACGCGCGGTTGCACGATGGTATAGCCGGCGCGCACTCGGCCGGTGTGCGGGTCGAACTCGGCGACGTTGAGCGGATGCGCCAGCGTCGCGATCAGGCGTTGCGCGCCGTCGCGCGGCAGCACCGTGTCGGCGTCCAGGGTGATCACATAGCGGACGCCGCGCAGGGCATCCAGGTCGCCGATCAACTTGGTGAAGGAGAGGGCGCGCGCCTCCTCGGGCAAGGCGCGCAGCAGCCGATTGAGCTCGTGCAGCTTCCCGCGCTTGCGCTCCCAACCCATGTATACCTGTTCGCGCGGGTTCCAGCGCCGCGCGCGGTGCAGCAGCAGAAACGGCCGTTGTGCGTTGCCGTATCGGGCGTTGAGCGCGTGGATGCCGGCAGCCACCTGCTCGATCAATTCGTCGTCGCCGGGCTCATGGGGCTGCTTGGCGTCGGCGAAGTCGGTGAGCAGGGCGAAGTAGAGGTTCCGCTCTGGGTTGCGCAGGTAATGTAACTCCAGTTGCTGCAGCAACGAGCGGGCTTCCTTCGCGCTCGTCAGCAGCGCCGGAATCACTACCAGCGTCCGGCAATCGTCCGGGATGCCCTGACTGAAGTCCAACTTGGGCAGGAAGGCCGGCGGCAGCAGCAGTGTCACCGTCCAGTCCACCACGCTGACGGCGATGGCCGAGGCCGGGATGAGCGTGATCAGCACCGCGGCGATCACATAGCCGGCGTCGGCGCCGGCGGCGTGTGCATACGCCGCCACGACAAGCGACAGGATGGCCGTGAGCGCGCCGATTGCGCCCAGGTAGACGAGGGTGGGGTGCGCCCTGAGCCAGGCGCCGGCGCGCGCACGCAGCGACGGGCGATAGCCGAGCCGGGCTTCGAGCTGCGCCTTGCCGCGATCGAGCAAATAGTAGCCGACGTGGCGCCTGCGTGCGCTGCCGTCCTCGGCCTGCGCGGCGCGGGCCAGCGCGACCGCCTCGTGCGCCACTTCCACCTCCGGCTTTTTGACGACCTCCGCCAGGCGCTCGATCACCTTGCGGTAGTGATCTCGCGTCTCCTTGTCCATGCGTGGGTAGACGCCGGTGGGGTCTTCGCACAGCGCGCGTTCGACGCGGCTGATGCCCTCGAAGAAGCGCTGCCAGTCCACCGTGGCGAGGGCGCGCAGGCTGATGATGCAGTTGGCGACGATCTCCTCGTCCGGCGCGCCGGCCGGCAGCGGCGGGCTAATCGGCAGCGGGGTGAACGGCAGATCGGTGATCTTGGCAACGGCCTGCGCCAAATACTCCAGCACGCTCAGGCGCAGCATGACCGGCAGCGCCCACAGCTCGGCCATCGTCAGCGGCGCATCGCCGGGCCGCTGCACATCCTGATAGAGCTGCATGAAGCGGCTGGCGCGCTCGATGTCCACCGGGTCCAGCCGGGCGCGCTCGCTGGAGATGAATTCCTGGGCGATGGCGTAGATGCGCGGGATGCCGCGCAGTTCGCCGGGATAGTTCGGGAGCTTGATCAGTTTGCGGTAGAAGCCGCGTGGCATGTCCTCGCGGACCTGCCGAATGGCTCCTTGCACGACGTATAGGTTGTCCAGCAGCCACTCGGCTGCGTAGGACGGCAGCCGGTCGTCCGGCTGGCGCAGCTGCGCGACGGCGCGTTCCAGCAGCCGTTCTTGGGCGTCGAGTTGTTCAATCAGGCGCATATGGAGTTCGATGTCGGCAGAGCGCGCGCCGCGATGATGGCCTATGATCGAACCTCGGCGTCACCGCCACGATGCGCTCGGCGCGCGTGCGGGGCGAATTAGAACGCCTTTTCGCCGCGGAAGCCGAAGATGCTGCGCACCGGGCTGGCGGCCGTCGCCGCCGGGCGGAATAGGCGCTCCGCGGGCGGCTGCGCGTCCTGCACGATCAGCAATGTGCGGTTGCCGAAGGCGATGAAGCTGCTGGCAATACTGCCGAACGGCCAAAGCGACTGGCCGGAGTAGCCGTGCGCGCTGACGACGACCAGATCCACGTCTTCATGCTCGGCCAGTTCGTGCAGCGTGCGGCCGACGTGATCGCCGACGATGACGCGCGTCTCCACGTCGCCGGACAGTCGGGCGCGCAAGTCGCGCATGTAATTCTCGGCTTCGCTGCGGTTGCAGGCGACGTAGCGCTCGGAAAGCTCACTGTCAGCGCGAGTGAGCGGCGTGCGGCGCGGCATCTCCGGCCGCTGCACCACGTGCGCCAGCAGGATATGCGAGCCTTGCAGCGCCAGGCGCGCGATGACCGGCATCACGTATTCTGCTCGCTGCGATCCGTCCATCGGCACCAGCACGCGCTTGTAGTAAGGCACGTCCATTGCGAGCGTGAGTGGATTTTGCGTCGCCTGATGCGCGCGCACGATCATCAGCGAGGTGTAGGCGCGCAGTGCGACCTTCTGCACCACGCTACTGACATTCCATTCGCTCAGGCCGCTGCGCCCGTGGCTGCTGCAGATGATGAGGTCAGCACCTTCGTGTCGCGCGACGTCGAGGATCTGCTCGGCAGGCGGGCCTTCGGCCAGCCGGCTGGCGACGGATATGCCCTCGCTCTCGAGGCGGCGGGCGATGTCCGACAGATAGCACTGCGCCTCGGCGCGCTTTAGCCGCCATTCCAGCGGGTTGACGAGCGGCGTTGCTTCGGTGAAGCGCGGCGCGTCAATAATGTGCAGCAGCGTCACGTGCGAGCCGAACGCGCGCGCGATGGCGCTGACGTGCGGCAAGACGCACTCGGCCAGCGCCGAGCGGTCGAGAGGGACCAGAATATGCTCGAACATGTTTCAACCTCACGCTGTGCGCCCATCGTTCGCACCGGCGTGCAAGGTCGAAAGTCGAGATGTGTCGTCGTGTATTCGCGAAGTGCTGGAACGACGGGCGCGAATGGCCGCTCGGGCCATGCGACGAAAGCTATTTAAAGCCTGTGGCGCCATCGGCGATGACCGGCGCCGTTCAACTTGGTTCAGTGTATTGCGATGTTATAACCTTGACGTAAGACTATTATAGTAGGGTAACTCGTGTTGCACGGCCAACCGTGATTCTGCCCGGCGACTCGAAGCCGCGGGAAACGTCCGCTGCCGCGGACCGAATAGTCGGTCGCCGAAGGGCGACTTCGCTCTGCATAGCGCGATCGCCAATCGCTGCGTAAGATTGAGGGTAATTTGCGGCCTCGCCGCGTCGTCGAGAATCGAAGGAGCACAACGCCATGGACCAATATAAAGTGACCCCCGGCCGTCCCATTCGCCTGAGCGATTTCGACCCCGAAGACACTCACCTGTTCGACGGCAAGAAGGTGCTGGCCAAGGAACAGGTGGACGCGCTGAACGACGAACTCGAAAATTTGCAAGAGCTGATGTATGCCGAGCACAAACACAAGCTGCTGGTGGTGCTGCAGGCGATGGATACCGGTGGTAAAGACGGCCTGATCCGCTCGGTGTTCGACGGCGTGAATCCGCAGGGCGTGAAAGTCGCTAACTTCAGAGCGCCCACGCCGGTCGAACTCGACCACGACTACCTCTGGCGCGTGCATCCGCATGTCCCCGGCAGAGGCGAGATCGTGATCTTCAACCGCAGCCACTACGAAGACGTGCTGATCGTGCGTGTGCAAGGGCTGGCGCCGGAGTCGGTGTGGCGGCGCCGCTATCGGCACATCCGCGAGTTCGAGCGCATGCTGGCCGACGAGGGCGTGACCATCCTCAAGTTCTACCTGCACATCAGCAAGGATGAGCAAAAGCGCCGCCTGCAGGCGCGCCTGGACGACCCGACCAAGCACTGGAAGTTCAACGTCGGCGACCTGAAGGAGCGCGCCCGGTGGGACGACTACATGCAGGCCTACGAAGACGCCATCAACGAGACCAGCACCGAATGGGCGCCGTGGTATGTGATCCCGGCCAACAAGAAGTGGTACCGCGACTGGGTGGCCGTGAACATCCTCCTGGATACGCTGCGCGGGCTGAAGATGAGCTATCCTCAGCCAAAAGAAGATTTGACCAAGATCGTGATTGAGTGACGCGCCCTAACCGTGACCGTTGGCTCAGCCATAAGCCAAGGCCGCGGGACCTACGCGGGCGTAGCGATGCACACGCATGCTCGCCTTAGCATCCAAGCAAGAATCGCGCGCCCAGCAGGATGCCTTGCTGTTCGCTCTCGGTGGCGCCGTTGAAGTTGGCGTCCTCCAGCTCGATCGAGATCATGCCCTTGTATTTGTGCTCAGCCAGGATGCGCATCACTTCCACCCAGCGCACCTGGCCATGGCCGGGGATGCAATAGCGCCAAGCCATGCCGCCGTAGGCAACCGGCTTGGCGAAGGTCGGCGGCTGTTCATGGCCGAACTCGTATAGGTTCTCGGCGTCCAGCTCGGTGTCTTTGCCGTGCACGTGATATACGCGCGAGGCGAATTCGCGCAGGAAGCGAATGTGGTCAATGCCCATGCGCATCAGGTGCGAGGGATCGTAGTTGATCCCCATCACCTTTGCCGGCACGGCTTTGAAGAAAGCGCGATAGCCCTCCGGCGTGCAGCACAGCGCGCCCGGCCCCGGCCAGCCCTCGATCACGATGCGCGCTCGGGCTGCCTCTAGCACGGGCACGAGCTGGGTGAAGCTCTCGATCATGTAGCCGAAGTTCTCGGCGCGCGGCAGCTCCGGCTTTTCCGGCAGCATGACCAGGAAGTAATTGAGCGGCCCGAGCGCCGCGTTCTGCTCGATGTAGGCGGCGTTGGCCTCCACCGCTTTGCGGCGCGTGGCCTTGCTGGGCGAGATCATGCCCTGCCACTCCTTGAGGTCAACCGAGCCGATGCGCAGTCCGGCATCGAGGACGAGCCGGCCGGTGGTGTCGGCATCGCGCCCTAGGTCTATGCCGCTGAGGCCGTTATCTTTGGCCCACTGCAGCAGGGCCGGCAGGTCTTTCTGCCAGGCCGAGCCGCCACGTCGCAATCCGATGGGGAAGTTTCCGGTGCGTGTGTTCATAGTGATTCGGGGCGACTATAGGCGAAGGCGGGCAAATGGGCAAAACGGCTTGGGCATGTGCCGGTGATGCGCGACGGGCAACTGCCTGCTGCATTCGGACGCCGGCGCGATGGTGCGCGACGCCGGCCCCGACCGGATGATGTTCGTGCAGCGCACCTACCTGCTGCGCTATCCGGCCTGACTGCAGTGGTGGATGTGAGGGAGATCGTTCGCGCCGGCTGGGTGAGCTTGTTCGTTAGGGTGCATTTCAAAATTAGGGGAGCGCGGACTGGCCCGCGGTGGTATTCGCTTCAGTCGCGCTGGGATTTATCCCAGCGCTGGGCATATGAGCAAGCCGCGCGCATCCCGCCCCTTTCAGCCCAGGCGTTTACGCCTGGGCGGGTGTGCTCCCGTTGGCGAATGCACCCGTTCGTTAGGCACAGCAAGTTATACTGAGTTTATGGCCGAATCCACGAAGAAAGCCGCGCCGAAGTCCGTCAAGCGCACCGCAGGCTTCACGGACGAAGAGCGGGCCGCGATGAACGAGCGCGCCCGCGAACTGAAGGCCGAAGCGCGCGCCGGCCGGAACAAAGCAGACGCGGAAAGCGCCGTGCTCGCCAAGATCGCCGAGATGCCGGAGCCGGATCGCAGCATGGCCGAGCGGATTCATGCGATCGTCAAAGCCAACGCGCCGGACCTCGCGCCGAAGCTCTGGTATGGCATGCCGGCGTATGCCCGGGAGGGCAAGGTGGTCTGCTTCTTCCAGGGCGCGCACAAGTTCAACACGCGCTATGCGACGCTCGGCTTTACCGACGCCGCTGACCTCGATGAAGGCGCGATGTGGCCGACGGCCTTCGCGCTGAAGGCGTGGCCTGCCGATGGAGAGGCGCGCATCGGCGCCTTGGTGAAACGAGCTGCCGGCTCACGTTGAAGATGGAACATCCCCGGCAGCTCAACCCCGGCCTCCTGTTGTTCGATCGCTTTCCCCGCTCGTCCAAGTACGATCCGGCATGGATCATCGAGAACGAGATGGGCCCCAATGTGCTCTGGCTGACCGAGTTCTTATGCGAGGCGATGGAGCTGCGCAGCGGCATGCGCGTCCTCGACCTCGGATGTGGGAAGGCGCTGAGTTCGATCTTCCTGGCGCGCGAGTTCAACGTGCAGGTGTGGGCCACCGACCTGTGGATTTCTGCGACCGAGAATGCGCGCCGCATTCGCGCAGCCCAACTCGACGATCGCGTCTTCCCCATCCACGCCGATGCCCGCGCGCTGCCGTTTGCGGAGGAGTTCTTCGACGCCATCGTCTCGGTGGACGCCTTCGAATACTTCGGCACCGAAGTGCACTTCATCGGCTCGCTGGTGCGCCTGCTCAAGCCCAATGGCCAGATCGGCGTGGTGAACGCAGGGTTGAAGCGCGAAGTCGAGCGCCTGCCGGAGGAATGGCCCGATGACTTCTGTGCCTTTCACACGGCGGCGTGGTGGCGTCATCACTGGGAGATCACGCGGTGCATCGAGGTGGAGTGGGCCGACGATCTCCCCCAGGGCCGGGCGCTCTGGCTGCGCTGGCACGAGGCCATCGGCGTCACGGACGACGCCTACCTGACATCGCCGGCGGGCGAGAATCTCACCTTCCATCGGATCATCGGCCGGCGGAGGCGTTGAACTCACCCCGGCTTCAGCCAGGCCATTCGATACGGCGAAAGCGTCACATCCTCCATCAGCGAGAGGCGCGCGTCGGTGATCAGGTCAACGGCCGTCCACCCTAGCCCCTGGGTGTGCAGGATGTGCGCCGGGACGGCCTGCGCCTGTTCGCTGAAATTGGCGAGCACCAGCAGCGGCCCTGTGGCGTGATAGTGCGCGAAGCCCAACACGTGTGCATTGCCCGTCTCGACGGATTCGGGCAGCGTGGCCAGCGCCGGCTCGGCCTTGCGCAACGCGATCAGCCGTTTCAGGCCGGCGAAGATGCGCCCCTGGGGGGTGCCTGGGTCGTGGCGCCGCGCTGCCGCCGACCAGTCCATGCGCGGGCGGTGCACCCACCGGCTGTCGCCGGCTTTGGCCGGGTCATCGCGGTAGCCGTAGTCGTTCAGCATGCCGATCTCGTCGCCTAGGTAGATCAGCGGAATGCCGCCGTAGCTGAGGATGACGCCGTGGATGAGCAGAATGCGTCGGATGGCCAGCTCGATCAGCACGGCGTCGTTGGTGTGCAGCGCTGCCTCCAGCCCGGCCAGCGAAGCGCACGTGCCGCTGATGCGGCAGTCGCCCGTCTTGGGGTTCTCCTGAAACGGTAGGCCGCGTGCAAAGCTGCCGGGGAAGCGGCCGGTGTAAAACGCGTTCAAGAACTGGCGATGGTCGAAGCCCTTGATGCCGAGTTGCCAGGCGTCCTCGTCGCTGAACGTCCAGCCGATGTCGTCGTGGCAGCGCACGTAGTTCACCCAGGCGCAATCGGCATGGATGCGGCTGCGCGTGCGGATGGCCTGTGCTAGCAGGTTCACCTCGCGCGTGGCCAGCGTGTTCCACAGCAGCGCCATCAGCAATGGGTTGTAGCTGAGCTGGCACTCATCCGGCCGGATGTACTTCGCCACATCGTCCGGGTGCACGATGGCCTCGGACTTGAACAGCAGGGACGGCGCGGCGATGCGCGCCACGGCGTTGAACGCTTGGATCAATAGATGCGCCTCCGGCAGGTTCTCGCAGTTCGTGCCGAGCTGCTTCCAGATGAACGCCACGGCGTCCATGCGCAGCACGTCCACGCCGACGTTGGCGAGGAACAGCATCTCCTCGGCCATGGCGTTGAACACCTCCGGGTTGGCGTAGTTCAAATCCCATTGGAACGAGTTGAACGTCGTCCATACCCACTCGGCGTCGGGATGCGCGTCGTCGCCCGGCGCGCCCGTCCAGCGCGAGAGTGGCGAGAATGCGCCGGGGTGCTGGTCGGGGAAGATCTCGCGCAGATTGCGGTCATAGAGGTCGGCCTCGCGGCGGGGCAGGATGCGGTAGAACGCGCGGTATTGCGGGTCGCCGGCGATGGCGCGACGCGCCCAGTCATGCTCGTCGGACGTGTGATTGAAGATGAAGTCCAGGCATAGGCTGATGCCTTCGCGGCGCAATGCGCCGGCCAGCGCGCGCAGTTGGTCCATCGTCCCCAGCGCCGAGTTCACCTCGCGGTAACTGCTCACGGCATAGCCCCCATCGCTATTGCCTGCCGGGCACTTGAACAGCGGCATGAGGTGCAGGTAGGTCAGCCCCAGCTCTTTGAAGTAGGGGATTTTGTCGCGCACGCCGTCCAGGTCGCCGGCGAACAAGTCCACGTAGGCGATGCCGCCGAGCATTTGATGCGATTGAAACCAACGCGGATTCGCCTCACGCTCGGCGTCGAGCGCCTTCAGGTCGGGTGGGCGGGCCAGCCAGGCCGCGGCGGCCGTAGCGAGCACATCCTCGAAGCATTGGTCGAAGTCGGCGCGCCGGCCGTAGATGGCGAACAGCAGCGCGTGCAAGTGGCCGAATTGCGCGCGGGCACGCCGCGCGAAGGTCTGCCAGTCGGCCGAATGGGGATCGGTTTGCATGCGCGCAGCGAGGCGCGCGAGCGTGGCGTCAGTGTGGGTGGTGCTCATACAGCGTCGGCCCAAGGCTCACTCCACCGCGGTGACGCGCACGTTGTCGAATGTCACGTCGGTGCCGGGTTTGTCAATTAGCGTGAGGGCAAATACGCCGATATCGCCGCTGGCAAAGGTATCGTCCTGTTTGGACGAAATCGGTTGATCGTTCACGAAGAAGGCGAGCTCGTTGCCGCGCATCACTACCTTGATCCGATTGGTTTCGCTGCCCAGCTTGATGGCCGGATGCGGCTGCCAGTCGTCCCAGTTCTCCCAGTCGCCATCCCTCATGTAGCCGGCGCGCCAGTAGCCGTCCGATGAGATCGCGAAGTGATAGAAGTTCTTGCGATCCTGCATGCGGAAGAGCACGCCGAAGCCGTTGTCGGTCGGGCCGCCGTTGGGCCGGGCGTCCACCTCGAAGACCGCGTCCTTGAAGTTCTGGCCGGCGGCGCTCCACTGCGTCAGGTTCTCCAGCTTGACGATGATGCGCAACCCGCCGCCGTCGTACTTCACGTCGGCGTTGAGGTCGGAGAGGGTTTGCCAGCCGCTGTTCGGGTTGCTGAAGTCGTCGGTGTAGGGCAGCGGCGTGAACGCCGGCGCGTCTGTGCCGGAAGCCGGTGCGCACCCAATCATTGCAGCCATCGCGATGCAGATGAACGCGGCTGTTGCGATCCTGGTTGCCAGTTTCATGGCAAGAATGATAGCGCCTGTGGACCGACCCACTACAATTGCACGGGTCTATCGCATCATGTCTCGTCTCGCTCGTGTCGCGCGTGTCGTTGTCTTATCGCTGGCATTTGTCTGGGTGGGGCTGTGTTCAGGTCGTCCGGCCTTCGGCGATGCTAAGTTGCCGCCGGAGGATCAACCACCGGCGACGCTGCCCCCTCGTCCGACGCCCACGGCTGCGCCGACCGCGACAGCCACGCCGGTTCGTCCGCCGGCTTCGGCGCGCGTGCCGATCCTGATGTATCACTACATCTCCGAGCCGCCGCCCGGCGCCGACCGCTATCGTATTGACCTGTCGGTGACGCCGCAAGACTTTGAACAGCAGCTCCAGTACCTGGCGGCGAACGGCTACATCACCATCAGCCTATACGACCTGTATGCGCATCTGCAGTTGGGTCGGTCGTTGCCGACCAGGCCCATCGTGCTCACCTTTGACGATGGCTACCGTGACCACTACGACCACGCCTTCCCGCTGCTGCAGAAGTATGGCATGCACGGCACGTTCTTCATCACTACCGACTTCATCAACTTCGGCAATCCCAACTACCTGACGTGGGAGATGGTGAGGGAAATGTCGGCGGCGGGGATGCATATCGAATCACACGCCCGCACACACCGCGACCTGCGCAACCGCGACTTTCAGTTCCTCGTGTGGGAGATTCTGGGGCCAATTGAGCAAATCACCGCGCACACCGGCAAGCGGCCGCGCTTCTTCTGCTATCCCTCCGGCCGCTACGACGACGCCGTGATCCGCATGCTGCGCTCGGTGCAGACCTGGGCAGCGGTGACCACCGAGCACGGCTCGGTTCATACGCTGGCCAACGCCATGACATGGCAACGCATCCGCGTGCACGGCCGCGCTTCGCTCGAACGCTTTGCAGCCACCGTCAGGAGCGCGAGCGGCGATTGAAGCCGGCTGCCTCTCGTCGCTACTTGCGGTTGCCGAAGATGCGCAGTAGCAACAAGAAAAGGTTGATAAAGCTCAGGTAAAGCGACAACGCGCCGACCACCGAGGCTTTGCTGCGCAACTCGCCGTCGTCGCCCAGGCCGTAGGCCATGCGCTTGATGCGCTGCGTGTTGGAGGCGATCAGCCCAACGAACACCAGTATGCCGACGTAGGTGACGATCCAGTAGATCGCCTCGCTACGCAGGAACAGGTTGACCAGCGAGGAAAGGAGGATGCCGATCAGCCCCATGAACGCCAGGTTGCCCACGCGCGTCAGGTCGGTCTTGGTGGTGAAGCCATACAAGCTGACCAGCGCGAACGTGCCGGCGGTGATGAAGAACACCATGCCGATGGACTCGGCGGTGTACACGTAGAACAGCGTGGAGAAGGTGAAGCCGGTGAGCGCAGCGTAGGCGATGAACAGGCCGGTGGCGACGCCGGTGCTCAGCCGGTTGACCGCGGCGCTCAACACCACCACGATGATCAGTTGGACGATGACGATGGCCAGCAACGCGAACGGCGTGTCGAAGATCCATGCCATCAGCGCCGGATCAGATGCGGTCGCTGTGGCGACCAGGCCGGTGATGGCCAAGGCGATCGCCATCCACCCGTACACGCGGGTGATGAAGGCGCGCTCGATAGCGGGGTCTGAAACGGCAGCGGGTGTCATGGCTGCCCGGTTCATTTCGTAGGGTTCCATAGTGGGTATTCCTCCTTGGTTAGCGCGCCGTCGGACAGCTGGTCATCCGGCACGTAGCCCAGGTTATACACGATTTCATCAGCATGCTGTGCCAGCCGAAGTGCGCTGTCAACGGCCGCTTCGCTCAGGACAGCGTGAGGCCATGCCGGCGCGCAATGTCGGCAGCCTGGGTGCGGTTCTCGGCCTGAAGTTTGGCCAGGATATTCGAGACGTGGTTCTTCACCGTGCCTTCCGTGATGAACAGACGGGCGGCGATTTCGCGGTTGCTCAGCCCTTGCGCCAACAACACCAGTGCTTCGCGCTCGCGCTCGGATAGGTCAAACGGCTGAGCCTCGGCGCGCGGCCCGCCGGCGGCCAGCTCCCGGCGTGCCGCTTCGAGTTCGGCAATCAGCCGGCCGCGCTCGCTGCTGGTGCGCATGGCGTAGTACAGGAGCAGGTAAATCGGAACCGCGAAGAGCCATAGGCTGGCGATAAAAGTCACTGCGTTCGGGTTGAGATGGTCCGGCTGCCAGCCGGATGTTTGCAGGATGAACAGCAAGATGACCGCGGTGACGGTGATGATGGTCGGCAGCGGCGGCAGCAAGCCGAAGGCTTGACCGAAGAACATGAAGATCAGGCTGGTGAAGTAGGGAAAGAGCTGCACCTGGATGAGCCAGGCCGCGATGCCGCCGCCGAAGTAGATCGCGTGCTGCCAGAGCGGGACCGGCCAGCGCGTGTTGAACGCATACAAGCGCGCGTACGCGCCGAGTTGGATCATGAGCAACAACACAACGAGGCCGGCGCGCCAGCTCAACGCAGCGCGTTCCTGCCAGATCGTGCCTACGGCGAATCCCAGATAGATCAAGGCTGTGACGACGTGCCAGAACCATACGTAGGGCGTGTAGATGCGGTTGGGTATGGGCAGGTCCGGCGCATCCTGACCGATGTCTAGCGCGCTGCGGAGCCTGGCGAAGATCGCTTTCATTTCGACTCGACTTCGACCTCGGTGCGAACCTTACCGCGCTTCTTCATAGCGCATCCAGCATAACGCTGTTTCGCCGGCTGTAAACTCCTTATCAGCTGTTCTACCTGTATCTCTCCCATAGGCGTTCACTCTTGTGCCTGTTCAGTGTGAGCCGTGCTATATTTCGATCGCGTCATGACGGTCTCTTCTGCTGTGTCTGCCGCGCCGGTTGCGCCGGCGGAGCAAGCCGATCCCTTCCGCTATGGCTGGCGCTACGTTCGGCGCGAGTTGCCGAGCGGGCAACTCGTCTTCGAACAGCATCCGCTCACCCTCGACGATGTGCACTACCCGCAGGAAGGAGACTTCATCGTGCATTCCAGCGAACACGAGCGCATCCGCAATTACCTGTATGACGCCTTGCGCGCCCATCTGCGCGCCGACCCGGAGGTGGTCGTATTGGCCGATGTGCGCGTTGCCTGGAGCGCGCCCGGCCTGCGCCCGCTTGGCCCGGACGTCGTGGTGTTCAGCGGTGTCCGCCAACGGCGCGACTGGACGACGTTCGACGTCGCTGCCGAAGGCGCGCAGACGCTGCTGGTGGTCGAAATCACCTCGCCGGAGACACGCCATATTGACCTGGTGGACAAAGTAGATGAGTATGCTGCAGCCGAGGTGGCGGAATACGTCATCGTGGATCTGGCCGGGCGCAGGCGGTCGGGACAGATCGTCGTGCGCGGGTACCGGCTGCAAGACGGCGCGTTCCTCGAGGCGCCGAGGGATGCGGATGGGCGCGTGTTGCTGCAAGTTGGGTCGCTGCGCATCGGCACCACCGGCGAGGACGTGTTGATATTCGATGCGCAGGGACATCCCATCGGCGACTACCTAGAAGTCGAAGCCCGCCTGCGCGACGCCGAAGCGCGCATCCGCGAACTGGAAGAACGGTTGAAGCGCGCGGAAGGTCAGGCGTGATTGCCCTCGATTTTGCAGACTTGGCGTGTGCTCCATTGCGCTCCTATTCGTCATGAGCGATTGCCGGCCCTACGCGCGGCTCTCCCATCGGAAGAACCGTATAGCAATCAAGCCCGCTGTCAGCCCATAGATTGCCGACAGGCCTGCATTGCGCATTGCTTCGGCGCTCAGCCCACCATCCAGCAGCGGCGACCGGACCAGATCGCCGATCGCATAGGCCGGCAGCAAACGGGCCACTTCCTGCAGCCAGCCCGGCATCATTTCGATCGGGATCACCAGCCCTGCGATGAACATCTGCACGAAGTAGATCAACTGGCCGACCGCGAGCGCGATGCCGAAGCGCGGCGAAAGGCTGCTGATGCACTGACCCAGCGCTACGGCGACGACCACGGCCAGCAAGATCATCGGCGCGCTCAATAGCAAGCCCTGCAACGAAGCCGTCCATCCGAAGACTGCGGCCGCGAAGATGATGACTACTGCCGTCTGTGCCAGGCACATCAGCACGTTGACGGCCATGAATGCGCCGAACAGGACGGCGGTTGGCGTCGGCGTCGCTTGCAGGCGCCGCAACACGCCGGTGGTGCGCATCTGTAGCATGAACGACGAACTGCCGAGGATGCCGAACGACAAGACGTTCAGCACCACGACGCCGGGCACCACCCACTGGATGAAGTTGTCGCCACCGACGTCCGTCTCGCCGAACACGAAGCGGTAGATCACCAGCAGGAATAGCGGGAAGACCAGGTTCCAAAATACGACCATTGGCTCGCGCATATACGCCAGCGTGAGGGATTGGGTGAGGATCAGGAAGCGTTTCATGGTTTTTAGAGTTAGTGGCGGGTGGGTGTCATTAGTGTCACTGGTGTCCATCGGTGTCAATCAGACAGCACTTCCGACACTACCGATACGAATCAACTGAGCGTTCGCCCTGTCAACTTCAAGTACACGTCTTCGAGGTTGGGCTGGCGGATGGCGATATCGCGCACTGCGCGGCTGTGCCGGGCGGCCAGCGCGTAGAGCGACTGCAGCGTCGCCGTCGGATCCAGGGTCTCTACTTCGAGATATTCACCGGCGCGACGCGCCTGCACGGCGCCGACGAGCGGTTGGGCGTCGTCCGACGGCAGTTCGATCGCCGCGCGCAACACCGGCCGCGCGCCGGTGGATGCGATGAGATGACTTGGCGCGTCGCATGCGACGATGCGCCCGGCGTCCATAATGGCGACTCGGTTGCAGAGCGACTCGCCTTCGTCCATGTTGTGCGTTGTGATGATGATCGTGCGCCCCTCTTCACGAATGGCGCGGATCGTCTCCCACAAGGCGCGGCACGCATGCGGATCCAGCGCCGCCGTCGGCTCGTCCAAGAGCACAATCTGCGGGTCTGTGACCAGCGCGATGGCCAACGCTAGGCGTTGCTGCTGGCCGCCGGACATTTGCTTGGCGCGCTTATGCGCCTGGTCGGCCAGGCCAAAACGGGCCAGCAGAGCAGTGCACTCTGCGCGCGTCGGATAGACCTCGTAGAGCGCGGCGTAGGCTACGAGCAACTCCAACGCCGTCAGCCCTTCCATCAGCGCAGTGCGTTGAAGTTGGACGCCCAGCTTGCGCTTGGCCGGCGCTGGGTTGCGCAGCACGTCAACGCCTGCCACGCGAATGCTCCCGCAGTCGGGCCGGTGCAATCCTTCGATGCACGACAACAGCGTGGTCTTGCCCGCGCCGTTCGGGCCGAGCAAGCCGAAGATTTCGCCTTGGCGCACCTCGACGTTCACGTTCTTCAATGCTTCGACGCGCCGCCGGCCTGTGTCGTAGTGCGCGCTCACGCCTTTCACTTCGATCGCTAAGTTTTCCATCGCACCTCCTGTCGAGTCGCTGAATTCACTCGCATGCAGGATAGGGTGTGATCTCAGGAATCGGAAGTGCGGAGAGATAGGTCGCCGCTGTGCTGGGCGATAGATCGTCCACCATGACCAAAGTCATGGTGGCATGGCAAGCGCTGGATGGCGCCGGCGACGCGCTGCTAGCGTATACGCAAGCGCGTCAGCGTGATCTGATCGCCGGCGAATTGCCCCTGTGCGTCGTAGGCCGGCAGGCGTGTGAGGTCGTCCGGCGCATACCACACCAACAACAGGCGATACACGCCAGGCGTCGCCTGGTTGCTCACCGCCAGCGTGTGGGTCAGTGTGACCGGCTCGCCTGCTCGCCACTGTGTGAGCGATTGCCCGAGGTCTTGCTGCGCGGCCTTGTTGGCGCCGTCGTCCAGCAGTTGCAGCGATACGTTCAGGTCGCGCGGCAGGGGGTGTGCGGCGCGCCAGCGCGTCACGACCGTAAGCGTTGCACCCGGTGCGAGGATGGATGGGTCGAGCGTGTAACCGAGCAACTCCGGCCCATTCGCGTAGCGCAGCAGTGGAATATCATCGGCGCGCCCGTGGAGTTCGATTGCGCCGAAGATCGCGCGGTCGTCGCCGTTGGCCAGCGGCAGCCGCTCGCCGGTTGCGTGGTCGTAGAGGCCGACGGCCCAGCGCAGTTGCTTCGGCGCCGGCGTCAGCGGCGAGAGGCGCAGCGTGTAACGATCGCTCCACCGGCGGCCGGCCGGCTGCTCGCTCAACGCCAGGCTGCCTTGACCAGGGTACATGTCGCGTTGCGCGACGATCACGTCGTGCTCATCAATGAGGTGCACGAAGACGCTGTAGTTGCGCGTCACCGGCTGCGTCAGCATCCAGTTCAGGTGCAGTGTGACCTCGTCGCCGGGCTGTGGAACACGCGTCGTATCGAAGCCGGCTTCCTGAAGACGCACTGCGCTGCCGAATTTGGCGTTCACCGTGAGCGGCAAGCGCTGCGTCCACTGGTTGGGCGGCTGGGTGTAAGTCGGCGCGATGAACGCGAACGGCGCGATGATCGCCAGCCCAGCCAAGCCGGCGCATGCGCCCAGCAGCACGTAGCGATGGAGCATCCACCAGCCGTAGGCCAGCGCTGCCGAGATAACGGCAATACATGGGAACATCAGTCGCCCCTGTGAGGCCGGCGTGAGCGACGTCCAGCGCACCAGCGCAACGAAGACAAGCGCGACCCAGAAGATGCAGAGGAGGATCTTGCGTCCTGTGTCTTGCGTCAGCGGCGCTTTGCCCAGGACGGCAGACGCAAGACGCAAGACGATCCCAACGACTGCCAGCGTCGCGAGCCCGTTCAGTGCATCGTAAATCCACGGCGACATGATCACGTTCATCGCGCCGAACACGCCCCAATAGGCCCACGTGAAGCCCTCGCGCTCGCTCCACAGTTGTGCTAATGAGGCCGGCGAGTCGCGCCGCCCCACGACATCGAGAAAGGCGTTCCAGCCCAGCAGGTCGCCGTAGAGCGCCTGATTGCGCACAAACCACCAGCCGCTGATGAGCAGCGTGACGGCGAGCATGACAAGGATGAAAGACGAGAGACGAAAGACGAGCGATCGCAAAGCGTCTTGCACCTCGCGTCTTGCGTCAAAAGCGGTCAGCAAGCCGGCGAGCCCGAACAAGCCAACCAGACCCAACGCGCTGCTCTTGCTCAGCGCGCCGAGGCCGGCAATAGCGCCCGCGACGATCGCGCTTTTGATGGAGAGGTCGCCGAGCCGCATCAGCCGCAGCGCCCACCACACGCCGATGGTGCTGAACATTACGGCGGCGTTGTCGTTGTTGATCGCCCCGCTGATGAAGGCGAACATCGGCGTGCAGGCGACGATGATGGGAGATGCGAGACGCAGGAGACTCACGTCTTGCGTCCCGCGTCCTGCGTCATTCGGGAAGAGTTCGCGGGCGACCAGGTAGGCGAAGAACACGGTTGCCGTGCTCATCAGGATCGAAGCCAGACGGGCGGCGCGGACGGCGAGCGCGGCGCGCGTCCAGGGGAAATCTTCAGCCGACGTGTGCAGGATGGCGTTGGCATTGCCGTCGCGCGTGGGCACGCCCATGTCGCTGTGTGGGTTGATACGCCGAATCTCACGCCAGTTCGACGCGTCGAACGGCGCGCTAAACGCAGCGGCGATCCAATAATAGAGTGGGGGTTGGCTGCCTTCCTGTCGCCACGGCGCTTCGGCGTCGGTCTGGCCGGCGCGCTGCACGGGCAAGCCGCCGCCCGTCGCCAGGTGCTGTACCATCGGGTAGTGCCACAGCTCGTCCGATGCTTCGAAGAGCGGGGTGAGGATGCTGTAGAGGCTGAAGAGGATGAACGACGCAGCGACGATCAGCGCCGCGTAGATCTTCTCGGCGCGAGCGCTCACGTGGCAAGCAGGGGAGGCGCCGACTCGGCTGCCGGCGTGACGAGGCGGGACATATCGCTCGGCGTGTGTCGTCTAGCTGCCGGTCTGCAGCTGCGACGTCTGAGCGGGTTGTGCATCGGCTGATGGCGTCTCGGCGTTGCCCTCGAGCGCCTTCAGCCGCTCGGCCCGATCGCGCTCCAACTTGGCGATACCGTTGGAGACGACGGCCATGGTGTGATCGAGTTCTTCGCGCAGGCGCATGAGCGTCTCGAGGGCGTAGGCGTCTGCTTCCGAGCGCATACGGTCCACCTCGCGGCGGGCGCGCTCTTCGATCGCCTGGGCGCGGTTCTGCGCGATGGCGATGATGGCAGTGTCGTCGGCCAGCCGGCTCGCCTCTTCGCGTGCCATCTCCTTGATGCGCTCGGCTTCCTCTTTGGCTTGCGCGATGATCCGGTCGTGCTCTTGTTGGATGCGCTGTGCCTTCTTAATCTCCTCGGGAATGGCCAACACCATCTGGTCAATCAACTGAAAGCACCGATCGGCGTCCACCAGCTTCATCTTGGTGCCGGGCACGCGGCGCGCCTCCAGCAAGATGGCTTCCAGTCTTCCAAGCAGGTGTTGAATGTCCATGGCGATAAGTATATTGGAGAATGGCGATTTATTTAAGTTGCCTTAATGCGCGCGCCACACTCGCCGGCACGAGCGCCGTGACGTCGCCGCCCAGCGTGGCGATCTGCCGGATCAACGTCGCACTCAGGAAGTGGTTCGGCGCATTGGCGAATAGGCAGATCACCTCGATATCCGCCGCCAGCCAGTGGTTGGTTTGTGCCTGCTGCAACTCGAAGTTGAAGTCCACGCTATTGCGCAAGCCACGGATGAGCACCGACGCCCCAACTTTTCGTGCGAAGTTCACCGTCAAGCCGCTGTAGCCGGCGACGCGCGTCCGCCCATCCACGCCCAGATCGCGCAGCACCTCGCGCACCAGCGCGATGCGCTCCTCATGCGAGAAGAGCAGCTTTTTGTCCGGCTGGTCATAGACGCCGATGATCAGCTCGTCGAACAGCGCCAGCGCGCGTTGAGCGATGTCGAGATGCCCGTTGTGAAAAGGGTCGAACGTGCCGGGGTAGAGCGCGATGGTCATGATTGGGCGTGATGTCTTGGTTCGGTATTTTGGGTCGCCGGTGTCCGCTAGGCATCAACGTTCGAGCGCAACGTGCTCGTCGGTCAGCCTTAGCTTGCGTCGCCCACCGTTTCGCGATGCTTCCAGAATTCGGACACCTTCTCGGCCAACACGGGGTGATTCGCCAGTTCTGGGTCTCGCTCCAGCAGCTTCTCGGCCTGGGCGCGTGCTGCGTCCAACAGGTCGCGGTCGCTCACGCTGACCAGCTTCAGTTCGGGATCGCCGCTCTGGCGGGTGCCGAAGAACTCGCCTGGCCCCCGAATCTCCAGGTCAATCTCGGCCAGCTTGAAACCATCTTGGGTGTTCACGATTGCCTGCAGCCGCTGGTCGCTCACCACCGAGCTGGTGTCGGCGATCAGCAGACAGTAGGACTTATGCTCGCCGCGGCCAACGCGCCCGCGGAACTGGTGCAGTTGCGCTAGGCCGAAGCGGTTCGCGCCTTCGATCAACATCACCGTCGCGTTCGGCACGTCAATGCCCACTTCGACGACCGAGGTAGAGACGAGGATGTGCGTCTCCCCATGGGCGAAAGCGCGCATGGCTTGCTCTTTCTCGGCCGGCTTCATCTTGCCGTGCAGCAGGCCCAGCTTGAGCGTGGGGAACACCTCGCGTTGTAGGCGCTCGTATTCTTCGACCGCTGCCTTGGCCTCGATCTTGTCCGACTCCTCGACCAGCGGGCAGATGATGAAGGCTTGCCGGCCTTGTTCCACCTGGTAGCGCACGAAGTTGTATGCCCGTTCGCGCTCGGCAGGCGTGAACCAGTGCGTCTCGATCGGCTGGCGGCCCGGCGGCATCTCATCGAGCACGGTGTTGTCCAAGTCGCCATACAACGTGAGTGCCAGCGTGCGCGGGATGGGCGTCGCGGTCATCACCAGCGTGTGTGGGTTCAACACGCCGCCCTTTTGCCGCAGCGCCGTCCGCTGCAGCACGCCGAAGCGGTGCTGCTCGTCCACCACCACCAGCCCGAGGTTCTGGAACGACACGGCCTCTTGGATCAAGGCATGCGTGCCGATCACGACGCGGATGCTGCCGTCGGCCAGGCCGTCGTAGATGGCGCGCTTTTCGCCGGGCTTCGTGCTGCCGGTCAGCAATGCCAGCGCGATCGGCGCGACGGCGCCGCGCTCGGCAAAGGCGTCGAACAGGCGTTTGACCGTCTTGAAGTGCTGCTCGGCCAGGATTTCGGTCGGCGCCATCATGGCCGATTGCACACCCAGGCTGGCTACGAGAGCCATGCTGAGCGCTGCAACCACGGTCTTGCCCGAGCCGACGTCGCCTTGCAACAGTCGGTGCATCGCGTTGGGTCGGCTGAGGTCTTTGACGATAGCGTCGAGGGCGCGTTGCTGTGCGCCGGTGAGCTGATAGGGCAGGGCAGCAATGAGCCGGTCGAGCACAGCGGGATCGGCCTGCAGCGCCTGCGCCGGTTCCTGACGCCAAATCTGGCGCTGGCGCAACACGGCCAATTGCAGAGTGAACAGTTCGTCGAAGGCCAACCGGCGGCGCGCGCTTTCCTGCGACCTCATGCTGCGCGGGAAATGGATTTCGCGCAAGGCCTCTGCGATCGGCATCAGACGTAATTCGCTGCGCACGTCCTCCGGCAGATGCTCCGGCACGCGCGAAGGCCAATATTCGACCACGCGCTTCATCACCCGGCGCAGCAACAAAGGTTGTAGCCCCTCGGTGAGGCGATATACCGGCACGATGCTGCCGCCGGTGATCCACTCACGCTCGGCCGGCTCGTAGGTGGGGTTTTGGAAGGTCAACCGGCCCAGATACTCGGTCACCTTGCCGCTGATGACGATTTCGCGCCCGACGGCCAACTGTTTCATCAAGTTGTCCGCGTAGCGCTCGCTGGTGAACCAGCTGCATTCGATTGCGCCCGATGCATCCTCGATAACCGCGCGCACGATCATCAAGTTGCTTTTCGTTCGATGTTTGCGCACCGACGCAATGCGCCCGATGATGGTGACTTGCTCGCCATAGAAGAGCTGGTTGATCGTCTTCAAGGCGCTGTAGTCGTCGTAGCGCACCGGGAAGTAATACAGTAGGTCGCGGATGGTGTGAATGCCCAGGCGGGCGAGTTTTTGCGCGTTGAAGTCGCCAATGCCGCTGATCTTGGTCACCGGCGCATCTAGGCCTAATCCGGCTTCGCGCGGACGGGGGGGACGCGGCTCGCGTCGAGACGGCTGTGCAAGGCGCTCCGGCGGGCGTGGCGGCTCGGTGCGTCGGGTGGGTGCAGCGTCGGTGGTCGGCGCAGTCGTGACGACCGGCGCGATCTCCACGGGCGGCACCTCGAACGTCGTGGAAGCCTGATTCTCTGTCGCAAACTTGATCGCGCCTTCGCTCAGGCGCTGCGCCGAGGGCTGGCCGGCGGCATCTTTTGCTCGCGCCTGCGTGGCGCTGCGCAGGACCGGCGACCGTAGTCGCGTCACCAGTGCTTCCAGCCTGGCGCGGCGGTGTGCCTCATCGGTGGAGGCGCTGTAGTCACGCATTTCCTGCGCGATCGTCTCGGCCCACTCAGGGTCAATGTCGTTGCGCGCGGCGTCGGCCAGCCAAGCGGCAGCGAACGACTGTAGGCCGCGCGTGACAGCCTTGTCGTGATAGCCGGTCTGCGCTTCGAGCCTGAGGATTTTGAGAAGCTTTTCGGTCGCTTGGTTTGGCATGGCGCGCGTGACGTATTACGCGGTGCGCGATACGCAACACGGAATGCGTAATACGTAATTCGTAACTCAGCGGTGGATTATACGCTTGGCTACTCGTTCACGATCACCACGCCAAGGCCCATCGGCCCGAAGTGCGCGCCGATGACGGGTGTGACGAGCACGGGATCGGCGGGCTCGATGGGCGCAATCGCCTGCAACTCGCGGCGCACACGTTCGATGTCGGCCGCCTGGTCGCCGCCGGTGTAAACGACGGAGAAGCGATGAGCCTTGCCCGGCGTCTTGCGCACCTCTTCCAGCAGACGTTCGACGCCGCGTCCCCGCGTGCGCACGCGATCCAGTTGGGTGACCGCGCCTTGCTTGAGTTCGACCAGCAGCTTGATCTGCAATAACTCGCCGATGCCGGCGGTGAGCGACGACACACGCCCACTTTTGCGCAGATACTTCAGGGTGTCGGCCATCGCCAGGATGCGGATGCGTTGTTTCATCGCCTCCAGCGCCGCGGCGATCTCGTCGAGCGGTGCCCCGCGTTGCGCCATCTCGGCGGCCGTGATGACCAGCCAGCCCAACCCCATGGTCATCGAGCCGGAATCCACCACGCGCACGGGGATTCCCTCATTGGCCACGTCGGACGCAGCCAACTCGGCGGCGTTGCACACGCCGCTCACCGTGCGAGCGATGTGCACCGAGACGACGCCATCTGCGCCGGCGGCGCGCGCAGCACGGTAGGCATCGGCGAATAGCTCCGGCGAGCCGGCTGCCGTCTTGGGGAAGGTCGCGTAGGTCGGCAGGCTATCGTAGAACTGCTGGCGGGTGAGGGTGACTCCGTCCTGATGGGCCACACCGTCCACCTCGACGATCATCGGCAAGACCGTGATGCCTAGGCGTTCGGCGATGCCGGCGGGGACGTCGCAGGTGGAATCGGTGACCACTTTGATCATCGGCAGTCAGGGATGATACCAAAGCAGAGGCGCACGGCTTGACGTATGCCCGGCACTGTGGTTTGTCCGGGTGCGACGACTGATGTCTACAAAAGTCCGTGCTGCACCCGGGTAGCGATGCTCACGCTTGTGCGAAGGTATCAATCATCAACTTTGCATCGCTCATCGGATAGAGAATCGGGCAGGTGCACCCACGACGGATATATTCCTGCACTTTGGCGCGCGCCTCTTCCGGCGTGCCGGTGGCCGAAATGCGCAACACGAACTCATCCGGAACGAATTGCATCGCCTCGTGCACCTGCTCCTTGGTGGCCGGCCAACCGAGGATGGACTGTACCTGTTTCACGATGTCATCGCTCACGCCACTGGCCTTGGCGATATGCGGCTGCTGCGCGAGGTATTGGGTGAGGAGTTCTTTGGCATCCTCGATCGCCTTCTTGCGGTCGTGGTTCACCGCACATACCACGAGCTGCGGCCGGTCGAGATCTTCCACCCGTCGCCCAACCTTCTTGGCGCCCTTGTCCAGCAACTCCATGGCGCGGTCGTTGTATTCTGGCGGCACGCAGTAGTTGAGTACGACGCCATCGGCGATCTCGCCGGTCAGCTCCATCATCTGGTCGCCGGTGGCGCCGATGTAAATCGGCACGTTGCGGGGCTCGCGCCGGCCGTGCACCACGTCCAGCTCAATGCCTTCCACATGGTGGAATTCGCCGTGGAAGGTGACGCGCTCCATGCGCAGCAGCCGGCGCAATACCTCGACCGTTTCGCGCATGGCAGTGAGCGGCTTGCGCCGTTCGATGCCGACGTTCTTAGCCAACGGATCCCACCACGCACCGATGCCGCAGATGATCCGGTTCGGCGCCAGGTCGTCGAGCGTGAGAAAGGTCGCGGCCAGCAGGCCGATGTTGCGCGTCCAGTTGTTGATCACGCCGCTGCCGATTTTGACGCGCTCGGTGACGGCGGCGAAGGCGGCCATCGGCACGATCGCGTCGCGCACCAGGCGCGATTCGGCCTGCCACACCGCCTCGAACCCGCGCTGTTCGGCATACTGGGCGTACTGCATCCCTTCGCGGATAGGGTGGGCATCTTGCAAATACAGCGCGACGCGCATTCGGGGTGGGGAAGGTGGGCTATCCATGCGATATTCGCGGAAGGTGACTGAAAGTATTGATTGACGGCGATTTTACAAGAGCCTATAATTCCCATTGCAGGATTTAAGGTTTTAGGTAGCAGAGGCGAAGCGTTTGCAAGCGTAGTCTTGGCTGGCGGAAGCGCGGTGCAAATGCTTCGCCTCTATTGGTGAAAGGAGGTCGAATGGCCAAGAAAGATCGAGAACAAAAGCAGAAAGAAGATGTGATTCAGGTCGAAGGCGAAGTCATCGAGGCGTTGCCCGGCACCATGTTCAAGGTGCAACTGGACAACGGCCACCAGGTGCTGACCACGCTGTCTGGCAAGATGCGCAAGAACTACATTCGCATTTTGCTCGGCGACCGCGTGCGCGTGGAACTTTCGCCGTATGACCTGACGCGCGGGCGCATCTCCTACCGCTTGCGCACCGGCCGCGAGAACGTGCCCGCCTGACGCCGGCTTCTCTCACGGCAGCGCGGCGCATGCAGGCGATTGCGTCGCGCGTTATCTCCTATCCCCATCGCGCCTGGCGCACACTAGGCATATCCAGTCGTCTATCGCTCGCTTCTCCAGGACGGATAACCCCGCCGTCTCGGCAGCGCGCACTACGTCGCCGGCCTGCATGTCCAAGATGCCGGAGAAGATGAACTGCGGCGCGCGCGATGTCAGCCCTTCGGCCAACATGCGAATGATCACGCCGGCCAGGATGTTGGCCACGACTAGATCGTAGACGCCATGGGCGACCTCGTGAGAGCCATGCATGATTGTCACACGGTCGCCCACGCCGTTGGCCCGGACGTTCTCGCGGCCGGCGCGCACGGCCTCATCATCGGTGTCTACGCCCACCACCTCGCGCGCGCCGAGCCTGGCCGCCAAAATCGAAAGGATGCCCGAACCGCTGCCGACATCAAGGATGCGCATGCCGGCTTGGACGTAGTCTTCCATCGCAGCGGCGCACAGTTGGGTGGTGGGGTGCAGGCCGGTGCCGAACGCCATACCGGGATCGAGCGTGATGACCAAGTCGCGGTCTGCGGCGTGGTCGGACGACACGTCGTTTATCCATGATGGGCGGATGAGGATGCGCCGACCGATGCGCAGCGGTTTGAACGATGCCTTCCATGCGTCGGCCCAGTCCGATTGGGCGACGATGCGATAGGCCGGCTGCGGCGTGGGCCGCACCATATTCAGGTAGGCGAGCGCCTCTTCGACCTTGCGCTTGCGTTCGGCCAGCGTTTCATCGTCGGGCAAATAGGCGCGCACGATGATTGGCCCTTCGGCGCGCTCGTCCTCCCAGCGGTCGGCGACCATGACGCCCGGTTGTTGCCGGTGGGTCTGCTCTAGAGCCACGCCGCCTTCAACGTAGGGGAAGATCGCCTCGCTGATTGCCTCGGCTAATTCGGCGTCGGCTTCGAGGCGGAGTTCCAGCCAGCGCGGGCTATCGGCCATTGCCATGAGTGTAGCAAAGGCGGTGGTGCGCATGCTTGAGAGGCGCGCTCGGCTACAATCTTGCAGCATGACGGCGGTGCATCTTTCGGGGCAGTTGATCAACCGCGAATTGAGCTGGCTGGAGTTCAACCGGCGTGTGTTGCAGGAGGCGCAAGACCCCACCCACCCATTGCTTGAGCGCGCCAAGTTCCTGGCCATCTTCGCAACCAACCTGGACGAGTTTTTCATGATTCGCGTCGCCGGGCTGCGCGAGCAGGTGATGGCGGGGATTACTCGGCCAGGGCCGGAGGGAATTCCGCCGGCGCAGACGTTGGCGCTGGTGAACGAGCGCGTGTGCGCGTTGCAAACCGAGCATCTACGCACTTGGTGCGATGTGATCCGGCCGGAGTTGGCGAATCATGGCATCTGCGTCCTGGATTGGAACGAGCTGACCGACGCGCAGCGCGCCACGGCGACGGCGTATTTTCACCGCACGGTGTTCCCCATCCTCACGCCGCTGGCCGTGGATCCGGCGCACCCGTTCCCTCACATCAGCAACCTCAGCCTCAGCCTAGCCGTCGTCATTCGAGGCTCGCGCGGCCGTTTGCACTTTGCGCGGGTCAAGGTGCCGCCTTCGCTGCCCCGCTTCTTCCCGCTGAACGATTGCGCCGAGGACGAGCGCTGTGAGCGCTGCTTCGCATGGCTGGATCAGATCATCGCGGCGAACGTGGGTGCGCTCTTCCCGGATATGGACATCGCCGGCACCTACGCCTTCCGCGTGACGCGCGACGCCGACATCGAGATTCAGGAAGACGAAGCCGACGATTTGCGTTCGACCGTCGAGCGCTCGATCAGAGATCGTCGCTTCGGCAGCGTGGTGCGTCTGGAAGTGGTGCACGATATGCCGGAGGAAGTGTGCGACATCCTCACGGAGAACCTCAACCTGTCCAGCGACGAGGTGTTTCGGCTGGCCGGCCCATTGGATTTGAGCAGCTTGTGGGAACTGCATCGCTTGCCGCTGCCGGAGTTGAAAGACCCGCCGCTGTCCCCACGTATCCCTAACGATTGGAACAATTCCGAAGACATCTTCGCGCGGATTCGGCGCGGCGATGTGCTGTTGCATCACCCATACGACTCGTTCGCCCCCGTGGTGGAGTTCGTGCGCGCTGCTGCGCGCGATCCCCACGTGCTCGCCATCAAGCAGACGCTGTATCGCGTCGGCTCAAACTCGCCGATCGTCGAGGCGCTGATGGAAGCGGTCACGAACGGCAAGCAGGTCGCCGTGCTGGTGGAACTGAAGGCGCGCTTTGACGAAGAGAACAACATTCAGTGGACGCGCGCGCTGGAGGAAGTGGGCGTGCACGTGGTCTATGGCTTGCCCGGTTACAAAGTGCATGCCAAAGCCTGCATGGTCGTGCGGCGCGATTCCGACGGCGAGATTCGCCGCTACGTCCACTTGAGCACCGGCAACTACAACGCCAGCACCGCGCGCGTCTATACCGATCTCGGCCTGTTCACTTGTGACCCAGAGATCGGTCAGGACGTGGCCGAACTGTTCAACAACCTGACCGGCTACTTCAAACAAAAGTCATATCGCCGGCTGCTGGTCGCGCCGGTGACGCTGCGCAGGCGGATGACCGAGCTGATCGAGCGCGAGATCGCGCATCACTTGCGGCACGGCGGCGGCCACCTGATCTTCAAAGTGAACCAACTCGTGGATCCGGAGATGATTCACCTGCTGTATCGTGCGTCGCAAGCGGGCGTGAAGGTGGACCTGCTCGTGCGCGGCATGTGCTCGCTGCGGCCAGGCGTGCCGAATCTGAGCGAGAACATTCGCGTGGTCAGCATCGTCGGCCGCTTCTTGGAGCACAGCCGGGTGTATTACTTCCGTAACAACGGTGACGAAGAGATCTACTCCGGCAGCGCCGATCTGATGGAACGCAACCTCGACCGGCGCGTCGAAACGGTCTATCCCATCCTCGATCCCGCCATCAAGCGCCGGATCAAAGTCGAGATTCTCGACCTGGGCCTGCGCGACAACGTCAAGGCGCGGTTGATGCAGCCGGATGGCACGTATATCTTCGTCCGTCGGGGGCAGGGTGAACAAGAAATCAATAGCCAGCTCAAGCTGCTAGGCGCCGGTTGCGACTGCAGCGATCAACAGGCTGGCGCGTCTCCTGCAACTTGATCTGCGCGCCGGGCGCCGACCACAATAAATAGGGCGGGTGGGACTCGAACCCACACGCTGCTCGCGCAGCAGAAGATTTTAAGTCTTCGGCGTCTGCCATTTCGCCACCGCCCCGCTGATGAGCCTGAGGCTCGCCGTTTGCCACACGCAGTGACGACGAGAATTCTAGCATTTTGTGCTAAGATACGTCACCACTGGCGTTTGGTCAATGACCAAGGGGAAAGGTGGCCGAGTGGTTTAAGGCGGCGGTCTTGAAAACCGCTGTGGGGCTTCGCCTCACCGTGAGTTCGAATCTCACCCTTTCCGTCGGCAGTCAGAGGCGCAAGCCGCCAAAGGGTCACACGTCCATCATCGGAATAGCTGACCCTCGGATGGCTAGAGCGATCTGACCTCTGGGGAGGTGCCGGAGTGGACGAACGGAGCCGCCTGCTAAGCGGTTGTCCGGGTAAAACTGGACCCAGGGTTCGAATCCCTGTCTCCCCGCTCAAAGGGACCGCCCCTGTATCTTCTCGATCGCTCGGCGCACGTTGCCTCCCTCTTCTGCTAAGCGCAAGCGGGCGGCGTCGGGTGAAACCTGTGCTAGGTGCGCCACGATCGCCGTTTTGACCTCGCCATCGCAGCGGGCCAGCAGGTCTGTTGCCGCCTCCGGCGAGAGGCCGCAGGCTTGGGCCACAATGCGCCGGGCGCGCTCGCGCAGCTTGTGGTTGGTGGCTTGCAAGTCCACCATGAGGTTGCCGAAGGTTTTGCCGAGCTTGATCATCACGCCGGTGCTTATGGTGTTCAGCACCATCTTGGTGGCAGTGCCGGCTTTCATGCGGGTGGAGCCGCTGATGACCTCCGGCCCGACCACGGGGGCGATCACCATGTCGGCGGCGCGGTGCAGCGGCGTGTCGGGGTTACAGGTCAGCCCCAGCGTGAGCGCGCCGCGCGCCCTGGCCTCGGCCAGCGCACCCAACACATAGGGCGTGCGACCACTGGCGGCGATGCCCATGACGCAATCGCGCGGGCCGACGCCGACGGCGGCGATGTCGGCGCGTCCCTGTTCGGCGTCGTCCTCTGCGCCTTCAATCGAGGCAGTCAAGGCCGCCCGCCCGCCGGCAATCAGCCCCACCACCTGCGTCGGCGGCGCATTGTAGGTTGGGGGCATCTCGCTGGCATCCAGCACGCCCAGCCGGCCCGACGTGCCGGCCCCGACGTAGATCAACCGCCCGCCCTGTTGCATGCGCGCAGCGATGGCGTCAATCGCTTGAGCCATCGCTAAGCGCTGCGTGGCGACGGCTTCGGCCACGCGCCGGTCCTCGGCGTTGATCGCGTCCACGATCTCCAGCGTGCTGCGCCGATCAATGTCGCGCGTGGCCGGATTCACTGCTTCGGTCACGGCGTCGGCCGGATGGGGCGGCTTGTCTAGGGCCGGCAGGCGGCCGGGCGTGATGCTGCCGAGCACCACCGGATGCCGCGCACCGGTCGCGGCGGGCAGGTTGCCGGGTCGTCCATGCCAGGTTTCGTAGGCCAGCACGGCGAAGGCGATGGCCTCCTTGGCCTCGGCCGGCATGCCCAGTTCATCCGATAGGCGCACGCGGGCCGGCGCGAGCGCTTGTGACAAGAAGCGCACAAGCGTTGCGTTGCGCGCGCCGCCGCCGGAGACGATCACCTCGTCGGGGAGCTGCGGCAGGAAGTCGCGATGCGCCTGGGCGATCGAGGCGGCGGTGAACATCGTGAGCGTCGCGATGATGTCTTCTCCGCTTAGGCCGAGCGCTCTGCCGCGCGCCCACACCTGTGCGCCGAAGGGGGCGCCGAACATCTCGCGGCCGGTGGTCTTCGGCGGGCGCTGCGCCAGATAGGGATGCGCCATCAATTCGGCGAGCAGCCCCGCGTGCACGCGACCGCGCGCGGCGAGCGTCCCGTCGCGGTCGTAGCTTTGTGCGCCGTCGGTCAGCCGCTGCACGGCGTCGTCAATCAGCATGTTGCCGGGGCCGGTGTCGAAGGCGAACGCGCCATTTACCCTCCCGACTTCCAACTCACCTGCAGGAGGACTCGGGAGTCGGGATTGGGGCGGGAGATACGTGAAATTGGCGATGCCGCCGATGTTGAGCGCCGTGCGGGTGAGCGCGGCATCGCTGAACAGCAGCGCGTCCACGTAGGCCACGAGCGGGGCGCCCTGACCGCCGGCGGCCATGTCGCGCGCGCGAAAGTTGCTGACCGCCGGGATGCCGGTCGCTTCGGCGATGACGGCGGCTTCGCCCAGTTGCAACGTCGAAGCGCGTTCGCCGACGGGAATGTGCCAAAGCGTCTGACCGTGGCTGCCGATGAGCCGGACGTCGCTGGGTTGCAGGCCGGCAGCATGAATGCAAGCCAGCGCTGCATCGGCGAACGCGCGGCCCAGGGCGAAGTTCAACGCACACAGCCGGTCCACCGTGCCGGTCTCCGGGCGGAAGCAGGCGAACAGCTCATCGCGCAGCGCAGGTGGGTAGGGCGTCGAACTCAGTTGAACGATGCGCCAGCTCAACTGGGGCGGCGCGCCGCTCAGCTCGACCAGGGCGGCGTCAATCCCATCGGCCGACGTGCCGGACATCAAACCGAGGACGAGCATGGGCGGGATTGTAGCCGGCAGCAGCCAGATGCCGGGCAGCGCGAGAGATGCTCCAACGCATAGCTAATCAACTTTGCTACCTTCTGGTCTCCCGATGCGAAGCAGTTGACTTCTGCCGTGCCTTTGCTAATCTATTCGCCAATTGCGGGCTAAAAAGATACAGTCTTGCTTATATGGTTGCGTATGTCATCCGCCGATGTTTGGCGCTGGTCTTCGTCGTCTTTGTCATCTCGGTCATCACGTTTGTCATCATGTATAGCGTGCCTGGCGGACCATTCGAGGAACGCCAGATGCCCCTGCAAGGCGCCCAGCGTGAGAACATTTTGCGCAAGTACGGTATGACCGGCTCGATATTTGAGCGCTATATCGCCTACGTCAGCAATGCACTCCGGGGCGACTTTGGCTATTCCTTCTTTAGCCCAACCGAGCGAGTGCAGGATTTGATCGCGCGGGTGTGGGGGCCTACGCTTATCTTGGGCGGCATTACGATTGCAATTAGCTTGCCGTTGGGTGTGTGGTTGGGCATTCTAGCGGCGAAGCATAAAGGCTCGCCCTTGGATCTCATCGTTAACACCTTCGCCACCTCGATGACGGTGATCCCCGGCTTTGTCATCGCTGTAGCACTGATCTTGACATTTTCGGCGCGCATTCGGCTGCTCCCTTCGGGAGGCTGGGGAGGCCCGGAGCACCTCGTGCTTCCTGTAATCGCCTATGCCCTTGGGCCGACCGCCACCCTGATTCGCTATGTTCGCGGGTTAACGCTCGATGAACTTGGGTTGGATTATGTGCGCACAGCGCGAGCCAAAGGTCTGGCCGAGCATTTGATCATTCCTCGGCATGTGTTCAAGAACTTGATGATTCCCCTGGTCACCGTATTCGGCCCGACCATTCCACTCATCTTGACCGGCTCGGTATTTATTGAGACCACCTTTCGCATCCCAGGCCTGGGACAGTATCTTGTCAGTAGCTCGGTCAACCGAGATTATCCAATGGTGATGGCTCTGACCCTAATTATGGCTGTGATTTGGGGCATCACGCTGCTCGTCACGGACATACTCTACGTTAAGCTAGATCCGCGCGTGGAGTTATAAGCATGGCATCTACGGCGTCCATTGGTGGTGCAATCGGTAAAACGGTTGGGTCACAAAGAGCAATATCGGGCGGCGCGTTCGGAGCGGCCTGGCGCCGGCTGAAGCGCAATAAGCCGGCGACTGTCAGCGCCGTCATCGTTATCCTGCTGATCCTGGTCGCGATCTTTGCACCTGTGCTGGCTCCGTATGACTATGATCAGTCCATCATTCAGGACGCCGGCCAGTTTCCCAACTCCAAGCATCTGCTGGGCACCGACCTGCTGGGCCGCGATTTGCTGTCTCGGTTGATCTATGCGACGCGTGCATCATTGTCGGTCGCATTTGCTGTGCAGCTTACGGCACTGCTGGTTGGCGTGCCGTTTGGCTTTTTAGCCGGCTTGAAGCGAGGTGTAGTTGAGAACGTGCTCAACGCGATTGTGATGGTCTTCAATGCTCTGCCAGGCTTTCTATTTGCTTTGTTTTTGGTTACTGCGCTGGGGTCGGGCATTCCGCAGCTCATCTTCGCGCTGATGGTGACTACCTGGATCGGCTACGCGCGCATCATGCGCGCCGAAGTTTTGCGCTTGCGCAACCGCGACTTCGTCCTGGCCGCGCAGGCGCTGGGCGCGAGCATGTGGCAAATCGCCCTGCGTCACCTGTTGCCCAATTCGCTTACCGCGCTCATCATCGCCGTGGCACTGGGCATCCCCGGCACAATCTATGCTGAAGCCGGCTTAAGTTTCCTGGGTTTGGGCATCCGTGACCCGATCCCGAGTTGGGGCAAGATGATTAGCGACGGCATCCCCACGTTGCGCTTGTTTTGGCACTTGATCCTCTTCCCGCTGCTGGCGTTGTCCACCGCGACGTTGAGCTTCATGTTCCTGGCCGATGCCCTGCGGGATGCCTTAGATCCTAGCCGCGGCAAACGGTAGGTTTTTACCGCGTCGTAGTTCGACATTCGTCTACGGCCGAGCTTTGTAAGAGGAGGTTAGTCAATTATGAGCAAACGAAAGATGACCCGAAGGACGTTTCTAGGACTGGCCGGCATGGGCGTGGCCACCGGCCTGGCAGCTTGCGCAGCCCCGACAGGCCGACCGTCGGTGCCGGCGGTGTCTGGAGGTCCTGCTACGCCGGCCGTGCCCACCCCAACCACAGCGCCACAAGCAAATGTGCTGGGCAAAGTGCTGCCGCCCGATGCCGCGCCGCTCGATAAACAGGTCATGGTCGTGTTCGGTGGCACACCATACACCCTTGACCGTTTCATCTCCATGTATCAATCCAGCGGCCTCACCTCTCCGTATAGCCTTGGCTTGGTGCGCTTCAACAAGAACTACGATCTGTTGCCTGCTGCCGCCGAAAGCTGGAGCCCGGCAGAGGACGGCAAGAAATGGATTTTTAAGCTCCGTCGAGGGATCAAGTGGTCCGACGGCAACGAGCTGACGGCGCATGACTATGTAGCCACCTTCCAACTTGGCGCTAGTCCGGAGCATGCCTGGGACTTTGCCTGGTATTACTTGAACCTCAAGAACTGGGGCGAAGCCACTGCCGGCAAAGTGCCGGTCAGCGAGATTGGCGTGAAAGCGCTGGACGACTACACCCTGGAATTTGAGGCCACCTCCCCGGCGCCGTATTTGCCGTCGCAGCTCATCTGGTCGGTGCCGTTAAGCAAGGCTGCCTTGGAGAAACACGGCAAGTTTTACAACAACGACGTCGCCACTTCGGTGACGTGCTCGCCGCTCAAACTGACGGAGTGGTCGAAGGACAAGCGTTTTGTGCTGGAGTTGAACGAGAAGTACACCGGCCCAGCGGAGATGATCCCGTGGTACACCAAGTTCGTCAGCGAAGTGCCGGCAGCCATTGACGCCGTCACCGCATTCCAATCCAGCGATGTGCTGTGGATGCGCACCGACGCGACTACCGGGCGCGTAGCCGAGGCCGACCCCTCTCTGGCTGATCAAGTGTATTGGATGTATGGCGACTTCCGCACCTACTTCGTCGGCTTTAACTTTGCCATGAAGCCGTTCGACGATATCCGTGTGCGCCAGGCGTTGAGCATGTGCTTTGATCGTGCGCCGATTGTGCAAGCGGTGGCCGGCCGAGGCGGCGTTCCTGCGTATACCTTCCTTGCTGCTGGTTTCCCTGGCTCGTGGGAGAACTCGCCCGAAGCCAAGACTATCCAGCCGTTCGATGTAGAGAAAGCCAAACAGCTTTTGGCCGAAGCCGGCTATCCCAACGGCCAGGGCTTTCCGAAGCTGGAGATTCCCGTCACCCCCATCGGTGGTCAAACCGCTTCGCTCATCGCCCAGGGGTTTGCTGCTGAAGTCAAGAATCAACTTGGCATTGAAGCCGAAGTGGTCAATCGTGACTGGCGCGTGTTCATCGAGGAAGTGCGTACCAACCGTGCCGCTGCGGTGTGGGTGGACTCATACGGCATGGATTATCTCGATCAATCCAACATGCTCGGCGTCTTCACCTCCAACCGTCTGACCAACTGGAACAACGAAACCTATGACGCTATGTTTAACGAGGCAGCCGCCTATGCTGGTCCCAAGGAGGAGCGCGACGCCAAGTTCTACGAGGCCGAGAAGATGGTCCTGTCGCAGTTCGTCATCTGCCCGCTGTATCACGAGCGCATTCCTTACCTCATCAAACCGCAGGTGACCGGCCCAGGCATGGAGCCGGACAAGATCGGCGTGCGCGGATCACACTGGCCAGACGATTACGGACTCGGCGAATTTTGGTTCACCACCTACATCAAGAATATGTGATGCGCATGTTGCGCTTAGCCTATTCCTGATGAAGGCGCGGTCATGGGTAATCCCATGACCGCGTCATCTTTATCCGTGCCTTGGCACGCTGCGTTCACAGGTCGTGTGCGCCAGATGGACTCACGTCCTATGACCCAGGTATAAACGCGCGCTGTGGTCATCACCGGTTTACATCGCCTGATCAGAGAAAACGGAGAACTCCTGCGCGGTCGGCGCGTGGGTTTGGTGACCCATGCCGCCGCGGTGATGCCTGACCTGCGGGCTGCGCCCGAAGCGTTGGCCGGCGCCGGCGTGATGCTGCGCGCGCTCTTCGCGCCGGAGCACGGCCTGGAGAGCGCGGAAGCCGACGCCGTTCCGGTCGCCCACAGCGTACATCCCCGCTTCGGCATCCCGATCTACAGCTTATACGGCGAGACGCGCCGCCCGACGCCGGCCATGTTGAACGATTTGGATGTGCTGGTGTTCGACATGCAGGATGTGGGCGCGCGCTTTTACACATATCTGAGCACGCTCTTCCACGTGCTGAGCGCCGCCGGGGAATTCGGGTTGCCGTTGATCGTGTTGGACCGGCCCAACCCGATCAACGGCCTCGCCGTCGAAGGCCCGTTGCTCGAACCGGGCTTTGCGTCGTTCGTCGGCATCGCCCCGTTGCCGGTGCGTCACGGCATGACGATGGGCGAGTTGGCGCGCTGGCTGAACGCGGAGTGCAAACTGCGCGCCGACCTGACCGTGATGCCGATGGAAGGCTGGCGGCGGGCGATGTGGTTCGACGATACCGGCTTGCCTTGGGTGCCCCCATCGCCGGCCATGCCGCATGTGAGCACGGCGACGGTCTATCCAGGCGCTTGTCTAGTCGAAGGCACCACGCTTTCCGAAGGCCGAGGCACCGCCTTACCGTTTGAGCTGATCGGCGCGCCATGGTTGGATGCCTATGGCCTGGCGCAGTCGCTGAACGCGCTCGGCCTGCCGGGGGTGCGCTTCCGGCCTGCGCAGTTCATCCCCAGCGCCGGCAAGCACGCCGGCCGGTTGTGTCGGGGCGTTCAGGCACATGTTATGGCTCGCGAAGCGCTATCGCCGGTGCGGATGGGCTTGCACCTCGTCGCGGCGTGTCGGACCATGGCGCCAGGCGATTTCGCGTTTTTGCCGGCGAGCTGGGAGGGCCGTGCGCCGCATTTTGATTTGCTGATGGGGACCAGTGCGCCGCGCGCCGGCCTGGAGGCCGGCGCTTCGGTTGCCGAGATCGTTGCGCCGTGGCGCGCGTCAGAGCAGGAATTTCACCGGCAACGCGCGTTTGCCCTGCTGTATGCGTGATTGTTCAAAACCTGGTGCCGTCTTAGCCAAGAGAGTTCTCTCTCCTTTTTCGCCTTGTCTTTCAAGCCAGCAGTGTAGCCAGGTTTGCACCTCGTTCTTCCCTTGCCAACTCAACACCGTATCCCGCACCCGCTTCCTTACAACTTTATGGACTTTCACCGCAGCGCCGCAGCGCTTTCTCCTTGACACAACCCCGCTCACGGCGTATGCTTTGCATTGCAAAGTCATCTTCAACAAAGTGTGCTTTGCCGTGGAGGGAAGGTGGGAATGGAATCCCCGGAAGACCACTCCCGCCTTGAGCTACGCCTTCTTCCCCTTCCTAAGCGTCCTGGGGATCTTGCTGTCGTTGACCGTTCTTCGCCTGGCCGGCCTGATGCCTCCCGTCCTGGGCACCTGGGATGCCGGCGTGTTCCCGGTCATCGTGTAACGCCATCTGAGCGGCCATCACCGCAGCGGTGTTGGTCGGCCTCCTTCGCCGCTGCGCCATTCCGACCTGGGGTGGCGGGGGCGTCTCTCCTGCTTCTTCCTGTCCCTCTCCTGGAATGTAACCTCCGGCCCCGGCGACGCCGTGCAATGGACGGCCATCCGCTAGGGGGTCACGGAGTTCCCGGCAGCGGCGCAATGGGCAGCGTCGCCTTCGGCTGTGCTTACTACCAGTTACATAATGGCGGCGCCGACCCGGTAACTTTGGACCTGCGCGTGGTGGTCGACACGCTGTAACCTCACCTTGCACAAAGCCACGAAAGGATGCAAAACCATGAAAGCCTTACAAACCATGATTCGGACCGAACTCAAACTCTACCTGCGGGAACCGGCCGCGTTCTTCTTCACCCTGCTCTTCCCCGTGTTGCTCGTGGTGGTGGCGGGCTACAGTTGGGGCGCGCAGGTCGTCTTTACCACCGAGCGCGGCCTAGAAGTGCGCGTGCTGGATGTCATGCTCCCCACGGTGCTGGTGTTTATCGTCGCCAATCAGGGTCTGATGGGCCTTTACCCCTACATGACTTCCCTGAGGGAGAGCCGCGCGCTCAAGTACTACCGCACCCATCCCATCCGCCCGCGGCACCTCTTTATCGCCCAGTATATCACCGGGCTGGTGCTCTGGGCCCTGGCTCTGGCCTTGCTCCTACCCATCGAGCATCTGCTCTTCGGCCTGCGCTACGAGGGCGCGACGCTCATGGTGTTCCTTTCACTCCTCCTGGTGTACTCGGCCTTCTTCGTCCTGGGCTTCGGCCTCGCGGGGGTGACTCCCACTGCGCGCGTGGCCCAGGCCGCAGGGAGCCTCATCTTCTTCCCCATGGTCTTCCTGGGCGGCGGCTTCGGCCCGCGCGAGGGGTTACCGCCCTTCCTCAAGTTCGTCTCCGACCTGCTCCCGATGACCTTCGCCAATGACCTGCTCACGGACCTTTGGCTCTCCGGCCCCCTTTCCTTTCAGGAGGCCCTGCGCCTGTCCCTGCACTCCTACACGGGCACGGCTTTTCTGGGTCGCACCTGGTTCGCCCAGGTCACCGTGGGGCACGCCCTGCTCTACTTGCTGGCCATGACACTGGTCTTTGGCTTCCTCGCCCTGCGCAGCTTTCGATGGGGTGATGAGCGCGCCCCGCTGGCCCGCGTAGGGCGGTCGGCTTCCCCTTCCTCCGAAGAAGACGACGCGGTCATTCGGGTGGAGGGTCTGGTGAAAACCTATGGCCCGGTGCACGCGGTGGACGGCCTTTCTTTCACCGTGCGCCGCGGGGAGATTTTCGGCATCCTCGGCCCCAACGGCGCAGGCAAGACCACGACCCTGGAGTGCCTGGAGGGCCTGCGGGTGCATGATGCCGGTTCCTTGCAGGTGCTGGACCTGAACCCTCTGGTGGACTACGACCGCCTGGTCCACCGCATCGGCGTGCAGTTGCAGGAAGCCTCCCTGCCTTCCCGGCTCAAGGTGCGGGAAATCTTTGCCCTCTTTGCCGCGTTCTGCGAGCGTACCCTGCCTGTAGAGATGCTCCTGGAGCGCCTGGGCTTGAAGGAACAGGCGAACACCTTCTTCGGTAAACTTTCTGGCGGGCAGAAGCAGCGGGTTTTCGCCGCGCTGGCCCTGCTCAACGACCCCGAAGTGGTCTTCCTGGACGAAATCACCACCGGCCTGGACGCGCACATCCGCCGCGACATCTGGGCCTTCCTCCAGGAACTGCGACGCCAGGGCAAGACCATCATCCTGACCTCCCACTACCTGGAGGAAGCCCAGGCCCTGTGCGACCGGGTGGTCATCCTGGACCGGGGCAAGGCCGTGGCCCAGGGCCGGCCGCTGGACCTGGTGCAGGCGCTGGCCTGGGCCTTTCGGCTGGAAGTGGAGCCGCTGGACACTGCGGCGGTGCCCGCAGACCTGGCCTATCTGCCCGGCGTACGGCGGGTTTCGTCCGAGAACGGCGCGTTGGTGCTGGAACTGGCCGAGCCATCCGCGCTGGAGCAGGTGCTGGCCGCGTTGCGCAGTCATGGCGTGGGCTATCGGGCCATCCGCGCCCGCGCGGCCTCCTTGGAAGACGTTTTCCTGGCCTGCACCCGGCAACAGCCGGCATCCTGAGGATGAGAGGGAACTGGTGATTACTCAGATCTCTGGGAAAAGAGAAAAGGGCTCTGCTCCTTTGGCATAAATAAACCAAATCCCAATACCAGGAGCAGAGCCTGTGGAAGGTTTACCGCAAAATTGGCAATAGTTGGCCCAGGCAACCGAGAAAGCCCTGAAAGATTTTTTACAACCCTTCACGCGCATTTCCCAGACCCAACGGCTAAGAGCCTATCTCTAAACCTCGCATTTGCGCCAACAGATGATGGCGCAGGCGAAAAACAGCAGGGACAGATAATTGCTCGCCTTCTTCTCCCAGCGAATCAGCAACCGACGAAAGCGATTGAGCCATGAATGAGTCACTTCGACCACCCAGCGGCGCGACTTGCGTCGGCCCGGCTTGCGCTGGCGTTTTTTTGGGCGTTCTCCTTGTCCGGCACATGGATTTCGTAGCCATGTGCCTGCGCCACCTGACGGCAGGGTTCGCCGCTGTAAGCTTTGTCCAGACACAGATTCTGCGGGACGGTTTGCGGGTCAGGTCGCTCCACCGGCATGGTATCCAGCGTGGACTCCAGCAACGCGCTATCCGGCGTGTTCGCCCCGCTGACCACGATCGACAACGGCACACCCTGCTCATCCACCAACAGACTGCGCTTGACGCCCCTTTTGGCGCGATCCGTAGGGTTTTTGCCTGTCTTTTCGCCCCCCAGCGGGGCCTTGGTCATCGCCCCGTCGCCCGCTTGCCACTTCCAGGCGATCCCTTTGACCTCGTCATACTCCGCCAAACCCGCCTGCCACATGCGCTTGAAGACGCCCGCCTGCACCCAGCGCTGAAAGTAGCGATGGACTGTCTTTCCCGATCCATACTCTTTCGGCATGGCGTTCCACGGAATGCCGGTTCGCAGCGCGTACAAGATGCCGGTCATGGTCTTGCGCCGGTCTGCTGCCGGCCGCCCACCGATGTGTTTGCGCTGCCGTCCGCGTCCGCGATAGCGCGACTTCGGTTGGGGCAACAACGGTTCAATGCGCGCCCACAGACTATCAGACAGCTCCCAACTTGCAACGTCGGCGTATCGCGTCCCACTGGTATTATCCATATCCCTATTATGGCTCGTTCCGTAAGTTTAGAGATAGGTTCTAAAGTGCAACGGCGAAGCCTTGATTCAAGGTTTGCTGGTCAGCCAGTCTCCTCACATCGCCAAAGCCATGGGGAGCGGAGGCGAGCCCAACGCCAGCGCCTGGGCGCAAGCAACGTGGGGCTATCGCCTGGTGCACAATAGGCGGGTGAACGTCTGGCAGTGGACCAAAAGCCTGTATCGCCTGGCCCAACGTACCGTGCACGAAGCGGGGGCTGAGGCGTTGGTCGTGGCGATTGACCCCGTCCAGTTTGAAAAGCCCTCTGCGCAGCGGGTGCAGGGGGTGAGCAAGGCGCACAAAAGTACGCCCCCAATCTCAAGGTAGAAGCGCGCTTGACCTGGGGTTACCCGGCCATCACGGCCACGGTGGTCAACCTTTCTCGCCCGGCGACGACGTATGCCCATTGGTTTTCCTATCGTGCCGAGGACTTTGTCAGTCAAAAGTGGAAGATGCCCAAAGGGTCTATCAAGATTGGCGTCTGCGACACCGCATTGAAGACGGCTATCGTTTTGACCAGGAAGCAGGATTGGACATTGAGCAAGTGATGGTGCATTCGTTGGCGGGCATGCAACGCATGTTTGTGGCCGTGCTGTGGGCAATGCACTTGATTACCCACCTCCTGGGGACCTGGCCTCAGGAGGTGCTCGTGTGGCTTCAGCGGCTGGGAGGACAAATTCCACCGACTCGAAAGCGCAACGGGCTATACCGCTTGCTCTGGGGAGTAGCTGGGCTATAGATTACCGTTTCCACTCTCAAACTGCTCAACACCTTTTGGGTAATCACGTATGCATAAGACTTGACCGGCGCAAGGGATAAGTTACAATACCAACTGGTCATGACATCATGAACACCTGGCAATCCGTCCCCAGCTTGGATAAGCGTGATCCCACGCCGTTGTATTGCCAGCTCAAGGAGGTGATTCTGTCGCAGATCGATTCTGGCGCATGGTCGCCGGGGATGCAGTTGCCCTCGGAGCGAGAATTGTGCGAGCGCTTTGGCATCAGCCGCATTACCGTGCGCCAGGCGCTGACCGAGCTAGAGATGGAGGGCCGCTTGGTGCGCGATCAGGGCCGCGGCACGTTTGTCGCGCCGCCGCGCATCGCACAACATTTAACGCGCTTGACCAGCTTCACGCAAGACATGCAAGAGCGCGGCAAGAAGGCCGGCTCGGTGGTGTTGCAATTGACGGTGACGCGCGCCACGGCGGCGGTGGCCCATCGCTTGCGCTTGGATGCTCGTCATCGGCAGGTGATCCTATTGCAACGCTTGCGCACCGCCAACGGCGAGCCGATGGCGGTTGAGACTGCCCACTTGAGCGCGACGCTATGCCGGGATATTCTGCGCGAAGACCTGACCAACCAATCCCTGTACCATTTGCTCTCTCAAAAGTATGGGGTGATCCCCACACGGGCTGAACAGCAGTTGGAGGCGGTTGCCTGTCCGCTTGAGGCAGCGAAGGTGCTGGGCGTGCGCGTCGGCAGCCCGGTGCTGCACCTCTATCGCACGACATACTCGCAACACGGCTGTCCGTTCGAGACCGTGGAATCGTACTATCGCGGAGATAAATACGTGTTCTACGCTGAGTTGAGCCTAGCGGCTGAACCCAGCACTTGAAATCACCATCACGAGGAGGAGTGTGAAATCCATGGACAAGCGCGTTTCAATCTTGATCCGCATGGCCGGCGCAATGAGCGTGCTGTTGAGCGCCTGCGCCGCCCCGGTTGCCCCTACAGCGCCGGCGGCGCCCCAAGCCCCTGCCGCTACCGAGGCCTCGGCGCCGGCTGCTACCCAAGCGCCTGCCGCGCCCCAGGCGCCGGCTGCTACCCCTAAAGGCGGCTTGCGCAAGAGCAACAGCGGCTACAAAGGCACGCTGAACTTGTGGGTATTGGGCTACACGCCGGGCAATCAATTTGCCAATCCCTTCGACCTGGCCATTGCCCAGTTTGAGGCCGACAATCCCGACATCAACGTCGAGATCACCGGTTATCCGCCCAACGACGAAGGGTTCACCAAGCTCACTACCGCGCTGCAGAGCGGCCAGGGCATTGACGTGCTGCGTCTACCTTCCGACCGGCTGCCGGCGTTCGTGAAAGATGACCTGATCGCGCCGATTGACGATTACCTCACTGACGCCGATAAAGCCGACATCCTGCCCAATACGCTCGAAGCGGTTCGGTTGAAGGACGGCAAAGCATATGCGTGGCCGCTGTGGGTTGTGCCGATGGGCATTTACCTCAACCTGGACGTGTTCCAGGAGGCCGGCGTGGAGCTGCCTTCGAAGGACTGGACGTGGGAGGAGTTCGTCGAAACCGCCAAGAAACTTACCTTCCAGCGCGCCAACGGCGAGCAAGTCTACGGCTTCAGTGGCTTTATTGACCCCGGCGTGATCAACACTTGGGGGCTGTGGATGAACGAGGACCCTAGCGTGCGCCCGATCGTGGACGGCAAATTCGGCTTTGACAGCGACAAGGCCGCAGCCGGCCTGAAGCGCTTTGCCGAGCTGGCGTTGGTGCACAAGGTGACGCCGCCCGACTTCGGTTCGCAGAAAGATGCAGACGTGAAAGGCGGCTTCAAGAATAAGCAATACGGCATGATCGTGGATGCCACCGGCTTCAGCCCACAGCTCAAGGCCGACAAGATCAACTTCGCCATCTACCCGCTGCCCAGCGTCAACGGCAACCGGATAACCGTCGGTGCGATCGGGTTGATTGCCGTGGCGGCGACGAACGACAAAGTGAAGGAACAGGCGGCGATGGACCTGGCCCGCTATCTGACCAGCGCGGAGGTGCAAGAGGACGTGCCGCCCAGCGAGACGGCTGCAACCGGCTTTTACCTGGCGCCTGCCGCCCGCAAATCGGTGAAAGTCGCTCCGCCGCTCGACCAGTTCCTGCCGATGCTGGACTACATGTGGATCACCCCGCTGACGCCGGCTTGGCCTAAGCTCACCCGCTTGATCCATCCCGAATACCAAAACATCATCTTCGGCAAGGTGGATCCGGCAGAAGCGATGACAAAGATCGCGCCGGAAGCCAATTCGCTCATCGCGGGGCAATGAGAAGAGCCATAAGAAGAATTGAGAATTGAGAAATGGGCGCCGTCTCGCGCCCTTCTCAATTCTCAATTCCTCATTTGAGATGCGTCGGTTTGTCCAAAAGCACGGCTGGAGCTACACCTTCATCCTGCCCAGCTTGCTCACGTTTACCGTGTTCGTGCTGGCGCCGGTGGTGTGGGCGTTCATCATCTCCTTTCAAGAGTACAGCTTGGTGCGCGGCGGCACTTGGGTGACGCCGATTTACAAGAACTACGTCACGGCGTTCACCCAATTTGGCGGCGTGTTCGTCAGCGCCATCCGGAACACGCTGATCTACACGCTGTTCACCGTCACGGCCAACATCCTGATCGGCTTGATCCTGGCCAGCCTGATCCAGCCGCTGAGCAACTGGCTGCGCACGTTCTTCCGCGCGGCGTATTACCTGCCGGCCGTCACCAGCGCGCTGATCATTGGCCTGACCTGGGCCTACATCTTCAACGCCCAGTGGGGCTTTGCCAACTACCTGTTGCGCTTGGTGGGCTTGCCGCCGGTGCGCTGGCTCTCCGACCCCGACATCGCGCTGGGCAGCGTCACGCTCTCGGCAGTGCTCACCGTGCCGGCGACGGCGGTGGTGCTGTTCAGCGCAGCGATGGGCAGCATCCCCCGCGAGTACTACGAGGCCGCAGAATTGGACGGCGCCGGGCCGATCCAACGCTGGTGGCACATCACCGTGCCGCTCATCAAGTCCACCACGCTCTATCTGGTCGTGATCTACACCATCGCCAGCTTCGAAGTGTTCGAGCGCATCTACGTGATGGTGCCGAGCGGCGTGGGCAACAGCACACAAACCATCGTGACCCAGATTTACAACAACGGCTTCAAAGATTTGAACTTCGGCGTGGCCTCGGCCCAGGCGTTTGTGTTGTTTGTGATGATCGCTGCGGTCGCTGCCCTACAGTTTCGCGCATTGCGCAGCGACGTGGAATATTGAGCGGGTGAGCGCGCTCGCGTAGCCAAAGGACCACAACTGACTGATGGAACACGCAGCAACCAGCATCCCGTTGAGCCGGCGCAGGGCAGCCCCGCGCATCGCATGGGGCAAGATCGGCGCGATGACCGTGTTGATCGTCACCGCAGTCATTGCGCTCTTCCCAATGTACTGGTTGTTCGCCAACGCCTTCACGCCGATTTCGGGCACGCCGCCGCTCACGCCCATCCTCGTCCCGGCGTTCAAGCTGGATAACTTCCAACGGTTGCTGGGGGGCACCAAATACTACGCGAATTGGATGCTGAACAGCCTGATCGTGGCGTTGACGGTCACGGCTTGGCACGTGATCTTCGACACGATGGCCGGGTATGCGTTTGCCAAACGCCGGTTCCCGGGGCGGAACGTGTTGTTCTGGATCCTGCTGAGCACGCTGATGATCCCGATCCACGTGACGTTGATCCCCCTCTACATCATTACCCGGGGCATCGGTTTGATTGACACGCTGGGCGGCGTGATCCTCCCCGGCACCGCCGTCGTGTTCGGCATCTTTCTCATGCGCCAATACATCCAGACGCTTCCGTCGGAATTGGAAGAAGCGGCGCGCGTGGACGGCGCCGGTGAGTTTCGCATCTTCTGGGAGATCATTCTTCCCTTATGCAAGCCGGCTGTTGCTGCGTTGGCTATTTTTACGTTCGTACGTTTTTGGAACGACTTCCTGTGGCCGTTGATCGTATTGAACAAGGCGCAGAATTACACGCTAACCGTAGGGGTAGCGAACCTTCAGGGTGAGTTTATGACAGACTGGGGTGTGATATTCTCAGGGGCAGCACTGGCAGCCTTGCCGATGATCGTGTTCTTTCTGGCGTTTCAGAAATACTTTCTCGAAGGCGTACGCATGGGCGCGATTAAAGGATAGAGTAGAATCGAGGTAGGGTTGCAACTGGGAAACCAGGGGATCAGGTCTATCTTGGGCCTTGGAGTCCCCCCGTCGTTCATCTCCCCCTGTGAATGACGGCAACTGCTAAGGGCAAGCGCTGGGCCTGGTCTTCCGGTAAAGTTCTCTTCGTTCCCCTCTCTGTATTATCCTCACAGGCGACGCATGATTACAGGCTTCGCACTGATCGGCGCCGGCTTGTTCGGCGAGCGTCACGCTCAGGCATACAGCCGGCACCACGCAGTGGACTTCGTCTCAGTGTGCGACCTGAACGCCGATCGCGCGCAGGCGATCGCTGCGAAGTACGGCGCCCGCCGCTGGACGACGGATTACCGCGAAGTCCTGGCCAACCCTAATGTGCGCGCCGTCTCGGTGGCTACGCCGGACCATTTGCATCGCGAAGTCGCCGTTGCTTGTGCGAAGGCCGGCAAGCACTTGCTCGTCGAGAAGCCCTTGGCGACCACGGTCGAAGATGCCGAGGCCATTGTCGAAGCGGCACGACGCGCCGGCGTGATGTTGATGGTGGACTTCCACAACCGTGTCAACCCGCCGATGGCGCAAGCGCGTGAGGCCATCCGGCGCGGCGACATCGGCCGGCCGGCGTACGTCTATGCACGTCTGAGCAACACGACGGCAATTCCCACCGAGATGCTGAAATGGGCCGGCCAATCTTCGGCGCTTTGGTTTCTGGCCAGCCACATGATTGACGTCGTGCGCTGGATGCTCGAGGACGAGATCGTGCGCGTCTACGCCGTCGGCCGCGATGGCATCCTCAAGCGCATGGGCGTAGACACAACCGACTTCCACGTCGCAACAGTGGAATTCAGCCGGGGCGCGGTGGCCGTGTTTGAGCACGCATGGATTCTGCCGCGCACGCACGCGACGGTGAAGGACTTGAAGCTGGAGATCCTCGGCGACGGCGGCGCGATCTACATAGACGCCTCGCACAACCGCACGATCGAAGTGTATTCGGCGGAACGCGCGACCTTCCCCGACGTGCTCGCGCCGCCCACGGGTGAGCATCTCACCGGCTTCGTGTTGGACAGCATCGCCTACTTCGTGGATGCGGTCACGCGCGGCACGCCGGTCTTGGCAACCGGCGAGGACGGCGTCGCCGTCACGCGTGCGATCTGCGCGATCATCGCGTCTGCGAAGACGGGGGCACCGGTCAATCTGTAGCTGCGAATCGAATCGTCGCCGGACAGCCGCATGCCTTGAGCGCGATCAACGCAGCGCCGAGCACGGGCGGCCACTGCGGCGCGACGACGTTCGCTTGTGGATTCACTTCGCGCAGTGCGGCGATGAATCCCGTGCGCAAGCCGTGCACATGCTCATAGGCGCCGCCCACGGGCGCGATGGGCGCGTCCGTCGGCAGCCCCAGCCGGCGCTGCACGGCCATCACTTGTACCGCTAAATCGCGCGCCGCCCGCCCGACGATGCTTTGTGCAACCGCATCGCCTTGCATAGCTGCCTGTGAGACCAGCGGCGCCAGCGCGGCGAACTCCTTCGCGCCGAAGCCAGGGGCATACACGTGCCGCTTTACGTCGCGCAACGCCTTCACTTGGAAGTGCCGAAGCATCATCGCTTCGAGGATCGTGGGATCTGCTGTGCCGTCGGATGCATGCAGCGCAGCAATCAGCCCGCGCCGGCCGATCCACAAAGCGCTACCTTCGTCGCCGAGCAGCCAGCCCCAACCACCGGCGCGGGCTAATTCGCCTGCGGCGTTCATCCCGAGGATGTGAGAGCCAGTGCCGCTGATGGCGATGATGCCAGGCCGATTGCCATGCGCGCCGATCAGCGCGGCGTAGGCGTCGCTATGCACTGCGATGTGCTGCGCCGAGATCAGCCCGGCGACGATCTGGCGCGCCAGCGCTGCTTCGGGCGAGCCATCCTCGACGCCGGTCAGCCCGAGGCCGATCGCCGCGACGGGCTGCGGTTCGAGGCCGGCGTTGGCCCAGACCGAGGTGAAGGCCTCGCGCAACGCCCACGCGTGTCGCTCGCGCGCGCCGGCTGCGGCCAGATGCATTAGCCCGCCCCCTTGACCATAGGCCAGCACGCGACCATCGCAGGCGACCAGCGCGCATTTGGTGCTGGTTTGCCCGCCATCTACGCCGATCACCAATTCGTGAGACATGCGAGCGATTGTAGGCGTGCGTCGTCGGCTGTGCAGCTGCGTCGGTTGGTGAGTGATAAATGATTGATGGATGGTAGATGACGAGCGACCGACGACCCGCGACCCGCCACCCGCGACCGAATTTGCGCGTTCATCGCTCGCTGAATAGACTAGGCCAAAGAGAAGAAGCGCACTAGCGCATCGGACCCTCATAAGGAGCAATGATCTATGGCAAGACCTGTTACCCTCTTCACCGGTCAGTGGGCCGATTTGCCCTTCGAGACCATCGTAGAGAAAGCCAAGTCGTTCGGCTACGACGGCGTGGAGCTCGCCTGTTGGGGCGATCACTTCGACGTGGAGAAAGCGTTGAGCGACGACAGCTACGTGCGCGGACGATGGGACGTGTTGAACAAGCATGGCATGAAGTGCTTCGCGATCAGCACCCATCTGGTGGGCCAGGCCGTCTGCGATCGGATTGATGAGCGGCATAAGGCCATACTGCCGCCCCGCGTGTGGGGGAACGGCAAGCCGTCGGAGGTGAACAAGCGTGCTGCTGAAGAAGTAGCCAACACCGCACGCGCGGCCAAGCTGTTCGGCGTGAAGGTGGTGAATGGCTTCACCGGCAGCAGCATTTGGCCGTATGTGTATTCGTTCCCGCCGGTCAGCCCGGCCATGATTGACGCTGGCTATGCTGAGTTCGCCGAGCGATGGAACCCCATCCTCGATGTGTTCAAGGAGAACCAGGTCAAATTCGCGCTGGAGGTGCACCCTACTGAGATCGCCTTCGACATCGTTAGCGCCGAGCGCGCGCTAGAGGCCTTGAAGTATCGCGAGGAGTTCGGCTTCAACTACGACCCCTCGCACTTCGGCTATCAGGGAGTGGACTACGTGGGGTTCATCCGCAAATTCCGCGATCGGATCTATCACGTGCACATGAAAGACGTCGCCTGGAGCAGCGTGCCGACGCAGGCCGGCGTGTTTGGCGGCCATACCCACTTCGGCGACTCGCGCCGCTATTGGGACTTCCGCAGCGTGGGCCGCGGCAACATCAACTTCGACGCCATCATCCGGGCGTTGAACGAGATCGGCTATGACGGCCCGTTGTCGGTCGAATGGGAGGATCCTGGGATGGACCGCGAGCACGGCGCGACCGAAAGCTGCGCCAACGTGCGCCGCTACGACTTCAAACCCAGCGCGATGGCCTTCGATGCAGCGTTTGAGAGAAAGAAGTAAGAAATCAGAAATCAGAAATCAGAAATCAGAAGTCAGAGGTCAGAAGTCAGAAGTCAGAGGTCAGAGGTCAGAGGTCAGAGGTCAGAGACGGATGGCTAAGCACAAGTTTAGGGATCTCAAAGTCTGGCAGAGGGCGATGGCGTTCACGATTTCGATCTATCGAGAGACTGCCCAGTTCCCCGCGGACGAGAGATTCGGCTTGGTCAGCCAGCTGCGCCGAGCGAGCGCCGCGATCCCGCTCAATATCGCAGAGGGATCAGGCAACAGCTCGAATCGAGAATTCTGTCGCTTTCTTGAAATTGCGCAGCGTTCGGGCTACGAGGTCATGACCGGGATTGACATCGCGCGCGGGCTTGGATACTGGACCGATGCACTCGCCGATTCGTTGCTCAAAGACGTGGATGAGATCGTGGCGATGATTGTCGGTTTGGCCAAGTCCTTGCAGCGCGAAGATCAGCCTGCATCTGACATCTGACATCTGACATCTGATATCTGATATCTGATATCTGATATCTGATATCTGACTTCTGACTTCTCCCCAATCTGGAGGACACAATGTCAGACGAAGTTGGATTTGTCACCATGGCCGGGCCGAAGGCGGAAGGCCAGGCCCCGACGATCGGCGTGGGGATGCTAGGCTATGCCTTCATGGGCAAGGCGCACAGCAATGCGCTGAAGAAGCTGCCCTACATGATGTATCCGCCGGTGGCCATCCCGCGCTTGGTGGCGATCGCCGGCCGGCACAAAGAAGCTGTCCAGGAAGCTGCCAAGCGTTACGGCTACGAGAAAGCTTATACCGACTGGCGCAAGCTGATTGATGACCCAGACGTGCAAGTGTTCGACAACGGCGGCCCAAACAACGTGCATGCCGAGCCGAACATCGCCGCTGCCAAGGCCGGCAAGCACGTCATCAGCGAAAAGCCGCTCGGCCGCAACGCTGAAGAGTGCTGGGAGATGTGGCAGGCCGTCAAGAAGGCCGGCGTGAAGCACATGGTCGCGTTCAACTATCGCTTCGTGCCGGCGGTGCGGCTGGCCAAGGAACTGATAGACCAGGGCAAGCTCGGCCGCATCTACCACTTCCGCGCTTCTTACCTGCAGGAGTGGATCGCCGACGAGAACTTCCCGATGGTGTGGCGTCTGGACAGGCGCGTGGCCGGCAGCGGCGCGCTGGGTGACTTAGGCTCGCACATCATTGACCTGGCGCGTTTCTTGGTCGGTGAGCCGAAGAGCCTGATGGCGCGCACCGGCACCTTCATTACCGAGCGCAACGCCAACGGCAAGCGGGCAAAGGTCACCGTGGACGATGCGTTCGAGGCGGTGGTGGAATACAAGAACGGCGCGCTCGGCACGCTAGAAGCGACGCGCTTTGCGCCCGGCCGCAAGAACCACAACACCTTCGAGATCAACGCCGAGCGCGGCAGCATCCGCTTCAACCTAGAGAACATGAACTACCTGGAGGTGTTCATGCGCGACCAGCCGCGCGAGATCCAGGGCTTCACGCAGGTGCTGGTGAGCGAGAGCTACCATCCGTTCTGGAAGAACTGGTGGCCGCAGGGGCACATCATCGGCTGGGAGCACACCTTCGTGCACGAGTTCCATCACTTCTTCAGTGCTATCGTGAACAACACCGACGTCAAGCCTTACGGCGCCGATTTCGAAGACGGCTACAAGAACGCCGTGATCTGCGATGCGATCGCGCAAAGCGCGCGAGAGAAGAAGCAGGTGGATATCAAGTACTGAGGCCGGCGCAAATTGCAGAACCTAGGGTTCTCCGAGAACCTTGGGTTCTGCAATCCCTTGGAGGAACGCTTTGAAAGTTCGAACTCTCATCTCGGCGCTGGCGGCGGCGGTAGCTGTGCTGGTCAGTGCGCTTGGTAGTGCGTCGCCGGCGTTGGCCGCGCCGGCAGCCGTGCGCGGCACACCGGTCACGCAAGTGGCAGCGCTTGTCAACCTGAACATCCGCTCCGGCCCCGGACTGCGTTATCACATCGTGGGCATGCTGCGGCCAGGCCACCGCGTTACGGTCACCGGCCTGAGCGACGATTACAACTGGTGGCGGATTCGCTGCCCGTGGGGCGGCGTGTGCTGGGTCTCCGCTAATCCGTATTACTCGAAGCCGGTCGCCTGGCGGCGATGAGTTACCTGCGCCTACAGCATGATCTATCGCTTTACGCCGGCGCGCTACTACACCACCATTGGTGGGCATGAGCCGGCGCTTACGATTGCCAACGGCGACACGGTGATCACCACGTGCGTAGATGCGTGGGGGCATGACGCGCGGGGCGAGTGCATTGCCCCGAGGCCGAACCCGATGACCGGCCCGTTCTTCATCCAGGGCGCCCGGCCCGGCGACGTGCTGGCCGTGCATCTGGATCGCATCACCCCCAATCGCGAATGGGGTTGGGTGCGCACCTCGCTCGCATTCAACGCGGTGGACCCAGACTTTGTGCGCGAGTTGCCCGAACGCGATCAGGCCATCGGCAAGTGGCGGGTGGATCTGGCTGCCGGTACGGCGACGCTCGAGTCGCCGCAGACCCGCTTGGGTGCATTCACGCTGCCCCTCGCGCCGATGATCGGTTGCTTCGGCGTGGCGCCCGCCGGTGGCGAAGCCATCAGCACCGTGACGTCCGGCCCGCATGGCGGCAACATGGACTACAACGGCTTCGTGGCCGGCGTCACCGCCTACTTCCCGGTGTTCGTCGAAGGCGCGCTGTTCCACATCGGCGATGGCCATGCGCTGCAAGGCGATGGCGAGATTAGCGGCACCGGTATCGAAATCTCGATGGAAGTGCAATTCACCGTGCGCGTGATCGAACGCAAGGCGATCGGCTGGCCGCGCGGCGAAGACGCCGATTTCATCTTCACCGTCGGCAACGCGCGCCCGCTCGACCAAGCGTTACAGCACGCCACGACTGAAATGGCCCGCTGGCTGCGCGATGACTACGGGCTAGATGCACACGCGACCGGCATCCTGATGGGCCAGGCTGCCCGATACGACCTGGGCAACTTCTTCGACCCGGCCTACACCATGGTGTGCAAGATTCCGCGCCGCTACCTGCCGAAGTAAGGCTACGGCGGTGGCGCGCCACTGAGCGGGGACGGGGCAGGCGGTATCTCCTCGTTGAAGAAGCCATACGCCAGACGCGCGATGTCGCTGATGATCGGCGACGTCTCCGCCCAATCGAGTTGGCCCTGGCCGTGCAGCATCACGGCGACCACGTACTCGCCTTTGGGCGAGCGCACCAGGGCGGCATCGCCGTGGTTGCGCTCATCCCACGCCTGACGATGAAAGACGACGGCGCCGCCGCTGCCGGCCTCGATCAACGCCGAGAACCCATTCTTGGCGATCACCGCGAGCATTTCGTCGCATTTCGACGCCGAGAACATGCCGTCGAACGCGAGAATCATCCCGCCCGCGCCGTTGCGGCATTGCTCGATCATCTCCAATAGCACGCCGACGTCGGCGACGGTAGATTGCGCGTTCGGGTCGGGGTCGGCGTTGATGTCGCCGCGCGCGTTGGCCGGCGTCACGATGGCGGGCGGTGCAACGCCTTGGCCGAGCGGCTGCGCCAGGAAGGTGTTGCGCAGTCCCAGCTTCTGCAGTGTAGCGTTCACGCGGTCGGCACCGAGCTGCGCGTCGCCGTCGCCCAATTCGCGCAAGACGTCGTTGATCTCTGCTGGCCCGCCGCGCGCCGAGACGACTTCGAGCTTCTCACGCAGCGTTGGTGGGATGGGCGCTGTGTTCGCGCGGTAGGCTTCCAGGATCAGCCCCAGCTTCAGCCAACCCAAGCCCGAGAAGGCAACATCGCCGTTGATGGCCAACTCCTCACCGCTGCGCAGATCCTTGATGAAGACGCCGGCTAGGTTGCCTGACCGCTCGGTGAACGGACGCAGGCGCTCCAGTACCGCCGATTCGAGCGACCGGACGCCTTTCATACCCAGCGGCATGACATCCACCGGCAGATCCACCGTGCGCGCGGCGCCGGATTGCATCGCGGCCAGGATCGCCTGTGACGCTTCGGCCACGTTGAGCACGGCGCCGTCCTGGCCGGGCGTCACGGTGCCGGAGGCTAGATCGGGCGCAGGGGGGCGGGGTTCGCGGTCGTAACGCGCGGCCAGTTCGGCCAACACCCCTTGAAGCTGCGGCTCGGAATACTGGTAGGGCAGCGGAATGCGCGCCGGGTTATCGTTCCGGCGCAAGATGAATGCCGGCAGCTTATCCAGCCCTCGCTGGCCGGCGATGACTGCTTCGAGTTGCAACCGGGCGACCGGCTCGTTCAGCCGAAAGCCGATCGCCGCCGGTGCGAGTTCCATACGCTGATCGAGGTAGCGCAGCGTCACCGGCTGTTGCAAGCTGCGCAGGGTGGCACTGATCGCTTCGTCCACCGTCAGCCCGCTCACGTCCAGGTCGCCCAGCCTCGTCTCCGGCGGCAGCCGGTTGCGCGAACCGATGAACATGATCACGTTGGCGACCAGGATGGCAAAGATGAGGATGGCCGAGACGACGGCAGCGTTCTCCAGCGTGCTACGGTTCAAGAAGCGTCGTCCCATGAGCGGTTGTAAGCGAAAATGCGGCGCGGTATACTCCCGCCGATTTACTCGTCGAATAAATGGAAATCGAAGACGTTGTTACACATACGGAGTGAACGATGACGCTAGTCGAAGCGCTTCAGACCATGGCTGCAAATTTCAATCCCGCGTTGGCCAAAGGCGTAAACGCGGTGATTCAATTGAACGCGACCGGCGACGGTGGCGGCAATTATGCATTGGCCATCGCCGATGGCAAATTTGACGTGCAGGAGGGCGTAGTCGAACAGCCCACCGTCACCATCAACGTGGCCGCTCAGGACTGGATTGATATTATCGGTGGCCGGCTCGACCCGACCAAAGCATTCATGAGCGGCAAGCTCCGCATCGCCGGCGACCTCGGCCTGATGATGCGCTTTCAGCGCATGTTCATGACCGGCTGATCGAAGGCCGCATGGCCGAAGCCACCCCCTTTGATGTTCTAGCTCGCGCCTGGCAATCCGGCGGGCCGGACCACGCTGCGAGCCTCTGCCATCCTGACGCGACATGGGTCGTGGATGGCCGGCCATACCGAAGCCGCGCCGGAATCGGCGAATATCTGCGCGCGGTCGCGAGCGCCCCAGATGGCGTGCGCATCTCGGTGCGCCGCGCGTTTCACGATCTGCGCGAGCCGGAATGGTGGGTAGCCGAATGGGCGGTGCGCGTCGCTGCGGGCGCCGGGCGCTGGCGCGAGGTGGAACAGGCTGTGATGTTGCACTTCAGCGCCGGGCGAATCGCGTATCTGCGCATCCACAACGACCATCGCAGCATCCGTGAAGTCGAGGAGCGCGCGCCACTGCGCGAGGAGCCGTGGCCGCCGTTCATCCCGCCGCGGACACGCGACATGACCTACGACGAGATCCTCGCCGTGCACTGCCGGCATGTGTCGCAGGGTTGGGCGCGCGGTGATGCCGAAACGGTCGTCAGTTGTCATGCGCCGGAGAGCTTGATCCAGACGTCGTTCGAAGTCGTGCGCGGCCATGATCAGTTGCGCCGCGCCGTGCACGCCTACTCCGAGAACTACGCCGATACGGTCGTCACGATCCACCGCATCGTGTATAGCGGTGATTATTTGGCCATTCATCAGACCTGGAGCTGCACCAACCGCAAAACCGGCGTGCGCGCCGATGACGAGGACCTCAACGTCGGCGTCATGCAAGACGGCCGGTTTTGGCGCTGGCGCGAATACTACGATAGCA